>NZ_JCAJXC010000024.1:0-73461 GCF_059278965.1 Pedobacter sp. NEAU-ZC8
AAAAGGTACTGTTATAAATTGCAAACATTTTAGACAAAAAAGTATTTTTGTATTTCAAAGAAGTTCGACTATGGAACTATCTAGCGTAGTCTCAACTTTCGGGTTGGGACTACTTAGTTTATAGCCCTCAATGAACTCCGTATCATTCTTCCATAAAGTATAGATCAATATTAATAGCTTTCTTTGAATGGCAACTTGTCCAATCATCTTTGAGGGTTTGTTTTGATTGATTCTTGTATACATTTCTTTTAGACCAGGATTGAATCTGCAAGCGACCATTGCCGGGAAGTACAATGCATTTCTGATGTACCGATTGCCTTTTTTAGAGATTCTGGTCTTGCCTTTTATGGAGGTTCCTGATTCTCTTTGCACGACATCATAGCCTGAATAACTTACCAGTTGTTTAGCATTCCTGAAATGCTCAAATCCCATAGTTTCGGCCAGGATAGTAGCTATGGTAATCAAACCTACTCCCTTTATGGTGAGCAGCTTTGTTATTCTTTCTTTCAGGTTGCTGTCTGTTTCTATAAGCCTTTTTATCTCTTTTAACGTTTTTGCAATTTCTTTGTCGATATCTTCAATCAACTTTTTATTACTCTTGAGAATGAAGCTTTGAACATCGTGCGAAGCGTCCTTACTGTGCTTGATGTTGCCAAGGCTAGTTTTTTGTTCTTGTAGCTGAACATAATATCTGGTTAGATTCCTCAGCTGTAATAAGGCGGCAGGAGGTGGAGTCCAAAGCTTATGAGTCCGCTCTACTCCAAGCTGACTTAAGATCCTTGCATCAACAGCATCTGTCTTGGTCTTGATGTTTAAGCTCGAAAAGTAGTGTTTAGAGGTGTTAGGAAGCACCACATGAACCCTTTTCTTTACTTTATGTAAATGGTGTGCCAAATTTTCGTAATAAACACCCGTGGCTTCCATTAGAAACACAAGCTCTGGTCCGATGGCGATAGCGCCCTTGGCCCAGCGAAGCATTTGGTTAAAACCTTTAGTATCATTGCCAAAGGTTACTACTTTTGAGAACGCTAATTCGCCATTCTCTGCACGCTGACACAGACATACTGTAAATGTAGCTTGTGAGATATCTATCCCAACTGATTGTTTTGTAATAGCCATAATCAAGAATTTAGATCGTATCGACTTAATTCCCCTTCGTCTATCCTTTTGTTTTATCCAGGCTCCTAGTTATGGCCTTAAGTACTGTTCAGACTCCTGAGAATAAAATCGTGTCGTTCAACCTTTTTTACGGTATAACATATAGCCTACCTAGCCCGATCTGAACTGACACGAACAGCCAACACATTTTGCATAACAACAATATATTGACCTTTTTAAAATTCTCAGTAAAAATAAAAGGCGGATCATTGATCCGCCTTTTTTTATTTATATGTTTTGATTAAGATCTACGTCTTCTATCGCCACCGCCATCACGTCTTCCGCTTCCAGCTTTGTCATCACGGCTACGGCCAGAGAAATCTCTGAAACCACCACCGCTGTTACCGCCTTCACGTCTGCCGCCACCGCCATAGCTTCTGCGTTCACCGCCATCACGACGACCACCGCCACCGTAACCACCGCTTCTGCGTTCGCCTCTGTCGCTGCTCACCGGAGCGTCACCAGATTTTTCAATCCTTACGCCACGGTTGTTGAATTCAATACCTTTAAAGTTATTGAATAGGGAGTCAACAGCTTCGTTTTCAACTTCGAAGAAAGAGTAAACACCTTTAAGGTCAATTTTACCAACGTTCTTACCGCTGATCTTACCGTTATTACAAACGAAAGATAACAAGTCGCCACGGGTGAAATCATCTACTGAACCAAGGTTAATGAACAGACGGGTATAACCTTCACTGCTTCTTGAACCACGTTCGCCACGCTCGCCTCTTTCGCCACGTACACCACGCTCATCTGCTGCTGCATTAAGATCAGGTGCATTTTTGTAGTATTCCAGGAAGCGGTTAAACTCCAGGGAAGCAAAACGTTTGATCACATCTTCTTTGCTCAACTCAGCAAACTCATCCATAATTCTAGGGATGTACTGGTCGATCTGGCTTTCATTAACTTCTACGTTCTGTACTTTGTGGATCAGGGAGAATAGTTGTTTCTCACATACGTCAAAGCCTGTAGGAAGTTCAGCTTTGGTAAATTGTTTACCAATGATTCTTTCGATCTGACGAATTTTACCAATCTCTTTAGAGTTGATGATACAGATAGAGATACCGGTTTTACCAGCTCTACCGGTACGACCGCTACGGTGAGTGTAGCTTTCGATCTCATCAGGTAAAGAGTAGTTGATTACGTGCGTAACATTGTTTACGTCGATACCACGTGCTGCAACATCAGTAGCAATTAACAACTGCATGTTACGGTCGCGGAAACGTTGCATTACCTTATCACGTTGTTGTTGAGAAAGGTCACCGTGTAAAGCATCTGCATTGTAACCATCTTTAATCAGGTGCTCTGCAACATCCTGGGTATCCAGTTTAGTTTTACAAAAAACAACTGCAAAGATTTCAGGGTTAAAATCTACGATACGTTTAAGGGCAGCATATTTATCTCTTGCACGTACTTGGTAGTACTCGTGCTCGATATTAACGTTACCAGTGTTTTTGGTACCCATGGTTAATTCCGTAGGGTTGTCCATGTAGTTTCTCGCTATTCTTCTAACCTCAGGAGGCATAGTAGCAGAAAACAACCATGTTTTTTTATCGTCAGGTGTTGTAGACAAAATTTCGTTAATGTCTTCCTGGAAGCCCATGTTTAACATTTCATCGGCTTCGTCTAATACAACATACTTCACGCTGGAGAAGTCTATTGCTTTACGGCCGATGATGTCTAACATACGGCCCGGTGTAGCCACAACAATTTGTACACCGTTTCTAATCTCACGCAATTGCTGCATAATGTTCGCGCCACCGTAAACGGCAACCACGCTAGCACCAGAGATGTTTTTTGAGTAATTCTTGATGTCGCTCGCAATCTGCAAACAAAGCTCTCTTGTAGGGCATAAAATTAATGCCTGAGGCTTGTTGAGCTTAAAGTCGATAAGCTCAATCAGCGGCAATCCAAATGCGGCTGTCTTTCCTGTTCCTGTTTGGGCCAAACCAACAAAGTCGTTACTGCCCTCTAACAATACAGGAATAGCTTGCTCCTGAATAGGTGTTGGATTTTCGAAACCTAAATCCGTTACAGCATTAACAACGTCATCACTTATCCCCAATAATTTGAATGGGTTATTCATTTTAACTTTTTTAATTAAGCCGCAAAGGTAAGGTTTTTAATCCGTATTTCATTGATAGCGAAGTAAATAAAAACAGCCGATCAAGGATCGGCTGTGGGGTTATATGGGTTTAAAAATCAGCTGTTTAGGTGTATTTGTTAGCGGAGCCTGTCGGCTGATTTGATCAGCTTCTCGTCATTATTGACGCCTCGAACGCCTAAACCGATGAATATGATCGAAATTAAAGGAAGGAAAGCACCGAGTTCGTAGCTTACACCTTCCAGTCCGCCGGGCATCTTAGCTACATAGATATAGGTCAAAACTGACAAAATTAAGATAAAGATCAGGCTGATCAGCGCAAAGTTCTTTTGCTTCTTACGGTCACGGAAGCTAAATATCGTGAACAATAAAAGCACTGCACTCAGGATGGTTAGGATGGCCACCGGGATAAATAGATCAATCACCGTTTTACCATTCGTCTGCTGATAGAGTCCGATGGCATTAATCCAGTATTCCGAATCATTAACCACTTTGCTCACAATAGGGGTCATCAACAGTAGGGATATGCTCAAGGCAGCCAGGAAAAACCATATGGTTTGTATTCTTTGTATCATCAGGTTCTGTTTTTTGATCAAAAATACATTTTTATATGAAAAGCGGATAAAAGGAGATGACGTTTGTGTAGTGCTGCGTGCTGACGAAGAAAATGGAAGTGCTTAGGAGAATTTACATAAGGTAAATAATCGCACTTCAAAAAACACGATGTTTAAACCCTTAAACAACTACTTTTGCAGGAGTGACTTCAAATCGTTTTTTCATAGAACTGGCTTACAATGGTACGGCGTATCATGGCTGGCAGATTCAGCCGAATGCATTAAGTGTGCAGGAATGTCTGGATAAGGCGCTTACAACCTTCTTCCGGCAGTCTGTTAGCTCGCTTGGATGTGGGCGTACCGACACGGGTGTTCATGCCACGCAGTTTTTTGCGCATGTGGACCTGCAGGATGTAGATGCCGAAAAGCTGAATCAGTATGTCGGAAGCATCAATGCCCTGCTGCCATACGACATTGCCATCAAGCGGATCTTTCCCGTGGCGCCTGATGCACATGCCCGCTTTCATGCTACATCACGTGCCTATAAATACTACCTGCACTTCCATAAGGATCCTTTTAAACTGAACCGTTCCTGGTTGTTCAAAGGCGACCTCGACGTGGAAGCGATGAATAAGGCTGCGGAAATCATTCAACAATATACCGACTTCTCGTGTTTTAGTAAGTCGAACACCCAAACTTTCACCAACAACTGCAAGATCAGCATGGCAAGGTTTGAATGGGCGGAGGATGGCCTGGTTTTCCGTATTGAAGCAGATCGCTTCCTGCGGAATATGGTTCGGGCAATTGTTGGCACGCTGATCCGCGTTGGTAAGAAAGAAATTCCAGTGGAGGCCATTGCAGATATTATAAATAGTAAAAACCGGAGTAATGCGGGACAATCGGTGCCGGCCTGTGGCCTGTACCTGGTTCGTGTGACTTACCCATTTGTAAAGTAAAATGTCAAAAATCACAGGTGACGTAATTAACATAAACTTGTTAAAAAGGGTTTTTCAATATGTAAAACCTTACAAGAACATTTTCATCTATTCCGTTATCCTGACAATTCTATTGGCACTGGTGGCGCCGGTAAGGCCCTTCCTGATTAAATATACACTGGACGAGCATATCCTTAAAGGTGATTATCAAGGCCTGCTGAACATGACCATACTGATGATCGTGTTATTGGTGCTGCAAAGTGTAATTCAGTACAGCCACACGTTACTGACAAATACGCTGGGACAGTCGGCCATTAAAGATCTCCGCGCCGCTGTCTTTAACCACATCACTAAACTGCGGCTGAAGTTCTTTGATCGTACGCCAATCGGGCAGCTGATCACCCGTACGGTTTCCGATCTGGAGACCATTGCTGATATATTTTCTGAAGGGCTGATCGTGATCATCGGCGACGTGCTGATGGTGATCGTGATCATTGCTGTGATGTTATACCGGGATGTAGCGCTGACCATCATTGTGCTACTGCCATTGCCTTTGCTGATCGTAGCTACATCCATTTTTCAAAAAGCCATTAAATCGGCATTCCAGGAGATCCGTACCGAGGTGTCCAACCTGAATACCTACCTGCAGGAGCACATCACCGGCATTTCCATCATCCAGTATTTCGCCCGTGAGGAACAAGAATACCGGAAGTTTAAGAAGATTAACTCCCGTTATCGCGATGCGAACATCCGTTCCAACTGGTATTATTCCATCTTTTTTCCAGTGGTGGAGATTATATCCGCGATGTCGATGGGATTGTTGGTTTGGTATGGCGCCAAGAGTATCCTGGAGAAACCCATGGATGTAACGCCGGGTACCATCACCGAGTTCCTGTTGTATATCAGCATGCTGTTCCGGCCGATACGAGAGCTTGCCGATAAGTTTAATACCCTGCAGATGGGGATGGTGGGTGCCGAGCGCGTGTTCAAAGTGCTGGATACCGATGAGCTGACCAGCAACACAGGCACCTATAAACCGGTGACGATGGAGGGGCAGATCGCGTTTAAAAACGTATGGTTTGCCTACAACGATGAGCAGTATGTGTTGAAAGACCTGAGCTTTGAGGTGAAGGCAGGGCAAACCGTGGCGCTGGTTGGTGCCACAGGAGCCGGTAAATCGTCCACCATAAACATCCTGAACCGCTTCTACGAGATTCAGAAAGGAGAGGTGCTGGTTGATGGCGTGAATATTCACAAGTATGATCTGGACTACCTGAGGAGCAACATCGCAACGGTACTTCAGGATGTCTTTCTGTTTTCAGATACCATATTCAATAACATCACACTGAACAATCCGGAAATCACCATGGAAGAAGTGGTGGATGCAGCGAAGAAAGTGGGTGCGCACGATTTTATCCAGCGACTGCCGGGCGGATACCAGTACAATGTGATGGAGCGTGGCTCTACCTTGTCCGCAGGACAAGCGCAGCTCATCTCTTTCATTCGTGCCTTGGTGTACAATCCATCTATCCTCGTGCTGGATGAGGCCACCTCTTCTGTAGATACCGAAACGGAGCTGCTGATCCAGCATGCCATTGATAATTTGATGAGTGGTCGTACCGCAATCGTTATCGCGCACAGGCTGTCTACCATTCAAAAAGCAGACCTGATCATTGTGCTCGATAAGGGCGAGATCAAGGAAAAAGGCACACACCAGGAGCTGCTTAAGTTCGAAGGTTATTACAAGCGATTGTACGACCTGCAGTTTTACTCGGGCGGCATCGCAACTTAGCTCCGGCTGCTTCAACGTTCAATTAGCTGTCAGCAGCCTGCCTTTCTTATAAAAACATTCGCTTACGTAACGAATCAGGTACTTAGGCCTTGCGGCTAAATGCGCCAAAATTCGTAATATCGGCAAATGAAGAAAATTGCTGCGAATCTAACTTTCCAGGTCCTTTTTGCAATTACCCTCGGTATTCTGGTGGGTACATTTGTTCCTGGCTTCGCAGCGCAGGCTAAGCTGATCAGTCAGGGCTTCATTAACCTGATCACCATGCTGATCGCACCAATCGTGTTCCTGACCATTGTTTTAGGTATTGCCCATATGGGCGATATGAAAAAGGTTGGCCGTGTGGGTGGAAAAGCACTGCTTTACTTTGAGATCGTTTCCACACTGGCCATCGCCATCGGACTGGTTGTGGCCAATGTACTGAAACCTGGTGTAGGTGTCCCGGCTGCGGATGGTGACGTCTCCAAGATCAAATCCTACACAGAACAGGGTGAAAGTATCGACTGGACGGAGTTCTTCTTCCACATCATTCCCAAAAACATCTTCGAATCATTTACCAAAGGTGATATTCTGCAGATACTTTTCTTTGCCATCCTTTTCGGCTATGGGCTGAACAAGATGGGCGCTGAAGGTGCTTCTGTGTTGAGGGGCCTGGACAAAGTCTCTAAAGTATTCTTCAACATCATGAAGATCGTGATGCGCCTCGCACCGATTGGTGCTTTCGGGGGCATGGCCTATAGTGTGGGTACTTACGGTCTGCATACGCTTTTGCCTATGGCCAAGCTGATGGGCTCCGTGTACCTGACCTGCTTCCTTTTCATCTTTGTGGTCCTAAATGGCATCTGCCGTTATTATAAATTCTCCTTATGGAGCTACCTGAAGTTCATCCGTCAGGAAATCCTGATCGTACTTGGAACCTCGTCTTCAGAATCTGTGCTGCCAAGTATGATGCAGAAAATGGAAGCCATTGGCTGTAAGAAGTCGGTCGTAGGACTGGTTATCCCGACAGGTTACTCCTTTAATCTAGATGGAACAGCGATTTACCTGTCCATGGCCGTGATCTTCCTGGCACAGGTTTTCCATGTACCCTTAGATCTTGGTCAGCAGTTAACCATTCTGGCGGTGCTGATGGTAACCTCTAAAGGTGCTGCCGGCGTAACGGGCAGCGGCTTTATTGTACTGGCCTCTACATTAACGGCACTGAAGATTATGCCGGTAGAACATATCGCTATTCTGCTTGGCGTAGATCGCTTTATGTCTGAAGCGCGGGCCATTACCAACATGATCGGTAATGGCATCGCCACAATTGTGATTGCCAAAAGTGAAAAAGAATTTGATGAAGATAAATATCAGCTTGCCATACAACCCGTCAGGATTGAGCAGGCTGAAGAAGATATCAGTTAAAAACCTAAGCATGAAAAGAACCACATCTTCAAAATCCCTCTGCGTATCCTCGCTGCTATGCATGTCCAGTCTATTTGGCTTCAGCCAGTCGCCACCCAAACCCTACGGTGCTTTACCGACACCTGCACAGTTGGAATGGCACGAAATGGAGATGTATGCACTGATTCACTTCGGTGTAGACACCTATACAGACAAGGAATGGGGTTTTGGGGATGAAGATCCCAAGATTCTTAATCCGGTGAAGTTTGATGCAAAACAGATTGTGGCGACAGCCAAATCCGCAGGCTTCAAAGGTGTGGTTGTGGTTGCCAAGCACCATGACGGTCTATGCATCTGGCCAACGAAAACCACTGAACACAACATCAGCAATACCCCCTGGAAGGATGGTAAAGGTGATATGCTGCAGGAATATCGCGAAGCCTGTGATGCCTTGGGCATGAAGCTGGGGGTTTACGTTTCCCCATGGGACCGCAACAGTCCACATTACGGCACGCCGAAATACCTGGAGCTATATCGTGAGCAGCTCCGTGAGGTGTACAGCAACTACGGAAAGCTGTTCATCTCTTGGCATGACGGCGCCAATGGTGGCGATGGCTATTATGGCGGTGCAAATGAAACCCGCAAGATCGACCGGACCACCTATTATGACTGGCTGAATACCTGGGCCATTACCAGGAAGATGCAGCCCGCTGCAGTAATCTTCGGAGACGTAGGGCCGGATGTACGTTGGGTGGGTAACGAGGAAGGTCATGCGGGAGAAACCAGCTGGGCAACCTATACGCCCCTGGCACCAGATGCAGGCAAAACTCCAGCAAATGGGTATGTGCAGCACCTCAGAGGTATTGAAGGCACAAGAAATGGTAAATATTGGATGCCTGCAGAGGCGGATGTCTCCCTCCGTCCGGGATGGTTTTACCACGCCAACCAGAACCATCAGGTGAAATCGCCTGCTGTCTTAATGGACCTGTACTACAAGAGCGTTGGCCGTG
The DNA here is from genome assembly GCF_059278965.1 of Pedobacter sp. NEAU-ZC8. Classification (NCBI taxonomy): domain Bacteria; kingdom Pseudomonadati; phylum Bacteroidota; class Sphingobacteriia; order Sphingobacteriales; family Sphingobacteriaceae; genus Pedobacter; species Pedobacter sp. NEAU-ZC8. The sequence goes on from NZ_JCAJXC010000024.1 coordinate 8,934, forward strand.
GTGCAAACCTGGATCTTGGTTTATCTCCAAACCGCGATGGGCTACTGGATGATACCGATGTGAACGCCTTAAAAGGCTTTGGCGACTTAGTGCGTGAAACCTTTAAAACCAACCTGGCAAAAGGTGCAACGCTTAAAGCATCGAACATCCGGGCAAAAGGTGCCGCCAGGTTCGGCCCTGCAAATCTGCTGGATGAGGATCGCTATTCTTACTGGAGCACCGATGATGCGGTACATACGCCAACATTAACCATGGTGCTGCCGGAAGAGCGGACCTTTAACGTGATCCGCCTGAGAGAAAATATAAAACTCGGACAGCGCATTGAAGCTGTGGAAGTCGAAGCCATGCGGAATAATAAATGGGAGAAGATTGGTGCAGCAACAAGCATTGGGGCGAACCGTTTGATCCGTTTAGCGGAACCTGTGAAAGCAAAACAACTGCGGTTAACCATCAGCAAATCTCCAGTGAGCATTGCCCTGAGCGACTTCGGTCTGTATATGGAGCCAAAGTCTAAGGAGGTGGCTTCAGCGCCCGTTACAAACGCTGCTGAGGTAAGTAAAAGCGGTTGGAAAATAATTGCTCCTGCTGCAGGTGATCAGGCTCAAAACGCCATAGACGGTAATCCTGCTACCCTCTGGACTGCGGAAAGTACTGCTGAATTTAAGCCTGCCAGTATTGATATTGACCTTGGTTTCCCTGTCGGGATTTCTGCATTCACCTATTTGCCGAGACAGGACAAAAAGGTAGATGGCGTTGCAGATCAGTATAGCTTCTATGTAAGTGAAGATGGTGAAACTTACAGGGAGGTTGTTTCAGGCGAGTTCTCCAACATTCGGGCAAATCCGATAGAACAGGTGATCAGTTTGAAGGAAAAGGTACAAGCGCGTTACATCCGCTTTGTCGGGAAACGTAGTCTGGATGGTAAAGGCATTACAGTTGCCGAGCTCGGGATTCGGAAATAGATTCATCAGCCTTAAAATAAATCATACATCAACAACCAAAACAGCTCCATGCGGATTAGAACCTACCTACTCTTACTCTTAGCACTCTCAGCATATGGCAAGGCGCAGGCACAGAACGGTGTGCATCAGCAAAGCAGCACTTACGAATGGCCAAAAGAACCTGAAGTCCGCCAGAAGCTGGATCAATGGCAGGACCAGAAGTTCGGCATGCTGATCCACTGGGGGCTGTACGCTGTTCCGGGTATCATCGAGTCCTGGGAGCTTTGCTCAGAACCCTGGATCGAGCGCGACAGCACCATCGCTTATGAAGATTACAAGAAGTGGTACTGGGGATTAAGTAAGGAATTTAATCCGCTGAAGTTTGATCCGGAGCAATGGGCGAAGGCCGGTAAAGACGCGGGTATGAAGTACATGGTGTTTACGACCAAACATCATGATGGCTTTGCCATGTTCGACACCAAACAATCTGATTTCAGCATTGCCAAAGGGCCTTTTGCAAGAAACCCGCGGAAGGATGTCGCCAAACACATTTTTGATGCTTTCCGCAAGCGCGACTTCATGATTGGTGCTTATTTCTCCAAGCCGGACTGGCACTCTCAATACTTCTGGTGGTCAAAATACGCGACCCCGGACCGCAATACCAATTACGATATCCGTAAACACCCATGGCGCTGGAATCAGTTCAAAACCTTTACGCACAACCAGCTTTCGGAGCTGATGAGCAACTATGGCTCCATTGACATTCTATGGCTTGATGGCGGCTGGGTGCGCCCGCTGGAAACCGTAAATGACGAGGTGCGCAGCTGGGGTGCTGCCATCCCCGAATGGGACCAGCAGATCGACATGCCGAAGATCGCAACGATGGCCAGGGCCAAGCAGCCCGGTTTACTGATGGTTGACCGCACCGTGCATGGTCCTTATGAAAACTACCAAACGCCAGAGCAAAAGATCCCGGAGAAGCAGCTGGACCATCCCTGGGAGAGCTGTCTAACCTTGGGCAATGCCTGGGGCTTTGTGAAAAACGACCAGTATAAACCTGCATCAGCAGTGATCAAAGCGATGGCAGAAGTGGTGGCGAAAGGTGGAAGTTTGCTCCTTGGTGTAGGACCGCAGCCGGACGGATTATTGCCGGCGGTTGCAGTTTCAAGACTGGAGGAAATTGGTCGCTGGTTAAAGGTTAATGGCAAGGCCATTTATGGCACACGCATCACCAAGGATTATGTGGATGGAAATACCTGGTTCAGCCAGAGCAAGGATGGGCAAATGAAATATGCGATCCATTGCCTGGATGCTTCTGGTAAGCCTGGGAAAATGATCAGCTGGAAAGGCAACCCGCCTGCGAAAGGCAGTGTTGTAACACTACTGAATACCGGTAAGCCTGTTAAATGGACGCTAAAAGATAAGGTGGTAAGGGTTCAATTACCCGAGTCATTGAAAAATAACCCTGATCTTTTTGGCGCCCTTGCATTTTCCTACCAGGCAAAGTAGTCAATCCTGCAAGTTGTGGTGCCGCTTGTTGGCATCTTTATGCTCTAAGCGCGCTTCCATCTCCAATAAATTGAATTAGCAATAAGTACTTCGAATAAAACCTATCTTATGAACACCCGAACCCGCCTTGCTCCCCTGATCCTATTCACTGTCCTTAGTCTCTTGCCATGCTGGTCTGCTGCGCAGCAAAAGCCTTTGTATAAAGAAGCGAAAGCGCCTGTTGATGCGCGGGTAGAGGACCTGATTGGCAGGATGACCATAGAGGAAAAACTAGGGCAGCTGGTGACGCATCTGGGTTGGGAGATGTACGATAAGTCCGGCGACAAGATCAGCGTTTCGGAGAAGTTCAAAAAGGCTTTAACCGAACACAGGGTTGGTAATCTTTGGGCAACCTTGCGGGCAGATCCATGGACGCAGAAAACCCTTGCCACGGGACTGAATCCTTATACCGCGGCACAGGCGACAAACATGTTGCAGAAATATAACCTGGAGCATTCCCGTTTAGGCATCCCCATTTTTATCGCGGAAGAATGTCCACATGGGCACATGGCCATTGGTACGACGGTGTTCCCGACGGCCATTGGGCAGGGCAGCACCTGGAATCCAATCCTGATTGGCAAGATGGCAGAGACGATCTCCCGGGAAGCCAGGCTACAGGGTGGGCACATTGGCTACGGGCCCGTGCTGGATTTGGCCAGAGAACCAAGGTGGTCGCGGGTGGAAGAAACCTATGGCGAAGATCCTTTTCTGAACAGCATGATGGGTGCTGCTATGGTGAAGGGCTTTCAGGGCAGTAACCTAGGCAGTGGGGTAAACATCATTTCTACACTGAAGCATTTCACCGCCTACGGGGTACCGGAAGGTGGGCACAATGGTGGCCCGGTAAGTGTGGGCCTGCGGGAATTGTACCAGAGCTATCTGCCGCCCTTTAAGGCTGCAGTGGAAGCCGGTGCTTTATCCATCATGACTGCCTACAATGCCATTGACGGGGTACCCTGTACCGCAAATCCATTCCTGTTGAAAGATATCCTGCGGGAGCAGTGGGGTTTCAAAGGCTTCGTCGTATCCGATCTGGGTAGCGTAAACGGACTAGCAGGCAACCATGGCATTGCTGGCTCTTTAGCGGAAGCTGCAACACTCGCACTTAACGCGGGTGTGGATAATGACCTTGGCGGCACGGCATATGCAAAGCTTGGGGAATCCATAGAAAGCAATGCCGTAGAAATGGCCCGGCTTGACGAAGCGGTTAAACGGGTGCTGAAGTTGAAGTTTCAAATGGGGCTATTTGAAAACCCCTATGTAGATCCAGGTCAGGCGAAAAAGCAAGTGCGTAACCAGGCTGCTATTGCAGTCGCACGACAAGTTGCACAGGAATCGATGATCCTGCTGAAAAATGAAAAGCAGACCCTGCCACTCAGCAAGCAGATCAAATCTATCGCCGTAATAGGTCCGAATGCTAATAATATTTACAACCAGCTTGGCGATTATACCGCGCCGCAAGCGGAGGATAATATTGTCACTCCACTGGAGGGTATCAAAGCGAAATTGCCGGCACATGTGAAAGTTAATTATGTAAAAGGCTGCGATATCCGTGACACCAGCGATGTGGATATTGCCGCTGCGGTGAAGGCTGCTGAGGCATCCGATATAGCGGTGCTGGTATTGGGTGGCTCCAGTGCACGTGACTTCAAGACGGAATACATCAGCACCGGCGCTGCCACCGTGAGTTCGGCTAAATCTGAACAGCTGAGTGACATGGAAAGTGGTGAAGGCTTTGACCGCCAATCACTCGATCTGCTGGGCAAACAGCTGGAGCTGCTCAAGGCCGTGACGGCAACAGGAAAGCCAGTGGTCCTGGTGTTCATCGGGGGGCGCCCTTTAAACATGAACTGGCCTGCCGAAAACCTGAATGCGATCATCTATGCCTGGTACCCAGGCCAGGAAGGTGGGCATGCCATTGCCGATGTGCTTTTTGGTGACTACAACCCTGCCGGCCGATTGCCGATATCCATACCACGACACGTGGGGCAGCTGCCTGTGTATTATAACGACAGGAATCAACAGAAACATGCCTATGTAGAAGGTCCTGCAGATGCGCTTTACGGCTTTGGACATGGTTTAAGTTACAGCAGCTTCGCTTACAAGAATTTGCAAATGCAATCCCTGGAGCAAGGTGTGCAAGGACAAGGTGTTAGCTCAGTGAAAACCCCATTGGTGAAAGTTAGTGTTGAAGTCAGCAATACGAGCGCAGTACCTGGTGATGAGGTTGTTCAACTCTACCTCCACGATGAAAAGGCATCCACGGTAGTGCCTCTAAAGCAGCTAAAAGCTTTCGAGCGAATAAAACTTAAAGCAGGGGAAAGTAGACGGGTTGAGTTTACGCTTACAAAGGAAGATCTGATGCTCTATGATGCTTCGATGAAACCTGTGGTGGAAAAAGGCAGTTTTAAAGTAATGGTTGGTGCAAGTTCCAGAGACATCCGCTTAGAAGGGAAGTTCCAGATGGAACAAGACTACCGTTAATAAAATCATTACCACCTCAGGCAGCATTTTGCATATACTGCCTTTCATGGAAAAGAAGTTATGTTTGAATTGCAGCCTGCCTGTTGCTGGTCGTACGGACAAGAAGTTTTGTGACGATGCCTGCAGAAGTACCTATCATGCTAAATTCAGCAGCAGCGAAGCAGATTACGTTAAACAGATCAACCTTAGGCTGAAACGCAACCGTAAGATCCTTTTAGCATTAAACCCCGAGGGGAAAGCCAAGGTAAGCCGGAAAGAATTGCTGGCTCAAGGCTTCGATTTCCAGTGTTTCACTAGCATCTATAAGACTGAGAAAAATGCCTGTTATTATTTCTGCTATGAAATGGGGTACCTGCTACTCGAACACGAGCATGTACTGCTGGTAAAAAAGAAGCAATAAAACAACAAGGAGAATATAATTCTACCATGACCAGCTTGTTTCCATCAAAAGAGAGAATCCACCATTCATCAGTTATCGGTGCAGATGCACCAAGATCCACAAATCGTAAATGGGGGCTGCTTGGATCTTCAATACTTCTGATTTTGCGTACTGATTTCGGAAATAATTTCTGCATATCCTCAAGTGTGGTCTCGCCATTTAGCGTGATTGCAGGTGTTTTAAGTTCAAGGTCAGGCTGCTTGCGAAAGTCTATACACTGGAACCTGGCGCTATCATTAACCAAGTAGAACATACTTCCTTTTAGATACACGTATTGATAAGGCTCGGGATAAACCTGACAGTCGTACTCGGGGTTATTTACAACACTGTCCGGCTTACCAAATTCCTCCAAAAACTGCTCATATTTGCTCTCCAGGGGCAAAACACCATTAATTTTCACAGTGCTATAATGAAGATATTCTGCATTGAATTTTGTTGTGTCAATAGGAGAGGCGCCAGCATGAGGATCCAAAGCTGTACCTATATACTTCTGGGGTTCATTACTCTGGCTGCAAGCGTAAAATGTCGTGAGTAAAATTGACAAATAGAAAAGCACAAGGTAGGTCCTTGATTTCATATGAGGCGTTTAATTTAGATAGTCATTTAGTTACCGAAAATAAGAATATTTCATCGATCTAAAAAATAGGCTATATCACTCGAACATCAAATGGCCAGAGCCGCATAAAGATAATTAGTCTTAACCCTCGACGCTACAAAACCCGATCGTTAATCTAACATTAGCTGACGCTTGTAACTTGAAGGATTCATCTTTAGCACCTTCTTGAAGATCTTGGAGAAATGGTGCCTGTCGGAAAAGCCGCATTCATAAGAAATTTCATCAAAGGATTTTTGTGAGTGGTGCAGCAGGTTACATGCAGCCTGTACTTTCAGCCTCAGAATATATTGCTGCATCGGCATGCCGGTGCAGTTTTTAAACAAGCGCGCGAAGGAGTTCGTCGCCATATTGGCCTGCGTTGCCAGCACTTCATTGCACAGCCTGGTATGAAAGTGCTGCTCAATGTACTTAATCGCTTTCAAGATCCGGTAATCCGTATTACCCGAAGCCCAGGCCGTTTCCGGCAGCTGCATCAGGCAGTGGGAGATCAGCATCTTCGCCCGAAGTCCTTCCTGGTAGTTGGTGATCGAATCCGCGATACAGGCCGCCTTTATGCTGTACAGCAGTGTGCGTGTGGTTTCATTCAGGTTTAACTGAATAATTCCTGTATTCGCAAGGTCCAGCGGATACCCCAGGGAAAAGTGAATGAACAGGTGATCCACCTGATGAAGCGCCTGCAGCCTGGCCGTATCATCATCAGCACGGAACTTCCTGCCTTTGATGGACTCATCCTCATTGTTCGGCCGCTGTTTCAGCCGGCTGGCAAAAGCTGTATTCGGCGGAATGATCAGTATGACGTTTTCATTCAGGGCGAAACGCTGACCCGAGTAGGTGATGGTTGAACCGGACACCGCATTGTGGTAGATGCGCCAGAAAGGTACACTCAGATCATTACATTCCCACTCGTCTAAAATCCAGTATCTGCAACAGAAAAGCTTGATATTCACGTCCTTGAAATGTTGCTGTGCATCCGACGGATCATGCTTCAACTGTTCACTTATTTTTCTAGCCATGCATCATGTTTGTTTTGTACATATTCTTGAAGGGAATACACAACCATTTCCTCGTATCCAATTGCCAATTTAGGAAAACTTAATGTTAACCAAATATAAACTGATCTACATAGCTCGAATACTCCCCAAGCTTAAAATATCACCTAGATAATAACCGACATGACTAAAAAACCTTTACCAATTCTAGCGGCTGTTTTTACCTGCTGTACTTCCATTCTTGGGTACAATCAGGTATATGCTGCTACCCATTTTCCGATCATCATCAATTCCTCTGGCCCTGGAGCCTCCGGATTGGCACCGGTGATCGATGTTCAGCAAACAGCCATCAAAGGGCGGGTACTGGATGAGAACTCCTCGCCGATTCCGGGTGTCGGCGTGATCCTGAAAGGCAGTACGGGTGGAACCACCACAGACAGCAATGGTAACTACGTCATCAATGTGCCGGATGGCGGCGGCTCCCTGGTATTCAGCTACATTGGCTATGTAAAGCAGGAAATTGCAATCAACAACCGGAACGAGATCAACGTGACGCTGAAGGCTGATGTGCAGGCGCTGTCGGAGGTGGTCGTGGTGGGTTACGGTACCCAGAAGAAAGTGAACTTAACCGGTGCAGTATCGTCTGTGAAAGGTGACGACCTGAACTGGAAACCAGTAGGGCAGGTATCTTCGGCCTTGCAAGGTGTCGCTTCAGGTGTTACCGTTACCCAGAACCAGGGCCAACCAGGTCGTGATCAGGGAACCATCCGTATTCGTGGTATCGGTACCTTGAACAACAGCAATCCGCTGGTACTCGTTGATGGGGTGCAAACCGATATGAACAACGTGGATGCAAATGACATCGCTTCTGTGTCCGTATTAAAAGATGCTGCGGCGGCATCCATCTATGGTGTTCGTGCGGCGAACGGAGTGGTCTTAATCACCACCAAAAGAGGGGCAAGCGGGCAAACAACCTTCAATTACTCCAACTATTTCGGCTGGCAGGACCCAACACGCCTGTCCAGGTATGTGGGTGCCCAGGAGTTTATGCGGCTTTCTAATCAAATGTACACCAATTCGGGTGCAGGTGCAGTGTACTCCGACGAGCAGATCAACCAGTACAATAACCCCAACCGTGACCTGAACCTCTATCCAGACAATTACTGGATGGATAAAGTGTTAACCGGGAGCGGCTTCCAACAGCAGCACAGCATCGCAGTAGCTGGTGGAACCGAGAAGAACCAATACCGGTTCTCAACCAACTACTTCGACCAGAAAGGATTGGTGAAGAATATGGACTACAAAAGATTAACCGTCCGCTTAAATGCTGACGCCAAGATTTCCAAACGTTTAGATTTCAGTGCAGACATTTCTGCGAACATCTCCGGGCAGAAAGAACCACAGGGTGTTTCCGGTTCCGCATGGTACCAATTCAGTCAGGCGGCCATTGCAAACCCACTTGCGGTAGATAAATACACCGACGGCACCTGGGCGACCTTACGCGGCGGACAAAATCCTGTTCGTTTACAGGAAGAAGGTGGTTTGTATAACAACAAAAGAAACCTCTTCATCGGAAACTTCAAGTTAAACTATCAGGTGCTGGAGGGCCTTACCTTAACAGCAACAGCTGCCGATACCTATCAGGCGAGCTACAACAGTGCACATAACAGGGCTTTTGATTACATTCAGTATGATACCAAAAACGTCATTACCGTTGGGCAGAACGACATCAATAAGCAATATGTAGGTTACTGGCTGCAGAACTATCAGGGTTTGGTCAACTATAAAAAAGATTTCGGTAAACACAGCCTGAACCTTTTGGCCGGTGCATCCAGGTTAAGTGAAAACTATGATAACCTGAACGGCTTCCGTCGCGGCATCCCTGATCCGGATCTGGCAGAACTTAATGCCGGTTCAGCCAGCACAGCCACGAATAGTGGTACATCAACCGAATACCTCCTGCTTTCTGTGTTCGGAAGATTGAACTATTCCTATGCCGATAAATACCTGCTGGAGGCGAACATCCGCCGTGATGGCTCTTCCCGCTTTCCCGATGGCTCAAACTACGGTTGGTTCCCATCTTTCTCCGCCGGCTGGAACATCGCCAAAGAGGCATTCCTGGAAAATAGCACCTTTATCCAGGAGTTGAAATTAAGGGGTTCATGGGGTAAGCTTGGCAATGACAACCCACTGGCAAGTGCTTCCTCTTCCGTACTCAACTACCCTTACCAATCCACTTTCAGCTACAACAACAGCTATCCTTTTGGCGGAGTCCTCAATACCGCTGCCAGCCAGTCGATGTATAGCAACAGCGGACTAACCTGGGAAACGACTACGATGACAGATATCGGTTTTGACTTAGCCGTACTTCAAAACAAGCTGAGATTCACTTTCGACTACTACAAAAAAACAACAGACAACATTCTATATGCGCTGCCAATTCCAAATACTGTGGGCTTCAGTCCATCTTACCAGAATGCAGGAAGCATGGAAAATAAAGGTTTTGAATTCAGCGTAAACTACAGTGGTAAGATCGGGGAGGACTTCAAGTTTGATGTTGGGGCAAACCTCTCTGACGTGAAAAACAAGATCACCGATCTGAAGGGTACCGATTATATGTCGACTGACAACAATAACAACACCATCGGATTTTTTACTGGAATTCCTTTTGGTGCCTACTACGGCTATCAGGCAGATGGAATATTCCAATCGCAGGCCGAAGTGGATGCTCATGCCACGCAGACAGCAAATACAGCTGCAGGAGATCTGATCTACCGTGACCAGAATGGTGATGGGGTGATCAACGCCGCCGACCGCGTGTACCTGGGTAGCAATATTCCACGCTTCACCTATGGTTTTAACCTGAACCTGCAGTATAAAGGTTTTGACTTCTCTACCTTGCTTCAAGGGGTGGCCAAGGTGGACATCAGCACCTTGGTGATGGAAAGAGCACCGGTAAGTACGGACGGTAATTTCAAGCCGATCCACCAGGACAGCTGGACACCACAAAACACTGGTGCAGCATTCCCAAGATTGGTGACATCCACCCAGAACTACCAGGCATCCTCTTTCTGGATCAACAGCGGATCTTACCTGCGCGTGAAAAGCATGCAGCTGGGTTATACCTTGAATTCAGCTGTTGCATCACGCTTCGGCATTTCGAAGCTTCGGATCTTTGCCTCCGGACAGAACCTCTTTACCTTCAGTAAACTGGCGGATGATATCGACCCGGAATCACCAAATGAAAACCGCTACTACCCACAAGTTAAAACCTTCACTTTTGGTTTAAACGCAAACTTTTAATCAGACACAAACATGAAAAACCTTAAATATCTTGTAACAGGCGCAGCTTTAGTCATCGGTTCTTTTTCCGCATGCAAGAAAGATGTCCTGGATAAACAACCGCTGGATGCTTCTTCAGGTGCCACCTACTGGAAAACAGAGGCAAATGCAGTGCAAGCGGTGAACAACATTTACCGCTATATGGGCGACTTCACAGACCGCATCTTCCTGTCCTGCGCTACAGACGACAGTTACTCCTGGAGCAACTGGCCATCCGATGTACAGTATGTTGGTAACGGAACGGCAACGGCCAGTACGGGAACGTTCAGTCACTACTGGAGCAACTTCTACAACATGATTGGCGCGGCGAATAACGTGCTCGACAACATCAACAAAGTGTCCGGTATGAACGAAACCATGCGGAACCGCCTGATTGGAGAATCCCGTTTCCTGAGGGCCTATGCTTATCAGCAGCTGATCGGCATGTATGGTGATGTGCCACTGGTAACCCATGTACAGGAAGTTAGTGAATTCAATGTGCCAAGAACCAAAAGCGCTGACGTAGCGACCTTCATCATTAAAGAACTGGATACCATCGCCAACTATCTGCCAAGAACCTATGAGAGTGCAGACCTTGGTCGTGTTACCCAGGGTGCTGCAAACGCGCTGAAAGCACGGGTGTACCTGTATCAGGGCGACTGGGCCAATGCCGCGACAGCTGCACAAGCGGTTATGACTGCGGGAACCTATAACATTGATAACGATTATCTGAGCCTGTTCAATGGTACCAACAAGAACAGTTCAGAGATCATCCTTTCCGGTCGCTATCTGGAAAATACCTATGCCAATGCAACAGCAACCTGGGTAGGCGGACCAACCTTGGGCGGCTGGGGTCAGGTAGTGCCACTGCAGTCGCTGGTGGATAGCTACGAAGCCATCGACGGCAGGACCATCGACAACTCACCATTGTATGATCCTGAAAAGCCCTTTGAAAACCGCGATCCCAGGCTTAAGCTGACCATTGTTGTTCCGGACATTGAAGTCAACGGGAAGGTAATTGATGTAACCAAAGCAGGCTCCATTGATGCCATCGGACAAAACAATGCTTCCTTCACTGGATATTACTACAAGAAATACATTCCAACGGTGATCGGTGGGAACTGGGAAACCAACTCTGCGAACGACATCGTGTTGATCCGCTACGCGGAGGTGCTTTTAACCTATGCGGAGGCAAAAGTTGAAGCCGGGCAGATCGACCAATCTGTTTATGATGCCATCAATCAGGTGAGATCAAGACCAGGGGTGAACATGCCTGCTGTTACCGCAAGCAATGCTTCCTCGCAAGCAGCGCTGCGCGAGATTATCCGAAGGGAAAGACATGTGGAGTTCCCACTGGAGGACACCAGGTTCTTCGATATCCGCAGGTGGAAGATTGCTGAACAGGTGATGAACGGTAATGCTTATGGCATACTGAACAACTTCAACGCATCAAGAGCAGACTTCGGACAGCATGTACTGGTAGAGAAACGTACATTCAACCCGGCCAAAGATTACTTATGGGCGCTCCCGCAAAATGAATTGGACCTTAACAAAAACCTGAGCCAGAATCCAGGATGGTAACTGAAATTCTTACCTTAAGCCATTCAATTATCTACACCACTTAATATAAAGAATGAATTATACCCCATTGAAGCGCATTACACTTCGATTTTTATTAGCCATAGCCCTGGCTGGCAGCACCATCACCAGCCCTTTACATGCTCAAGAACAAACACAAATAGCCCTAATCCCGTACCCTACAGCACTAAGCATGGGTACGGGTAATTTTACCCTGAGCCTTTCCAGCAGCATCCGTACAGAAGATAAGCGCTTTGCAAATGAAGCGGCACAGCTGAATGCACTTTTGGCGCAGTACCTGGGTAAAGCGCTTGGCAATTCCAAAACTGGCAAAAGCCTGTTCCGTTTACAGTTTGATCCGCAGATCAGCGCTCCTGAAGCGTACAAAGTGGAGGTTACCGCCAATGAAGTGCTGCTGAAAGCCAAGGAACCTGCGGGCATGTTCCGTGCGGTGCAAACCATCAGACAGCTGTTGCCGGCAAATGAAGGTAAAGCAGGATTCGCTAAAAGCCTGAACATCCCGGTCCTTAAAATTGCCGACCAGCCCGCCTATGACTGGCGCGGCATGCACCTGGATGTCTCCCGGCACTTCTTCTCCATGGATTACCTGCACAAGTTTATCGACCTGATGGCCTTATACAAATTCAACAAGTTCCATTTGCACCTGACCGACGACCAGGGCTGGCGCGTGGAGATCAAGAAGTATCCTAAACTCACCGAAGAAGGTGCATGGCGAAGCTTTAATAACCAGGACTCCCTGTGTATCGAACGCTCCAAAGAGAACCCCGACTTCGCTATTGATCCCAGGTTTATTGTTAACAGGAAGGGAAAGCAACAATACGGCGGTTTCTACACCCAAAAAGAATTGAAAGAACTGGTTGCCTATGCAGCAGCAAAACACATTACCATCATTCCCGAAGTCGATATGCCGGGCCACATGATGGCCGCCATCAACAGCTACCCCTTTCTGGTAGGTGCAGGGGAGAACAAGTGGAATGAAGTATTCACCACGCCGATCAGCCCTTGCTCTGACGATGTATTCCAATTCGCAGAGGACATCTTCTCCGAGATCATCGACATCTTTCCAAGCAAGTACATCCATGTTGGCGGCGACGAAGTGGATCGCAGCAGCTGGGAGAAATCACCTGTCTGCAAGGAATTCATGGCCAGACACGGACTGAAGACCTCCGCCGAACTGCAAAGCTATTTCATCAATCACATGGAGAAGTATTTCAACTCCAAAGGTCGCCAGCTGATCGGATGGGATGAGATCCTGGAAGACGGGATCAGCTCCACCGCCATGGTGATGTACTGGCGATCCTGGGTGCCAAATGCACCAGTGAAAGCAGCGAAGAATGGCAATAAGGTGATCATGTCGCCGGGCAACCCGCTGTACTTTGACGCCGATCCGGACCATACCTCCGTGTACAATGTGTACCACTTCAATCCAATACCTAAGGGTTTAACTGCTACGGAAGCAAAAGGCATCATCGGCGCACAGGCGAACACCTGGGCGGAAAAGATCCCCTCGGAAAACCGTGCGGAATACATGATCTACCCTCGAATGACCGCCCTGGCGGAGCGCTTGTGGACGAACAAGGAACTCTACAAAAGCTACCAGGAACGTTTAACGCAACACTTCCCGCGACTGGAAGCCCTAAAGGTGAATTACCGTTTACCAGATATTGAAGGTTTGGTGGAGAAGAATGTCTTCACAGACGTAACCACTTTGAACCCCAGGAAATCAATGCCAACACTCACGCTGCGGTACACCACAGATGGAAGCCAGCCAACAGAAAAGTCCACTGAACTGAACAAGCCACTGGTCATCAGGGATAACCTGAAGGTTCAACTCGCAGCCTTCAGCAAAACCGGTATCCGCGGGGACATCTACAAACTGGAATACAGTAAACAGCCTTTGGCAGCAGCAGCCCAGGTTGGGAGTGTTAAACCTGGCTTGCAATGCGCGTACTACCCCGGAGCCTATAAAAGTGCAAGGCTGATGAAGGGGCAACCGGCAGCGACCTACACCGTAACCAAAGTTGAAGTGCCGAAGGAAGCCACTGCAGACTCGTTCGGTGTAAAGTTTAGCGGTTACCTGAACATTCCGCAAGACGGGGTTTATAGTTTTTACTTAACTTGTGATGACGGTGGTATCCTGAAAGTCGGGCCGCTGGAAACGGTTAACAACGACGGCTGGCACCCACCGATGGAGAAAAGCGGACAGGCAGCTTTGAAGAAAGGCTTGCAACCTATAGCCCTCGACTTTGTGGAAGGTGGCGGCGGTTACACGCTGAAGCTGAAATACAGCCTGAATGGCTCGGCACCAGTTGACCTGCCTTCCGAATGGATGATGCATTAAGAACTACTAAACAATGCAATAATCATTAAATTGAAAGCATGAAATAGCACACAGAAAAAACAAAACCAACCAAATATAAACCGATGACTAAAACCAAATACCTGTTGCCCCTGGTGATGATCACCTCTTTGTTTTTTCTGTGGGGCTTTGCTTATGGACTGCTGGATGTGTTAAATAAACATTTCCAGGAAACCTTAAACATCACTAAAAGTCGATCTACCTTATTACAGGCCGCGTATTTTGGCGCATACTTCATCGTTGCGCTACCTGCAGGCCTGTTCATGAACCGCTACGGATACAAGCGGGGCATTATCCTTGGGCTCCTGCTGTATGCCTTTGGCGCCTTCGTGTTCTACCCGGCATCTGAAGCATCCAGCTTTAACCTTTTCCTGCTGGCCCTGTTTATCCTGGCCTCCGGACTGGCATGTCTGGAAACCGCGGCAAACCCCTATGTCACCGTCCTCGGCGATCCGGAAACCGCAACCACCAGGCTCAACCTTTCGCAATGTTTCAATGGGGTAGGCTCTTTCCTCGGTCCTGTAATTGCCTCTTATCTTTTCTTCGGCGAAAGCACAGCAACGGATGGCAATAACCTGGATTCGGTGAAGATGATCTATGTGATCATCGGCATCCTGGTGCTGGTTGTTGCGGGGATTTTCATGCGCACCACTTTGCCGGAGATCAAGGAAACCGAGATCGTCAGTTCGACGGAGTTGAACGAAAGACCCTTGTTCAGCCACAGTAACTTCACCTTCGGACTAGTGACCCAGTTCTTTTATGTGGCCGCACAGGTAGGCATCGCCGCCTTGTTCATTAATTACTGCACCGAAAGCGGCGTGGATATCAACAATGCAGCGGCAGCTAAATTCCTGTCCATCGGACTCATACTATTCACTGTCGGCAGGTTCGTCGGCACCAGCCTCATGCGGGTCATTCCTGCGAGCAGATTGCTTGCGATCTACGCACTGATCAACGTGGTCCTTAATGTCGTCGTGATCAGTCAGCAGCATTGGTTTTCGGTTTACGCGCTACTGGGCCTGTTCTTTTTCATGTCCATCATGTTCCCGACCATCTTCGCTTTAAGCATCAAAGATCTGGGGAAACACACCAAAAAAGCATCATCCTTCCTGATCATGTCCATCGTTGGTGGCGCCATTGTGCCCGTGCTTATGGGCCTGCTTGCCGATCAGTATTCAACCGCTATAGCCTACATCATTCCATTATTCTGCTTTTTGATCGTGTTCTTTTACGGATTGAAGGGCTATAAAGTAAAACCTGTCGTTTAATATGAATAAATACTGTTTCGCGTTGGATCTTAAGGACGATCCGGCATTGATCAAAGCCTATGAAGAATACCACCGCCAGATCTGGCCGGAGATCGTCGCCAGCATTAAGGATGCCGGCATTACCAAACTGGAGATCTACCGCTATGCCAACCGGCTGATGATGCTTATGGAAGTGGATGACAGCTACAGTCCGGAGCGCAAAGCAGCGATGGATGCAGCAAACGAGAAGGTGCAGGACTGGGAAAAGCTGATGTGGAACTACCAGCAGGCTTTACCAGGGGTGAAACCTGGAGAAAAATGGATGCTGATGAACAAGATATTTGAATTGTAAAGCTATGAATTACCTTAAAATAGATCCTAAAGACAATGTGCTTGTTGCCTTGTCGGATTTAGCCGAAGGCACAACACTCGAGTTTGAGGGCCAGGTGCTGGTAGTACAGGAAGATGTACCGGCCAAACACAAGATCTTTATGCAGGATATGCTGCCCGGCGATGAAGTGATCATGTACGGCGTACTCGTCGGTAAAGCCATTTGTTTTATTCCAAAAGGGGGATTGATGAGCACGGAGAACACCAGGCATGCCTCGCAGGATTATGCTTACCGGGAGGTAGATTACCAGTGGCAGACGCCGGATGTTTCCGCCTTTCAACACCGTACCTTCAACGGTTATGCCCGTAATGATGGACGTGTAGGGACCGCCAATTACTGGCTGTTCATCCCAACCGTTTTCTGTGAGAACCGGAACCTGGATGTGATCAAAGAATCGCTCCATAATACTCTAGGATACACCGTTACCGACAAATACCGTTCCTTCAGCAAGCAACTGCTGGAAGCGTATGAAGCAGGAACACCCTTGGATGATCGTCTGCTGGACCTGCAAGCCCTGGCACATCCTTCCAAAAACAGGGTCTTCAAAAACGTTGATGGCATCAAGTTCCTGAATCATCAGGGCGGCTGTGGTGGCACGCGGCAAGATGCGGAGCTGCTGAGCAATCTACTGGCTGCCTATGCGGATCATCCCAATGTGGGCGGTATTACCGTGCTGAGCCTCGGTTGTCAGCACCTGCAAACCTCCGATTTCCTGGCGGACCTGAAGCGCCGCAATCCCAACTTCAATAAGCCAGTGCTGATCTTTGAACAGCAGCAGAGCAAAAGTGAAGAGCGACTGATCAAGGAAGCGATTCTACACACGTTCAAAGGCCTGCAGGAGATCAATCAGCAGGAGCGCCAACCTGCGCCACTAAGCGCCTTATGTGTCGGCGTGAAATGTGGCGGCAGTGATGGGTTCAGCGGGATCTCTGCAAACCCTGCCGTTGGCTATGCGGCTGATATGCTGGTCGCCCTAGGCGCTAAAGTGCTGCTGGCGGAATTCCCGGAGTTGTGTGGTGCAGAGCAGAACCTGATCGACCGTTGTGTAGATGAAGCCACCGCAAACAAGTTCATCCGCCTGATGCGGGAATATGATGCCCAGGCCCATGCCGTAGGCTCGGGTTTTTACATGAATCCCTCACCTGGGAACATCAAGGATGGCCTGATCACGGATGCCATTAAAAGTACCGGTGCGGCAAAAAAGGGTGGCACTTCACCAGTAGTGGATGTGCTCGATTATACCGAACCTGCAAAACTGCCCGGACTCAGCCTGGTTTGTACGCCCGGCAATGATGTGGAGGCTACAACGGGGAAAGCTGCCAGTGGTGCAACGCTGATCCTGTTCACCACAGGACTGGGTACCCCAACCGGAAATCCCGTTTGCCCGGTGATCAAGGTGGCGACGAACACGGCACTTACAGACCGGATGGGCGATATCATTGATATTGATACCGGTCCGGTTATCCGTGCAGAAAAGACCATCCAACAAATGGGCGAAGAGATCCTGGAATATTGCATTAAAGCAGCAAGCGGCGAGATCATTCCTAAGGCGGTACTGCTGAACCAGGATGATTTCATCCCCTGGAAAAGAGGCGTCTCCTTATAGATAAAAACGACATTAAAACTTATTCACTTTGAAGAAGGCTATCAAAATACAAATCAAACAACATGTATAGTTTAGAAGGAAAATCGGCCGTAATTACCGGCGGCGGAAGTGGCATTGGAAAAGCCATTGCGACCCTATTTGCGAAGCAAGGTGCAACCGTGCATATCATCGAATTAAATGAAGATGCTGCCGGAACGACCATCGCGGAGATCGGCGAAGCGGGTGTTGCTGTAGGACACAGCTGCAATGTTGCGGTGCAAGAACAGGTACTGGAGGTATTCAACAAGATCGCTGAGATTGATATCCTGGTGAACAATGCCGGTATCGCTCATGTGGGTACTGCAGAATCCACCACAGAAGAAGATTTTACGAAGGTATTTGACGTGAATGTGCGGGGGGCTTACAACTGCCTGCATGCGGCAATCCCTTTGATGAAGCAAAAGGGTAAAGGCGTGATCCTGAACATCGCCTCTATTGCGGCCCTGGTGGGGATCACAGACCGCTTTGCGTATTCCATGAGCAAAGGTGCGATCTATGCCATGACACTCTCCGTGGCCCGCGACTACCTTGCACACAACATCCGTTGCAACAGCATCTCCCCGGCAAGGGTACACACGCCATTTGTGGATGGCTTCATTGCGAAGAACTATCCTGGAAAGGAAAGCGAAGTATTTGAAAAACTATCCAAAAGCCAGCCGATCGGCCGCATGGGAGAGCCTGCCGAAGTGGCGAACCTGGCACTTTTCCTTTGTGCAGACGAAGCAAGTTTCATTACCGGCAACGACTATCCACTGGATGGCGGCTTTGTAAAACTGAACAACTAAATATCAACCTAAAACAGAAAACCCAAATGCTGCTGGCAAGATATGCCTATGGCAGCATTTAAAGCATAAATACTATGAAATTAATCAGATGGGGCGCTGAAGGCAGCGAGAAAATAGGTGTAATCATCGGCGAGAACTGGTACGATACCTCAGCCATGGGCCTGGACTACAATGAAGCATTTTTTGCGAATGACGGGCTGGAGCAATTGGCGCAATTCCTTAAAGACAATGAAGGTAAGCTGGAGCAGATCAGCAAGGACGAGCGACTGGGTTCACCAATTGCCAGACCTTCGAAAATCGTATGTATCGGACTGAACTATGTGGATCATGCACGGGAAACCAATGCAAATATCCCTGCAGAGCCGATCATCTTCATGAAGTCAACCACCGCTATAGTCGGTCCGAATGACGACATCATCATTCCAAAAAACTCCCTAAAGACAGACTGGGAAGTAGAACTAGCCGTTGTGATCGGTAAAAAAGCATCGTATGTCGAAGAATCCGAAGCGCTGGACTATGTAGCCGGGTATGCACTGCACAACGATGTTTCCGAACGGGAGTTCCAGATTGAAAGAGGTGGTACCTGGGATAAAGGCAAGGGCTGCGATACCTTTGCCCCGATTGGACCCTTCCTGGCTACCCCGGACGAAGTCGGTGACGTGGATAACCTGCGCCTATGGCTTAAGGTAAACGGCGAAACCATGCAGGACGGGAACACCAGCGACTTCATTTTCAACGTACCGAATGTGGTATCTTATGTGAGCCAGTTCATGACCCTGCTTCCCGGTGATGTAATTTCTACAGGTACACCGGCTGGTGTGGGGCTGGGTTTCAAACCACCAATCTACCTGAAGCCTGGCGATGTCGTGGAACTTGGTATCGATAATTTGGGTGTTTCTAAGCAACACGTGAAAGCATATACTAAAGCATAAAAATTGATGTTGAAGATTGATGCACATCAGCATTTCTGGCAATACAATCCGGTAAGGGACGCCTGGATCAATAACGACATGGCGATCCTGCAGGAAGACTTTTTGCCGGAACACCTGCAGCCGATACTGGAGCATTACGATTTCCAGGGAACGGTGGTGGTGCAATCGGATCAGAGTCCTGAGGAAAACCGCTTCCAGCTGGAGAATGCAGAAAAGCATCCTTTCATCAAGGCGGTGGTCGGCTGGGTGGATATGCAGGCGCCTGATCTGGAAGCGCAGCTGCGCGCTTATCAGCAATACCCCAAGTTGAAAGGCTTCCGGTCCATGCTGCAGAGCGATCCAGACCGCTCGCTGATGCTGCGGCCGGATTTCCAGGCGGGCATTGCGAAGTTACAAGCTTACGGATACACCTTTGATCTGCTGGTCTTACCCGATCAGCTGAAATATGCCGAAGCGCTGGTCGCCGCCTTTCCCGGGCAGCGTTTTGTACTAAACCACCTCGGCAAGCCGAACATCCGGCTGCGGCAGTTTGAAGATTGGGTGGGAGACATCAAGGCGCTCGCCGCCCATGAAAACGTCTACTGCAAGGTATCTGGAATGGTTACCGAAGCCGATCTGACCCACTGGAAATTTGAAGACCTCAAACCTTACATTGACAGCATCTTCCACTGCTTCGGCATTGAGCGGGTCATGTATGGCTCTGACTGGCCGGTGTGCCGCCTTGCCGCAACTTTTGGCGAGGTAATGGAGATACTGGAAAACTATACAGCAAACTTTACAGCAGCGGAGCGTGAGCTTTTCTGGGCAAAGAATGCCATCCGCTTCTACAACATCAACATGCGTTAAACCAATAATAGCATCAAGAAAATATGGAACTGAACCTGAAAGATAAAGTCGTAATCGTAACCGGCGGTGCAAAGGGCATTGGCGCAGGCATTGTAAAAGCACTGGCTGCAGAAGGTGCTATCCCGGTGATCGTGGGCAGAAAAGCTGCTGACAATCTTGTACTGCTGGACGAGCTGCAAAAGGCGGGCTACAATGCCATGCAAGTGGAAGCTGAGCTGAGCGATCCTGCACAGTGTTCCAGTGCCATACAGCAGGTGCTGGAGCGTTTTGAAAGGATTGATGGCCTGATCAACAATGCCGGTGCAAATGATGGGGTAGGGCTGGAGCATGGCAGCTATCAGGGCTTTGTAGACAGCCTACATAAAAATGTGATTCACTATTACCTGATGGCACAAGAGGCATTGCCAGCTTTGAAAGCATCCAAAGGCGCCATTGTGAACATCAGTTCAAAGGTGGCAGATACCGGACAGGGCGGTACTTCGGCCTATGCTGCGGCAAATGGTGCCAGGAATGCACTGACACGCGAATGGGCGGTAGAGCTATTGCCCTACGGTATCCGCGTGAATGCGGTGATCGTAGCGGAGTGTTTTACACCATTGTACCAGACCTGGATCAATACCCTGCCGAACCCCGAGGAGAAACTGCAATCCATAACCAGCAAGATTCCCTTAGGGCATCGCATGACCACAGCTGAAGAGATTGCGAATACGGCAATATTCCTGTTGTCAGATAGATCCAGCCATACCACCGGCCAACTGATCTATGTGGATGGGGGCTATGTGCACCTGGACCGGTCGATAAGTAATTCGTAAAGGCTGGGCCACTAACTGCTGACTGTTCGATTTTTCAAAGCATAACCCAACTGTAGCAATTTGATTGCGTAGGCTTCATCATCGTGGGAACGCATATAGAAACTGATCCAACCGGACTTCTTGAATAGGTGATGATCATTCACTCTACCCTCCACGCTCAACATCTCCTTCACCTGTCTATTCAACGCTACATCTAGTAAGCCATTGCTATGCAGATGTCCAACCTCCCGGTCACCAACGTTAAACTGCAATCCACCATATTTATGTATGCTTACGCTGGTGTTATCCCAGCTCAGGAATTCATCTTCCAAATGATCAAAATAGTCCAATAGGTCCGCATGACGGCAGTAGGTCCACAACCTTAGGTAGCCATCAAAAATGTGCGGCAATCCCGGAACGTGTTTTAGGAATCCTAGGTTCTGCACAACGAATTCAAATACGTTATTTGCTTTCACTAAGAAGTTTGATATGCTGCATTACACGCAAATGAACATTCCGGGTGATGCGCTCTGCCCATAGATCATAATACCAGATTGGAAATACATAGAGCCTGTACCAGCTGTTACCAACGAGCGTAGTCGTTCCGTCACCATTATCTTGTAAGAGAAACTGGCCACGTAGAATATCGATATGTCCCATAATTTCCGGATCTTTTGGCTGTTTGATGATGTCAAAGGTTAATTCTTTTGCTGGTTTGTAGGTTACCATGATCTCGTCAAATACGTAGCCGTTGCTGAAGATACATTTGCGTCCTGCACCTTCATAGTGTCCATCAACAGTTGCGGCGACTGGGCTAGGCATCCCAGCTTTAAATAGCCAGAAGTTTTCCTCTTGCTCTATTTTGTTGAAAGCCACGACATGTTCCCATACCTTTTCAGGCGGCGCATTAACAATAATAACATCCGATACCAGACTTTCATAATGGTGTTCAGATACCGAGTCTACAATGAAAAGTACCACCAAAAGTGAGACGACACTCACATTCAGGTGTTTTCGACGACGTTTAAACATTGCTTTACCTGTGAATAAGCCCGTTAGGATAAAGCCGAAGATTAATGGGGATACAATTAGCAGGCATATCATTCCCTCACCAAGGAAAATAACACTTAAAAGTATCGCAAGAAGCCCGTTCAATATGGCACGGGAAACCAGCGTTTTAGTTTTGTAATCATGATCTTTCCAGTACCAGGCACAGATCATTCCCATTAAAACAGGTACGATAACAAATTCGGCATAGATCAAGACACCTGGACTGGAATTAAATAGCCTCGCAATCCCGATGCTACCAAAAGCAAATAAATTAGAAAAAACATAACCTTTTGCTGAGTCTGTAAAGTAGCTTTTTAAGCCCATATGAAATTTTGATGTTTAGTAATATATTTCAGGTTAGCGGGAGCTATTCTGTTCAATTCTTTATTGGCTGCTGGATCCCCACCTTAAAAAATCCATACATGACTACAACAGTTAGTAATGCACCGGCAGAGCCATAATAGGCATCTATAATGTCTGGTGTATTAAGAATACTAATCAGAACTTCGACAATGAAGTTCATTAACACTGCAATGATTCCAAGCCAGATTACCAACTTAAATGCTGCACCTTGCAGCGTCATAATAAAGGCGAGTAGCGCGACCATCAATGAAGTAATTGCGAAGTTCGAGAGGTGATTAGATATTTCCGCGAAGACGATGTTTTGAGACTTACGATTCTTTGCAAGCACTAATCCCAAGTCAAAAAAGATAATGCAATAGAAGATGATAATCCCGCGAATGGTTGGAGCAAAGTTAAATAGCTGTTTTTTTGATTGCATGAATTTAGTGTTGATGGCTTACCGAGGCTGAAATTATTTAAGCAAAGTTGCATTTTGCAGTGTATACCAGGCATGCGGATCTCCGTCGTATTCAAAGGAATTCACGAAACTAAAACCGCTGCTTTCCAATACCTTCCTTGATGCTCTATGTTCCAGATCTGCAATCGCATAAATGACTGGTAGCTGAAGTTCCTCGAAAGCATATTTGATCACGCCTTTTGTTGATTCCTTGGCATAGCCCTTTCCCCAGTAGCGTCTGATGAAGCGGTAGCCCAGATCATGGAAGTTCTGAAAACCGTTCATGCTCTCGGTGATAAACTTTAGTCCTCCCCAGCCTATGAATTGATCTGTCTCCTTCTCGATGATTGCCAGTCGGGCGACACCGAAATCCAGGTACTGCTGCCTGATATCATGGATGTGTTGAATCGATTCTTCAAAGGTCTTCACTGGACTGCGGCCTAGAAAGCGATGAACCTCCGGATCGCTGTCCATCTCAAACATGCCAGGGGCATCTCCAGGTAAGATTTCCCGCAGGTACAGTCGTTCTGTTTCAATAATTGCATGCATTTACTGGTGATTAAGATCGGTGCTACTTGGGTTAAATTCAAACCTGCCATTCAGGACCGGCGTTTTGGTGACGCTGTTGTAAAACGAAACCAGATATGCAAATTTAGCCTCCGGATTATCACTGACCGTACCGGAGATCCTATAGGTTTTTTCCTGTGCTGTAAGCGACATGGCACAGCAGCAGAGTATCAATACCAGCAAGTTTTTTTTCATGAACATGGAGCGTTTAAGAAGGTTAATTGCCTCTCAAGATAAGGTTTTTTGCCAAAAAATTAATCGAGGGTCAACGCGGAAGACTTACGAAAGAAAATTAAGCCATCATAGCTCTTTCTCAAGTTGACCTTGATATCAATCGGTGTTAGTAATGTTGCTCCGATGGAGCGTATGTACAAGTCTTGATTGAAAAAATTCTTAAAGTTTCCTGACTTACTTGCTTCCTGTACGTTAAAAAAGAAATTTTCATATTTAGCCTTTGAAAACAGATACTCCAATGAATTAACATTTGAAAGCGGGGGCAGCTCTATTTCGGTTAAGCGCCTCATTTTATCCTCGGCATCATAAAGCCGGGCGGAACCCTCGCCGGCAAGCAAAGCCAATGCGTAATATTTATCCCCAAATTTCTTCTCTAACCAGTTACCCATCGCATTGTATTTACTTAGCAATCCTTTAGAAATATGTCCGTTATGTGCCCATACTACTACTTTTTGATGGTCTTGCGTCTGATCTGCAATCCATGCTATATTGTCAGCCATGAATTTATCGCGATAATACCTAGTTAAATACATGCTCTTGTTTCTCATTTTGATGCTTTGACTTAGTAAGGCATTGTATTGCGTGTAAATTGATGCGCTATCCCGATCTTTAAGATTTTTAATCCCAGTTGCAAGTGTCTTCCTGACCAAAGTAAGATCGCTCAGAAGTTCTTTAGGAACTGCGGCAGAAAAGTCTGTTTCGAATAGTTTTGCAAATTCTTTAAGCGACTTTTTCTCCGCCTCATTTAACATTGACATCAACTTGGGGGTATGTAGAATCTTATTGGAAACCATTGCAGGATATTGCACATCCATACCTTCGAAGTGTACTTTTTCGAGCGCTGGCTTATCTTTATTATAATCCTTAATCCAGATGATCATTTTCATTAATTCGTTGGATATTAAACTGGGAAACATTCCGGATGCATTTAAAATTTCTTTAAGGTTGCTTTGATCTTTGGGGTCTATTACATAGTGATTAATCCGGTCTAATCCGGCCATTTCATATTCGATTGTAATGCGCTTCAAATTATGATTTAAGATGAGGTACCTGATCATTCTATCTCTGAAAAGCACATGTTCCCGGGTACCATGAGTTGCTTCACCAAGAGCGATCACTTTTTTAGCATGGAGAAGTTGACCCACAAATTCCAGATCCTGAAAATCGTCAGTAGTGCTAGCATAATTGATCTTTTGAATGTTAGCATTCAATACGGGAACGTAGTCAGTAAGATCTTGTGCCGATGCATTGACAATAGTTAAAAGCACTATTAGTAGGAAGGTCATCTGTTTCATATGAACGAGTGGTGCGCATCACCGTTTTTTGTTTTAGAAGCTCAATATAAAAATAAAAGACAAGGATGGTCAGGATTATACGTTGAACCGCCCTCAACCCGGCCTCTAACCGGGGTCGAAACGCCCTTGACCCAGCCAATACCGGATTAAGGGCGGATCGAGGACGTTTGGATGCCTTTTCAAGGGGAAATCTGATGGGCTATTAACGATGGGCTTGCTGAATGATGCTCGGGGATAAGCCTGCCGAACTGCTTGACCCTGATGATTTAACATATCTTTTAACATTTATTCCGCCTAACACAATAAACTAAAAGTTTATCTTCGCATAAATAATGGAAAGCATGGCCAGCCATAAAGTCGCGTTACTGGTTCACAGTTGCGACAGATACGAATTGCTGTTTAAGGGATTTGACTACTTCTTCCGGTCGAACTGGGATTTCAACATCCCCCTGCATTATTATTTCGCTACAGAGGAGGTCGAGGTTGATCTTCCTGGTTTTACAAACATCCGATCCGGGAAAGGGGAGTGGAGCGATAGGCTTCGCTTATTGCTGGAGCAGATCGAAGAAGAATACATCCTTTATTTTCAGGAAGACATGTGGTTGAATAAACCCGTGGATCCGGAATTCATCAATGCGCTGATCTGCAAAGCCACGTCAAACAAATGGATGCAGGTAAAGCTGAACTCCTCGGAGGTCTTCCGTACCCAGCCCAGCGGTTTGTCGATCAACGGCTTCGAAGTGAGCAGGGTAAATAATAAAACCAGTGGCTTTTTGATGTCGCACCAGGTGACACTTTGGAACAAGCAGTTTCTGATGGATCAGCTGAAACCGGGAGAACATCCCTGGCGCAATGAACGTAAGGGCACCAAAAGGATGCGGAAACTGGATAAGGAAATTTTCCATCTGGATTATTTTGCGGAAAACGGTCAGCCGGAAATCAACAACAATATGCCAGGCGTTAAACGCAGTGCGTACCAGAGTATCTCTATGAATGCCTGCCTGAACCATAATGCATTGCCCTTTATTGAGCAACTGGAAAAAGATCCCGCATATGCCGGCTATGCAGCAAAACTGCGTTACAACTTCGAACATAAGATTACGCACGATGGCAAGCCTAAACCCTTAAAGAAAGACATCTTTAAGCGGCTGAAAGACTGGCTAAAAGCCGTGGGTTAAGAATCAAATAATTTTCTTGCAATTCAGAATTATTATGTAGTTTGGAATAAATAAACCAAACCAAATACAATCTGATTATGAAAAAACTTGCTACACTTATTGTTGGAGTATTCGCTCTGATGATCATTTCTGTTGCTGCCAAGGCACAGTCGAACACCGATTTTTTTGTTGGCAAATGGGACATCCTGGTAAAGGGTACGCCGCAGGGCGATGTGAACATGAAAGTGAGCTTCGAAAAGAAGGATGGGAAGCTTGTTGGCACCATGGTAAATCCGGATACTCAAAAAGAAGAACCGTTTAATAAGTTGGATACCACGGAAAAGGGGATTATTGTCTATTTTTCGGCTCAAGGCTATGATGTGGATATGAGCCTGGAGAAACAAGATGATGACCATGTAATAGGATCCGTAATGAGTATGCTTGAAGTAACCGGGGTAAGGGTGAAAAAAGAGGTAACAACATTAACCGTTGTAGCAGAGTAAGTTAGCTGCTAAGGGGGAGCTATTTTCAAATTTTTTTAGAAAACATTTGTGGTTAAATAACTTTTTTCTACATTTGTATCGAGAGCGTTAATTTAACGGGGGCAGGTTTTCGGACTTGTCCCCGTTTCTTTTTTCAATCTGTTTTCAAATGCCTTTCCGGGGCATTTATCTCATTTCAATTCCATATTGCAGGCATTTCAATTATTGTATGGATTGCATTTGACATTCCATCTCAATTAACTTAGATTTGCCAATAAAAAAATTAGATACATGAGTGTTTTAGTAAATAAGGATTCAAAAGTTATAGTTCAGGGTTTTACCGGAAATGAAGGTACTTATCATGCTTCTCAGATGATAGAATACGGAACTAACGTTGTTGGCGGGGTAACTCCTGGTAAAGGCGGACAAACTCACTTAGACAGGCCAGTTTTTAACACGGTTAAAGATGCTGTTGATCAGGCTGGTGCTAATGTATCAATCATTTTTGTACCTCCTGCTTTTGCGGCTGATGCAATTATGGAAGCTGCAGAGGCTGGTATTAAAGTTATCGTTTGTATTACTGAAGGTATCCCAACAAAGGATATGATTCAGGTAAAAGAATATATCTCTGGCAGGGATTGCCGTTTGATCGGTCCAAACTGTCCAGGTATCATTACTGCTGATGAAGCTAAAATTGGTATCATGCCAGGTTTTATCTTCAAAAGAGGTACTGTAGGTGTGGTTTCTAAATCAGGAACTTTAACTTACGAAGCAGTTGATCAGGTTGTTAAAGCTGGTTTAGGTATCACAACCGCTATCGGTATTGGTGGTGACCCGATCATCGGAACAACAACTAAAGAAGCTGTTGAATTATTAATGAACGACCCTGAAACTGAAGGTATCATCATGATTGGTGAGATCGGTGGTGGAATGGAAGCTGAAGCAGCGCGTTGGATCAAAGAAAACGGTACTAAACCGGTAGTTGGTTTCATCGCTGGTCAAACTGCTCCTGCAGGTCGTAGAATGGGTCATGCTGGTGCCATTGTAGGTGGTGCAGATGATACTGCTGCT
The DNA here is from genome assembly GCF_059278965.1 of Pedobacter sp. NEAU-ZC8. Classification (NCBI taxonomy): domain Bacteria; kingdom Pseudomonadati; phylum Bacteroidota; class Sphingobacteriia; order Sphingobacteriales; family Sphingobacteriaceae; genus Pedobacter; species Pedobacter sp. NEAU-ZC8. Next base: position 36,522 of record NZ_JCAJXC010000024.1, read on the forward strand.
GCTAAAATGAAGATCATGGCAGAATGTGGTATCCGCGTAGTGGAAAGCCCTGCTGAGATCGGTGCTGCAATGGCAGAAGCTTTGAAAAAGTAATTAAGAACTTCTTGCATAATACGAACGAGATTTGCTTCTGCAGGTCTCGTTTTTTGTTTTTTAAGGTTTTGTGGCCGGACAATATATCACGTGTCTCTTTGACTTCTTTGCTCGCTTAAAGGCTTGCTTTGTTGACATTAAGATTACAGCGGCCGAAATCCATGGCACGTTTTTGCTTCGTATATTTATATATGAAATCTACCTTGAAGAAATTAATGTTTACACTTGCAGGTTTCCTGCTGATGAGCAGCATCACCGCTTGCGCACAGAAGCAACCGAAAGCTGCAACTGTACCCACAACAACTACGAAAAAAGATATGAGTAACTGGAATAAATTAACCAAAGAAGAGGAAGCAGTAATCGTGCACAAAGGCACGGAGTATCCAGGCACTGGAGAACTGCTGAACAATAAAGAAAAGGGTACGTATACCTGCAAAAGGTGTAATGCGCCATTGTACCGCTCTGAAACGAAGTTCGAGTCGTATTGCGGCTGGCCAAGTTTTGATGACGAAATAGAAGGCGCAGTGAAGCGGATTCCGGATGCGGATGGTTCAAGAACGGAGATTGTGTGTGCCGCCTGTGGCGGTCACCTGGGTCACGTGTTCCTTGGTGAAGGTTTTACTTTGAAGAACACCAGGCATTGCGTGAATTCTGTATCGATGAACTTCGTGCCGGATACGAAAGGGTAGGTTTTTTAAACCTCTGAGGAGGTTTGGAAAGCATAAATGGACAAGAGAACTGAAAATCTCCTTTCTGTTTATGCTTTTTTTGTTGTTAGAAGTGGTTGATTTTCTTTCAGATGCGTTTTTTAGTGGATTTTTAATGGTTGGATTTGTAGTAGCAGGTTTGTAGGTTCGGTTTGGAATTGTACTTTTGCGGCGGAGAGTTGGCAGAGTGGTCGATTGCGGCAGTCTTGAAAACTGTTGAGTGTAATAGCTCCGGGGGTTCGAATCCCTCACTCTCCGCATTACCCTATTAGGAAACCGCTTAAGTATAACACTTAAGCGGTTTTTTTTATTAAAACCCTTTTTATTTGTGCTACATAGCTGAATAGGCTTTGAAGATCAAATCTTTGTTTTATTATTGTACTTGATAGTTAAAATATCATCCAACAACCCAGGTATAAAAAGATGAGCAAAAGTTACAAGGAGTTCTATAAATCATTCGGCCTCGAAAAATTTCCCTTTGACACGTTTACAACCGAGATGGAATTTGAAATTGCCAAAGACATTTTCATTTCTCAAGGAGAATACGATCCGATTATTGACGCTTTCAAAGCTGGTAGGAATATTATACTTCGAGGAGAGCGCGGCGTCGGAAAGACTGCAATCTTAGAAGATTTCAAAAGGTATGCAAAAACCAATAAGATCATAACTATCGTTCATGACTATTCTACTTTGAAGTCCAATCCAACTTCTACAGATGTATATAGAGTTTTAATAAATAATTTTTTAATTGACTTATTAACAAAGTTAGGATCAAATTCTTTAAAGCTGCTTAAGCTTTCTAAGGAAGAAAGGGTGTTAATGTCATATTTACTTTCCGAATATCTTCCATCTTACTCTCAAAACACTTTGAAGGAACGAGTCTCAAAAATTCAGGTACCTGTATGGTCAAGAATTGGCGCTAAAATTTACAATATCTTTCGTAGGCCATTAAACTTAGCAGGAACTGTAGGCAAAAATCTTGTTTACGAATATCTTCTCAAACATTACTCTTTTCTTCCGGTGGTACATGATCCAAAAGAGGTTCAAGAATTTTTTCCAGAACTGAAATTCGGAGTGGAGTTTGATTTTTCTCATCAAGAGGTCTCATATAATTTATTAAAAAAAATTGGAGAGCTATCGGGAAAGTTAGGCTTTGCTAAACCTATAATTTTATTAGACCGCTTAGATGAAGATGCAAGATTTCAAAATGATGCAGACGCTATATCAGAGTTCATCAAGCCTTTCTTGACTGATACAAACTTGTTAAGCATTGAAGAAATTCAAATTGTATTTTTTATCTGGTCAACGCCATTAAGATTTATTGAGGAATCCGTTCGGACACAAAAGTACTACTGTCCCTCTCTTCAATGGTCTAAATCCGATTTAGAAAAGCTGGTTAATAAGCGATTGGCATTCTATTCAAAATCTCAAATTATTGACTACCGTATTCTTTTCCGAAACGTAGACGAACAGATGATTTCTGAAATATTCACGCTTTCCAACTCCAACCCTAGAGATTTGATTCACATATTCAAGAAGATATTTGAAGAGCAATATTCATTAGATGCAACAGAAAAAATATCCGCTGAAGCTATTGAACGGGCCCTTCCGAAGTTTGTGACTGATTTTAACTATTATGAATATTATCCAAAAAGATCTAATTCTCGAGCAAATTCAATGGATATTTACTCTTATGCCGCTCACCTCTTAAAATTAGATTCACCTGAATTTTCAAAAAATCAACTGAATGAGAAAGCCGGAACAGGTAGTTCTACAAATAATTATGTAGTTAGCATGGAAAGAATAGGATTAATTGAGAATGTGAGGCAGGAACGGGGGAATGCAGTCTTCAAAATCAAAGACCAGAAGATTGTGTATGCTCTTAAAAAGAATTTAGAGTTGAAGAAGTGATAGGATTATTTTTCTTGACTCTTTACACGATATGCACAAGCTGATACAAGTTTTAACCACTAGTTTAATCTATGGAATATTCATTTGTAATGCAATGCGTTATGTACCTGTTGTTTATGTATTCTGTTGAAGTTGTTAACTTGTGTTCCAGTAGATTTAATAACTATTTAAGGAGTTCGCGTAATTCTTAGAGTGAATTGGTTATGCAAATGCGCTATTTACGATAATACCCATGGCGAATTATATTAGTTCAGAAATCCGATCTTCTTAGATGCGGTACAAAATTTGCCCAAGGAGAAAGATATTCGAAATAAATCAAGTTTCGTATTCACTCTTTAAATCCAATTCAGATTTAAACGCTGTCGTTGTTTGACCTGTTTGAGCCTTAAAAAATCTCATCAGATGGTTCGGTTCAGGGAAATTGAGCTCATAGGCAATTTCGTTGATTGTTTTATTAGAATACAGCAGCATATTTTGAATTTCAAAAACAAGCCGTTGTTTTAGTAACTGGCTCGCTGTTGTATTGAATTGCGCCTTTACCGCCTTGTTGAGTGAAATTCTGCTAATACCTAAGAGGTCCGCGTAGTCTATAATTCTTTGTTTATCCTTGATGTGGATTTCCATCAAATTTTTAAATAGGAAAGCGAAGTTATACCCTGAATTTTGAATGGAAAGTGAATGCTGATCGGAATACCGGCGATTTAGCGTCTGAAGCAAATAGTATAATAATGACCGGATGATGTGCACACTATCTGTTTTGCTGTTGATGAGTTCCGTTTTAATTTCTGTTAACAGGCTACAGTACTTTTGCATCTCTACTTCATCGATACTCATCTTCAAGGGATGATGCAGTTGGTAGAAGTATAGTAATCGATAGGTGAATAGCTTGTCCGCGAAAAATTCGTTTAAAAATGCCTCCTGGAAAATTAGCGTGGTTACCTCAAGCTGATCCTGGTCTAAGTTCCATTTGCGATTTTGATATGGCGAGATAAAGATGAGCGTCCCATCAGATATTCTAATTTCCTGATGATTTAAGGTAAGCGTACCTTGCGATTTTTTAAAAAATAGAATTTCGAAATAGTCAGCATTAAAGGTGCCTCGATCCTTATAGTCGATCTCTTTGTCTGTTAAAACATTTAACAGGAAATCAACCCCGCACTCGGTTTTATGGAACTTAATAGTTTTCAGAACTTATATGGTTTAGGTGGTAAAGTTACTGAAGATTATCTGTTTACCTTGGATCTGGGATGTGCTAAACTTGTCCATGGTTATCAAATTGGTAGTATTCCGATGGGTTTTGATAGGAGCCAGTCCACTCAAACTCCTGACATTTGATCCCAACAATCACCGCGCTTTAATATCAAGATTGGAGTGACGGCAATGTTTTAAACAAAATCATAGTTATGAGAAAAGTAATTCTATCATTCGCACTAATGCTCTTCGCCACATTGTCCTTTGCCCAAAAGAATATGGGCAACAAACCACATGTCCAGCTAATTAGAAACGCGACATTAATCATTGAGTACAATGGAAAGAAGATTTTAGTTGATCCGATGTTGTCTCCAAAAGGCGCAATTGAATCCTGGGCTGGTATTCAAACCAATCCTACGGTTGAGTTAAAGGTGCCGATGGAAGAAATCGTTAAAGGCCTGGATCTCGTGATGGTGACACATACACATGACGACCATTTCGACAAAGTTGCAAGTAAAACCCTGGATAAGTCCATAGCGCTGATTAATCAACCGGCAGACGAAGCTTTTTTCGAGAAGGAGGGATTTATCAATGCAGTAACCTTAGCAGATAGAAAGCTATGGAACGGTATCACGATTCACAGGATAGCGGCTGAGCATGGTAGCGGCGAGGTTTTGAAGCTGATGGGCAAGACATCGGGCTTCGTGCTACAGGCTAAAAACCAGCCAACGATCTATGTCGTTGGAGATGCAATTTGGACGGATGCTATAAAAGATAACATTAGGAGGTTTAGGCCGGATTACATCATCGTTAATTCTGGTGGAGCAGCTGTTAAAGGTTATGAAAATATACCAATCATCATGGATGAAGCCCAGACAATGGCGCTAATAACGGAAAGTGGCAAGGCTAAAGTAATAGCAGTACACATGGATGCGCTAGACCATTGCAGGACTACGAGAAAATCACTGAGGCAGAAAGCAACCGAATCAAACATCGGAAAAGAGAAGCTGATTATCCCTCAGGATGGAGAAGTAATAAAGCTCGGTTTGTAGTTCGAATGAGGCAAAAAGCTACAAGATGCTGATACATTTCAAAAGATGTATCAGCATTTTATCATCTTCGAACCAAAGTTTCAAGTAATTTTTCCAGGTTATCAATGCTCATTTTGAATCCTTCCTGGAATCCCATTTCAATCATCCGCTCTAAACGGGCAAGTGATTCATTGTAAATCGTTATGATCACTTTAGTAATACCGTTCTCTTCGCTAAAATTGTAATCCCAGTCAGAGCCTGGCATTTCAGGATTTCCATCCTGGTCTGCAAAGGTGTTGTACATCTTGAAATTGGTTTTCGGCGTAATGGACCGGTATTCCTGAATAGACCAGCGCTCTTGTCCCTCTGGGCTTACCATTGCATAAAACCGACGTCCACCAACCTTGAAATCCATAGACTTTGTTTTGGATGACCAGGGTTTAGGTGCCACCCATTGATCGAGCAATTCTGGTTTAGTAAAGGCATCCCATACCAATGATAAGTCAGCATCAAACTCCCGGGTTATCACTGCCGTTTTAGTTGCTTTGTCAACGGTAAAATCAAATAGTAAGTTTTTCATCTTTTATTTTGTTTAAGTGTTGATAATACGCTGTCAAGTTGGTTGAACCGGGTTTCCCAGATCGCTCTGAACTGGCTTAGCCACTCGTCAATCTCTTTAATTTTTTCAACTTCAAGGGAATAGTATATCTCTCTGCCTTGATGCTCCTGAGTTATTAGCTCGCATTCTGTAAGGATGCGTAGATGTTTTGATACGGCTTGCCGGGTGATGTTGAAGTTATCTGCAATGGCATTTGGTGTCATCGCCTGTAATGCAATCAATCCAATTATGGCCCTTCTCGTGGGATCTGCTATAGCTTGAAAAATATCTCGTCTCATTCCGGTTTGTGAAACTGTTCGGTTGCAAATATACGCAACCTTTTGGTTTCGCAAGTATTTTATCTTTATTTCATGCATTTACTTTGTGGTACAATGATTGTGTAATAGTGGGAAATATCGTTTATCCACTAACTAAAAATATGAAACAACTGTTATCAAAAAGTTTACCTGCATTCATTGCAGGTATTTTTATGGCCGGAGCTACACAAGCTCAAGAGCCTGCAACAACAACTCCTACAGCACCATTTAACACCTGGTCTATCGGTGTTAATGCTGGAGTACTCAGCCCAATTGCACCTTTTGGTGGAAAGAACGATTTTTCAAACTGGCAGTCGAGCTTCGGATATGGTATCTATGTGAAAAAACAATTCACAAATTATTTCTCACTTCGTTTAGATGGTGTTAGGGGTAAGTTAAAAGCTGATAATTCTGAGCCATACGATAGTGGAGTAACCAACTCAGGAGCGGTAAGTGCTTTTGAAACTGACTTATCTTACTCAGCGAGCCTAAATGCGGTGTTAAACATGTTTAACATTGACATGTTTCAAAAAGAGAATACTCTACAGTTATTTGTTTCAGCGGGTGCGGGACTTTCAGGTTACAAGCCTACCATCACCAGAAATGGAACAACTTCTGATTATGCTCCAGACAAAACCATTAGCGAGTTAGTGATTCCTGTGGGTGTTGGTGCCAAATTCAGAGTATCTGAAAAGATCAATTTTGACCTGGGCTGGACGGTTAGTTTTGTTGATGGCGACAACCTTGATGGTGCTTACCTGAGCAACAACAATGATAAATTTTCTTATGCTTACGCAGGTCTGGAGTTTGCGCTTGGAAAAGGCAAGCAATTGGCCTGGCACAATCCAGTAGCTGCAACTTATGATGAAGTGTTGGCAGCAAAAGCAACCGCAAATCAGTTGAAGAGTGATCTTGATGCTCAAAAAGCAGAGAACGCAAAATTGAGAACAGATCTTGCTGGTGTTATTAATGATGAAGATGGCGATGGTGTTGCCGATAAATTCGACAAATGTCCAGGTACCACTTCAGGAGTTGTAGTTGACGGCGCAGGTTGCCCATTGGTGGCTCCAGCTCCGGTTGTACAGGAGAAAATTATTATCACAGAAGCAGACCGTAAGGTTGTGGCTGATGCGATTCGCAATCTGGAGTTTGATTTTGGTAAGGCGACGATACGTCAAAAATCATATCCAACACTTAACCGCGTTGCTGATTTGTTGAAATCTAAAAACTTTAGCCTGAAACTGGCTGGACATACGGATGATAAAGGATCGGCTTCTTACAACATGGGTCTTTCTAAAGACAGAGCGGAATCGATCAAAGCATACTTGGTTTCTCAAGGGGTAAATGCATCAAGAGTTGAAGCTACAGGTTACGGTGAGAGCCAACCTATTGCTTCTAACAAAACTGAAGCTGGCCGTCAGAAAAACAGACGTGTAGAGTTTACTTTATACTAATAACAGTCTAATAAGAGAAACCGCCAGGAAACTGGCGGTTTTTTTGGTTTAAGGCAAATGAACATTCCATTGCCATAGTACTTATTTAGCAAAACTTTTTAGCGGTTTTTTAGGTTAATTTAGTTTTTACATCAGAATACAATTAAATCCAGAAGACATGAAAATAGGAATTATTGGATCAGGGAATATTGGTACTGCACTTGTACATCATCTGACAAAACTCGGGCATGAAGTGAAGATCGCCAACTCAAGAGGGCCCGAAACCTTAAAAGACCTTGCCGCTGAAACAGGTGCAATAGCAGCAACGGCCGAAGAGGCCGCAGGGGCAGAAAATCTGGTTATTATTACGATCCCGGAAAAAGCAATACCAGAATTGCCGACCGCGGTACTTTCAGCCTCAAAAGCGACTATCGTTGATACCGGAAATTACTACCCGACCCGGGATGGAGAACTTAAAGAAATTGTTGATGGCCTACCGGATAGTGCCTGGGTGGCTAGCGTCATTGGTCATCCCGTGATCAAAGCATTCAACAACATCTACGCGGCAAGCCTGGCGGAGAAGGCTATGCCTGCGGGAAGTCCAAACCGGATAGCACTTTCCGTTGCAGGCGACGATGAATCCGGAAAGCAGGTGGTCATGCAACTGATTGATGCCATCGGCTTTGATGCTATTGATGCTGGCTCACTTTCAGAATCCTGGAAGCAAGAGCCCGGCACACCCGCTTATTGCAACGACCTGGATAGAGAAGCTTTGAAAGCTGCTTTGGAAGATGCCGATCTAAGCAAACGGGCGGAGTGCCGTGCAGCTGCAGACGCGCAATTGCGTGCTCTTTTGTAGTATAGTATTGTTATCATTGGGTCTGTTCCAGATGAATGCTGGTACACTTCAACATTGGTGTACCAGCATTATTATTTTAGCAGGACTGCATTTGGGATGCTTTCCGCTTCATAGCTCTTAATATCATAAAGAACCTGAAGGGATCTTTTGCGGCTGCGTACTGGGACCGTATACGGTGATTTTGCCATTTTCCACTTTCATTCTGTCAATAAATACTACTCTTTCCGAACCCGTGGCTGTCGTTCTTCCATGATAGACGCAAAACATTTCCTTCCCATCCGGAGAATAAACAATGCTATTGTGCCCTGTCCCAGAGACTATGCCACCTTTATGCGTGTTCTTGTGCAGAATAGGATTCTCTTCTGCCTTTTTGAAAGGACCCAGGGGAGAACCTGATGTGGCATAACCCACAGCGTAGTGCTCGCCTCCGAAATGGTTTGCAGAGTACATAATATAGTAGATGCCGTCCTTTTTAAACGTCACGGAGCCCTCGGTCCATCGCCGGTTAACTTCTCCGGAAGTTACGGAGAGGCTTTCCCAAGCTGCTTGCTTGTCCTTTAACTTTACCGGAGGGCGAAGTAGCAATATTGGCTCACCGGTTACACCGGAAAAGTCTGGCTTCAGCTCTACCCCATACACCCAGCTTTCTTCAATTTCTTTAAACTTACCACTTTTGCGAGCCTGGTTTGCTATTTCGCTCTCCACCGGATGTTTATAGGCCGCTCGTGAATAGTAGAGGTACGATTTGCCATTAGTATCGAAAAATACATTGGCGTCTATAATCGGGTAGCCAGGATCGAAGAGTGGTTTCGCTGCCAAGTCAATGAAGGGGCCTGTAGGTTTATCGGATACTGCAACGCCTATCTTAAAGTTTTCCATCTCCTTTGCAGGGTTTACCTTCCATTGTGCACTGTAAAAGAGATAGAACTTACCTTTTACTTCGTATACTTCTGGTGCCCAGTAGGCTCCATTCCAGGCGCTATTCGGATCACTCCATCCATTTTTATTGTCATAGGCGTAGACCTTTCCTTCGGGCTTCCAATTGACTAAGTCTTTAGATGAATATGCGGAGAAACCACGATCCGTTGCTGGTCCGGTGCCGTACATGTAATAGGTGCCATTAGTAAACAACACAAAGGGATCTCCTAACTGTACTTTCAAAGGATTGGTATAAACTTTCTCCTGACTTCTTGAAGGTGTTTGAGCCATTGTAGCCTTGGCAAACACCAGGCTTAAAAAAATCAGGAACAGGAATTCTTTTCTCATATAGGATAGGTAAGTAAGGAATCTTGAAAGTAGCAAAAACAACAAGAAAAAGAAACTGCACAAGGCCAAGAATGATATTGACGAGCCACAAAGGGTCTACACTGGTAAATACAAGCTGACATGATGATCCAATGATCACTAGCATATTTACCTCAAAGGGTTAATGCATGTTACGATACATCAGTTGAAAGCCTGTCTGAACTCCAGTGGTGTAAGATTCGTTTTGATCTTAAACAGCCGGCTAAATGATTGAGGGTGCTCAAAACCTAACTGGTAAGCGACTTCACTAACGGTCAGGCTGGTGACCGATAAAAGTTCTTTTGATTTTTCGATCAGTTTCTGGTGGATATGCTGCTGCGCACTGAGCCCGGTCAGCGTTCGCAGCATATCACTCAGATAGTTGGGGCTAAAGTTAAGCTGATCAGCGAGAAACTGCACCGTGGGTACACCGGCATTGGCCAGTTGCTCTTCTTCAAAGCAGGTGTTCAGCAGTTCTTCTATCCGTTGTAGCAGATCATTGTGCGCTACTTGTCTGGTGAGGAACTGCCGTTTGTAAAAGCGCTTTGCGTAACTGAGCAGCAACTCAATTTGGGCGATCACCACCTCATGGCTGAATTCGTCTATCCGGCTGTTTAACTCCTGTCCAATGATGTTATAGATCGCGAGCATAGTTGTTTTCTCCTCCTCGGAAAGGTGCAATGATTCGTTGATTGCGTAAGAGAAGAAACCGTAGCTTTTGATCTTTTTAGCCAGCGCATGACCCTGGAGAAAATCCGGGTGAATAATTAGTGAAAAGCCCTTATTGTTCTTGTAGTCATGAGAATTACCAATAAGCTGATTTGGTGCAGTGAAAAGCAGACTGCCTTCGTCGAAATCATAATAGCTCTGGCCATACTTGAACTGCCCAGCCAGTGCTGTAACGAAAGATATCTTGTAAAAACCGGAGATGTAACTTACCGGAAGCCGGTTGAGGTTCACCAGATCTTTGTTCGGATCGAATAAAGTAATTAATGGATGCACAGGCCCGGCAAGCCCGAGCATCCGGTGAATTTCAGTTATGGAATCCAGTTTGGGTATCTTCTGCATGACATCTTTTATTTATAAAGATAAGGACTATGACCGTTGTGTTGTATCACCACTGAAGAGGTCCCTCTGGCCCGGTAAAGGTCATGTTTGGTCCATTGGTGTCGAGCGCTACACGGATCGGTTCACGAGAACCAACTTCAACACTATCTGTACCCTGGAAGTTGTTCAACGCCGTAGCTGTAAAGCCAGGGCTAACCGCGTTGACTTTGATGTTCTCTTTTTCCAGTTCGAGTGCAAAGGCCATAGTCACCGCATTCATCGCTGTTTTTGATGCGCCATATACCAAATCAAAATGCTCCCTTGCCCATGTTGCCGGGTCAGCGATCCAGGAGAGTGAACCCAAGCCGCTTGATACGTTGACAATTCGTGCTGCAGATGCTTTTCGCAACAAGGGCAGCATGGTCTGGGTAACGGCTATGGTCCCGAAGACATTTGTTTCCCATACAGTTCGAACTTCATCTAAGGAGGCTTTGCTGGCGCGGTTTGCCTCTACGACCTCTTGAAGTGTTCTGCCTGGCTTGCCGGCATGCGATATACCAGCATTATTTACCAGCAGATCGAGGTAGCCATGTTCCTTCGCGAGGTGTGCTGCAGCAGCAGAAAGGGTTGCCTGCTTGGTAACGTCCAATTCAATTGCCTGCGCGTTATCGCCAATCTCGGTTGCAGCCTTTGCGCCATTCTCCGGATTACGTGACCCGATATAAACGATGTACCCATTATTGGCGAGCGCCTTGGCGATTTGAAATCCCACGCCCTGATTGGCGCCGGTAACTAGTGCGATGAGCTGCTTGTTTGCTGATGATTCTTTTCTGTTTTCCATGTTTGCTATTATTTGTTAATTCAAAATTCAGCATTTATTGGATGCGCAGATTAACCAGATCAAGGAGATTTGTAACCAAATCGAATCGGATGATTTCTTTTCGAGAAGCGCTGCTTCAGCGTGTGAAAACAAACTTAAAACTACTACAACTAGCGATTTACAAAGTTCTTTTTAAAGCCTAATTTAACATAATCAGGCGAGCCACCACGCCGATGTTCTTAAACATACTAGTTTATGAAAAATCAATGGTTAAGTCGGCTTTGCATGGTTATGCTAGTTGCCGGAGCACTTGTTTGGGGCTGTAAAAAGGAGCAGGTAATGGATGTGCCTGCATTGCTGAGTGACTCAACTGCCAAACTCAGTTCGAAGACTGCGGCACTGAATCAGAATACATCAAGGGTTAGGGGACCGCTGCCATACTACAAGACCTTTACAGAAACCGACTTTGTTTCGGCTGGAGTAGGAGGACTTCGGGACGTAGGGGTCGGAACCATCAACCTGCCCAACTCATTTTCCTATCAGTCGATTAAGACAGCGCTATTGTATTGGCACGGGTACAGTAATTCAACTTCGGCTACCGGTCAACAGATCAATGTAAATTCGAGCAGGATTACAGGTGTAAGAATTGGTCTCTCTTTCGGCTATGGCTATGCGAACACCCAGGCTTACCGGGCTGATATTACCGAACTTTTGCGATCAAGTGCTAAGCGTGCAATAAAGCTGAGTGAATTCGGCAACTTGAACCCGAATGGTGCCTCCATCATAATATTTTATGATGATGGAAACAGCAGCAATAACAGGGATGTGGTGATCTTTAATGGAAACGACGCCAATACTGAGTTCGCGGGCATACCTGGCATTCCAGAAGCGCCTAGAGATCCATCGGACTGGTCTGTAATTCTGGAAGGTGTCAACTATTTCCAGGGGAATGCCTTTCTCCAATTACACGTGTCGGATGGTGACTCCTCAACTGACGGTGAAATTATTGTGTGGCCCGCGTCCATCTTCAGAGGTCCCGATATTTTCAGCGGAACAACCGTTCCGGGGGGACGGTGGGACATTCTGGACGTTGAAGTAAATTCAGCTTTATTCCCAGGTTTAAACAACTTAGAGTTATTCTCAAGGTATGAAAGTGACTTCCTCAATCTTATTGTGGCGCTATACGATCTGCCAGCCCGAATAGCGCTTAGAAAAGAACCTATTCCAGTGGGATTCGACATCAAACCTGATGAATGCCCGAATAATTTCATTTGTTCAGAAAAAGGACTAGTGTCAGTAGCCATACTCGGCAGCGACTCGGTGGATGTAACAACGATCGACCTTAAATCAATACGCATCAATGGTGTTGCACCAGAATCATCTACCATTGAATATAGCAGCTCCCCAATTTCCGGGAAGGCAGTTGACTGTAGAACTTGCGGAAGGGAGTTGCCCGATGGCCTGAGAGATCTGGTGCTAAAGTTTGATATTCAAAAAGTCGGCAAAACGCTGGGCAATGTGAAATTAAATCAATGTGTTAAACTGAACATTACCGGACGGAAAATTACTTCAACAGGAAGCCTGCCGATTTCCGGTACGGATTTCATCACCATTAAAAATCCAAAGTAACACGCATCTTGATTTAAGTCAATATTTTGCTTGAAGATTTTGGTTATCTTTAGAAGAGAGAACGTTATCTCTATTTCCAATATTTCCAAAGATCATAGCAAACGAGAAGCCTTATGCAATTAGTGACTAAAGAATGGTTACAGTCGATAGAATCTCTACGTGAAGTTCCATCAGACCAGTTGCAGTGGTGGATCGATCAGAGCCACCATTATGAGTTGCAGGAGGGCGACTTCCTGATCAGACAAGGGACAGAGACCACAGGAACGCATGTTATCATCGATGGCCGCGTGCAAATGTACATCAGCCAAAAAAATAGTGTACAAAACTTAACTGTTCTGGGGGCCAAGGACATTACCGGTTATCTACCATTTTCCAGAGGTATCGTGAATAGTATCGATGGTAGGGCGCTGACCAGGACGCAGGTCATGACCTTTCCCGTGGGAAGCATGAACAGTTTAATTCATTCACATTTTGAACTCACACAGGCCCTTGTACACATCATGTCGACCAGGGTACGTGAGGCAACAATATTCCAGCAGCAGAATGAAAAAATGATTGCTTTGGGTAAACTCTCTGCAGGCCTTGCGCATGAGTTGAATAATCCGGCAGCGGCCATTGTAAGAGGTTCAGACTCGCTGCTGAAACACTTGAAGCTGCAGCCCGAGAATTTCAAAGCGGTGGTTTCTATAAAAATGAGTGCAGAGCATGTAGACCGGGCAAATACTAAGCTTTTCGAAGTCCTTTCAAGGAAGGAGAAGCCCGTTCTGACGATGATGCAGCGCAGGAGATTGGAAGACGACTTTGTAGATTGCCTGGATAGCCATGGCGTGGTAAATAGCCAGGAATTGTCTGAAAACTTTGTGGAGTACGGCTTTACCTGCGATGATATGGATGAGTTCTCGGCGCTGATTGCCTCGGAAAACTTGTCGCCGGTACTGAACTGGATGAACAATAACCTGGTTACCGAGAGAATGGTCAATGACATACAGGAAGCAAGCAGGAGAATTGAAAAATTGGTGGGTGCGATAAAGAATTTTACCCATATGGATCGTGGTCGTGACAAGGAGTATACAGACGTCCACAGCGGCATTCAGAACACGATTACCATGCTCGAGTACAAGTTTACAAAGGGAAATGTTGAGCTGCTGGAAGAATACGACACCTCTTTGCCGAAAATCAAGGTGTTTGTTGGAGATCTTAACCAGGTATGGACGAACATCATCGACAATGCCCTGGATGCAATGGAAGTAAACAAAAGGGGCAGGTTAGAAATAAAAACAAGAAGAGACCGGGAGTATGTGGAAGTAACGATAACGGACGACGGCCCCGGCATTCCAGAAGACATCAAGAACCGGATATTTGAACCTTTTTTTACGACAAAAGAAATCGGGAAGGGCACCGGACTTGGACTTGATGTCGTCTCCAGAATAGTCAGGCAACACAATGGTTCTCTGAAGGTAGATTCCAAGCCAGGATGTACCGCGTTTGTACTTTGTTTTCCGATCAATGAACCCTAGTTTACTAAAGATTATTAAAGCAGCATTCACCCAATGAACGAACCAATCATATTTTGTATCGATGACGACCTGCAGGTATTACGGGCGATAACACGGGATCTTAAAGCCAAGTACAGACAAGAATATAAGGTTTTGAGCACCACGTCCATAAAGGAGGCTTTTGATGCGCTTTTGGAGTTGAAGAACCAGGGGGAAGCTGTTGCCATCTTTATCGCTGACCAGAGAATGCCCGAAATGGACGGGGTATCATTTCTCGTAAAAGCGCTTGAATTTTATCCTGATGCCAAAAGGGTCTTACTTACCGCTTATTCCGATACAGATGCCGCCATAAAAGCGATCAATGAAGTCAAGCTGGATTATTATTTGATGAAGCCTTGGGACCCACCTGAAGAACGGCTCTTTCCGGTCATTGATGATCTCTTAGATGAATGGCAGAATAGTTACAAGCCTGATTTTAAAGGGATGAAGCTAATCGGGTACCAGTTTTCACCGAAGTCGCACAACCTGAAAGAATACCTGGCAGGCAACCTCGTTCCATACCACTGGATGGATATCGAAAAAAACAGGGAAGCACAGCAGCTGCTGGAACTTAATAATATTCAGTTGAAAGACCTGCCAGCCGTTTTATTTGAAGACGGAACCGTTCTACAAACACCCTCCATCCAGGAGCTTGCAGCCAGGATAGGCTTGAGCCCCGGGCTAAAGAATGAAGTTTATGATGTGGTCATTATTGGCGCTGGCCCTGCAGGTTTAGCGGCTTCAGTTTACGGCGCATCGGAAGGCTTAAAGACGCTTTTGATAGAGCGACATTCCCCAGGAGGACAGGCTGGTACCAGTTCCAAGATTGAGAACTATCTGGGCTTCCCCGCGGGACTCAGCGGCTCTGAACTTACACGAAGGGCCTTAACACAATCTACCCGTTTTGGCACTGAATTTCTTTCTCCACAGGATGTGCGTTCAATTCATGAAAAGGACGGATACAAACGACTTGTATTAGAGGGTGGCATCGAGATCAACACACGGGCGGTTGTAATCACTACCGGTGTGGACTACCGGAAACTGGATACCAAGGGAATTGAGCAGTTTACCGGAGCTGGCATTTACTATGGTGCGGCAATGACTGAAGCGGCGTCATGCAAGGACAAAGAGGTGTACATTGTGGGTGGAGGGAACTCTGCAGGGCAGGCAGCGATGTATCTTTCGAAGTTTGCGCGCAATGTTTATATCGTCATACGTAAGGAGGATCTTGTTTCATCCATGTCCTCGTATTTAATTGATCAGATCAAAGGAACCAGAAACATCCAGGTGTTGGGTAAAACGGAGATTAAAGAAGCCATGGGGGAGGACAGGATTGAGCAGGTGCGCATTGGCAGGATTGACCGTGATGAATCTGAAACTAAGGTGGCCGATGCCATATATATCTTTATTGGTTCAAAACCTTATACCGACTGGATTGGCGAAGAGATCATTAGAAATGACAAAGGCTTCATTGAAACCGGAAGAGATGCACAGAATTATGAACGATTCAAAAAAATATGGAAACTTCAGCGCGACCCTTACCTGCTCGAGACCAGTGCCCATGGCATCTTTGCCGCTGGTGATGTCCGGGCAAATGCCATGAACCGGGTAGCTTCAGCAGTCGGCGAAGGAAGTATGGCCATCAGTTTCGTCCATAAATACTTAGCGGAAGTGTAAGGCCGCTTGCATATGCGATGAGCAGCGAAGCTATTTGGTTAATAAACTTGCCGGTATTTTTCCATCAACTTTTGGAAATGGTATGCCAAGAAGTTCTACCATTATAGGTGTCATATCCTGCAGGTTCATTTCTTCGATAACAGCGCCTTTGCGGATGCCGGGACCATGGGCCACTAAGCCCGTACGGATATTTTTTGTATCTGGGAAATGTCCGTGAGCACCGCCTTTTCCGGCTTTTACAGCTTCACCCGTGGTGGTAGCGCTGAATGAACCATCATGCTCGGCGGTAAGTGCGAAAGCCACACCAGGGTTATAGCCGCCTTTTGCCAGCTTTTCCTTGCTGATCATGCGGTAGTATTGCTTAACACTATCCGGCTGTGCCGCTAAGAGTGCTTTTACCTTATTGGCTGTAGCCTTGTCTGATGGGTCTTTCAGGTACAGGAAAGCAGATCCACCTACCGTGTTAAATTGTGCTTTCCAATCGCCTGCTTTAAGGTCCTTGATCAGGCCGGCTTCTTTTAGCCATACATTAGGTGAGATCGTCGTTTTTACATCGTAAAACCCATGGTCGCCACCAATCAGCAAGACGGTACTTTCCCATATGCCTGCGGTTTTCAGGGCATCCACAAGGATACCAACGGCAGCATCTGCATCAGCGACAGCTTCCTGCACGCGTGTTCCCTGGCGTCCGGCAGCATGTGAGGCACCGTCGACAGAAAACACGTGAATGGTCATTAATTCAGGTTTGCTCTTTTTGATGATGTGGGCAGCAATTTTCGCAATGTTCTGATTTTTCCCGTGATCTATCTTCTCAACGCCACCAAACACCTCTTTCTTAACCTCTGCGTAAAAGCCCTTTGGTAATGAATATTGCTCCCGCACCCCGTCACCCAGGCCACCAATGTCAGGAATGTTGTAGTCTACCGGCGCGTCTGCAGAAACCGGCCAGTAAAGTGAAGCAACCGTCATGCCCTTGTTTTTTGCGGCTTTCCAGATCGTCGGCACATGAATGGAACTATCCTGCCAGTAGGGCTGTTGTGCTGCGGCATCTGGCGTAAATACGTTGTTATAGAATATTCTGTGTTTTGCGGGTTGCACACCTGTAACGATCGTCGTATGCGAAGGGTAGGTCATGGAAGGGAATACACTGTTTACACCTTTTGCATAGGCACCATTTTTCATTAGCGCCTGTACATTTGGCATTTGCCAGTTACTGTCAAGATAGAAGTCCGGTCGGAAACCATCTATGGTGACGAAGATGACGTGTTTTGCGGATTGAGCCAGAAGCTGGCTTGCTGTAATAAACAAGGTCAGAATTGCGAGTGCTAGTTGCTTTTTCATTATAAATACCATCAGGAACTAAGGTGACTAAAGGTGTTTGATAAGATGTTAACATCCTATGATCTTATCATCAAATTTATAGACCTTAATATACAAAAAATCAGCAACCATCTTGGTCGCAGAAAGCTTAAATCGGCATTGTGACCATTGCTAGTAGACTATGGGGCCGCTATTTTTTACACCAATAGCCAATGATCGTACTGGCTAAGGGAAGCTAAATTACGTCCCGCTGAGTCAAACAAAGCCGGGGTACATTCGTTTTAGTTTCGACAGCTCAATTACCTGGGCTTCGGCTCGCTCCAGGCAACAATCATTCAATGTTTAATGTCTATGATCAACGACCAAGATCCTCGTGATGGTTCAAATTCAGCGCTTTCATTCAGCCATAAGGTCTGGATTGTAACTGGCATAATCACTTTATCTGTTATCGTGATCTTTGTGTTAAAAGCCGCATTTAGCGTGTTGCTGATTGTTCTGGCCGCATGCCTCATTGCGGTATTTTTTCATGGTTTGGGGGATATGATCGAGCGGTTTACTAAGCTAAAACACAGCATCTCCGTGTTTATTGGGGTGTTGATCTCAATTGCATTTCTCGCTGGCATATTCTGGTTCATGGGCAGCACAATACAGGCACAAATTGCGGAGCTTAACAGCGATCTCCCCGAAATGATTGCTAAAGCTAAAGCCTCATTGAGCCATTCCGCTGTAGGTAATAAGATTCTTGAAAGCATTGCCGGCTTTGATGATACTAAAATGGTGTCTACCGCAAAAGGGGTGTTTAACACCAGCTTCGGGGTAATTGGAGATCTTTACATCATCATATTTCTTGGTATATTTTTTACCGTTGATCCGTCTATTTACAAGGAGGGTATAATAAAACTGACGCCAGTTTCAGGTAAAAAAGATGCCAGGATCGTACTTGATCGAATAAGCAAGGTACTTAAAGGCTGGTTGAAAGGGATGTTGCTCGCTATGTTTTTAATTGGCATATTAACCGTAATTGCCTTAACCATTTTTAAAATTCCCTTGGCGCTGACCTTGGCACTACTAGCCGGGATCATGAATTTCATACCAAACTTTGGACCGCTGATCGCCATGATCCCTGCGGTGCTCATCGGTTTCACCATCAGTGTGAACATGGCCATATTGATTGCCATTACTTATTTAGTCATTCAGACGATTGAGAGTAATGTGGTGACTCCCATGATTCAGAAGAAGATGATTAACCTTCCACCAGCACTCACAATTTTGAGCCAGGTGCTTATGGGCACCGTCTCGGGCTTTCTGGGGATTCTACTAGCCACTCCACTTCTGGCCATCATCATAGTTCTCGTAGATGAACTTTATGTGAAAAAGCAGAAGACCATAGAAATAAGTGAGAAATAATGTCCTCGCTACACATTTTTTGCCTCATAGCACAAAAGCTGACATCCTTCTGAATACCAATTTCGTAGGCTAAATAAAAAGCCCATTAATACGAAACCAAGTATCTGTATGTTCCAAACCATTTCCAACCTAATCAAAAACTCCGGCGAGTTTCCGGCAAGGATTAGAAAACGCCACCACATGTTCTGGTCTGACCCTGAAGCTGAACTCGTGCGAAACTCAAAGATGCATGAAGGCATACCGCTGGACGCCTGGCAAGACGTTCCGAACTGGCAACGTAGATTAAGTAATAAATATAATGCGAGAGAATTCGCGAAGCTACTCGGCTGTAATGTTGCAGATCTTTACTGGAAAGGAAGGGATCTGAGCACCCTTGATTTTAATTCGTTCCCCTCCCAGTATGTCATTCGTCCAACGATCGGGCATGGATCAAAAGGCGTATTCATCATGAACGATGGATTGAATCTTTTTGACCAGAAGCGGTATACAACCGAACAGATTTGTGAGCAACTGCAAGCCGAGCTTGATAAACATCTGGCGCTGGAATTTCTGTTTGAGGAGTTTGTAAGGACGGAAAGCGGGGAATATGAAATTCCTAATGATTTCAAATTCCTTTGCTTCAATGGAGAAGTTGCCTCTGTGGCTGTTATTGATCGAATAAGTCCGAAGGTTGGTTACAGTTACTTTTATGATGAGCATTGGAACAAAATGGAGCGTCTGCACCATTTGTATCCGGGAAAGGATGAACCAGCGAAACCGAAGTGTTTTGATCAGATGTTGGAACAGGCAAAAGGACTTAGTAAAGCTTATGGCATCTTCGTAAGGATTGATTTTTTCGCATCGGACAAAGGCGCCGTTTTTTGTGAGTTCACGCCTACGCCGGCGATGGGACGGGGCTTCACAAAATATGGCAAGCGACTGCTGTTAAAATACTGGGATCGGTATTGTCCGGAGATGATTTAAGCGTTGGGTAAAGAACCTGTTTGCGTGTCTCAATTAGCCTTGTTGAAAGCAGTGATGATCGCATCAACCCACAAGGCGTGCATTTTACCGGAATAATGTAGTCCGTCCTGAGCCACGAGGGCGGGGTCGGTGCTCACTTTGTTTGATATCGTTGTGATATTGGTGTAAATGACACCTCTTGCGCTTGCTTCCGCTTTGTTAATTGCGTTGAATGCAGCGATGTCTTCCGTAATCTTCTGCCTGTCGCGGCCGCTTTTCTTTCCAAAGGGCGTTTGTCCCCAGTCTGGAATGGAGATTACAGTCACATGGTTTGGTTTGCCTCCGGCATAATTGATGGCCCGGTTCAGTAGATCTCGAAATTGTGAACGGTAGCTGGATTTTGATAGTCCCTGGTATTGGTTGTTCACGCCGACCAGTAGACTTACAAAGTCGTATTTCTTGGTGATGTTTGCTGCAAGCACTGCTTTTTGTAAATCACTGGTGGTCCAACCCGTACGGGCAATTACTCTTGGAGCGGCAAAGTTCTTTCCTCGGGCATTTAGTTTAGAAACCAGCAAAAAAGGAAAGCTTTGCGCCTGAGGAACCGATTCTCCAATAGTATAAGAATCGCCAAGTGCAAGGTATGTTTGCTGCGGAATGGCTGCAGAAGTCGCCGCGGTTTCATTTTGGTTGAGGTCAGCCGCTTCAGGGCTGTTGTCATTTTTGCTGCAGCCGAACAGCAGCACGAACACGAATAATGCGGGGAAGATCTTCATGGTTTAACAACCCGCTTGATATCAAATAGTTTCAATGTGATAAATTGTTTTATACTGAGCTGGCCGCGATAAAGAAATGGCCGCAGATTGCTCCAAATTTGCCGCCGCTTAATTCTACTGCAGTTATCGGCAGCCCCGATATGGGGTCTTCAAGTATGCTTCAGATTTTTTATATTGGCAAAAACCTATAAAATCACGCTATGACCTTTGGATTGTTTGAAACGTTAGCCTTTGCCTGTCTTGTTCTGCTTCTGGGATTTTTTATCGTAAAAAAAGTCAGCTTTTTTAGAAATTACAACATTCCCGAACCTGTTGTTGGAGGTTTTTTTATTGCCCTTATCCTTTATATTTTAAATTATACAACCGGCCTTAGTTTCAGCTTTGAAGGCACCCTGCAATCTACCATGATGCTTATTTTCTTTGCTTCGATCGGATTAAGTGCGGACTTCGAAAAGTTAAAAAAGGGGGGCAGACCCTTGATGGTTTTCATCATACTAACGGGCTCGTTCATTATGGTCCAGAATATAGCGGGTGTGTCAATTGCCTCTTTGGTGGGGCTAAATCCGGTATACGGACTTATTGCGGGCTCCATAACACTGACCGGAGGGCATGGTACAGGTGCTGCCTGGGCGGAAAATCTTACCGAGACTTTTCAGATCAGTGGTGCCCTCGAATTAGCCATGGCTTGTGCAACTTATGGCTTGGTGATGGGTGGCGTTATCGGAGGTCCGGTTGCAAAGTTCCTGCTGAAGAAAAAACATATTACACCAGCTAAGGAAGTGGAAGTTCAGGCTCAACCAGTAGAGATGTTTGAAAATCCGGTTTCCAACAGGAGGATAAATGTTCGAAACATGATTGAGACCCTGACGATGTTAGCGATATGTTTGGCCCTGGGACAACTCTTATATGAATCTCTAGAGGACACGTGGTTTGAGCTACCCAATTTCGTATGGTGTTTATTTATTGGTGTCATTATCCGTAACACCCTCACCCGTTTATCTACCTATATCGTAAATGATCATGCCGTGGATGTTCTTGGGAATACCGGGTTATACTTGTTTTTGGCCGTTGCTTTAATGTCTCTACAGTTGTGGCAATTACAGGGCTTAGCCTCTCAGGTGCTGATCGTGCTTGTGCTTCAAACGGTGCTGATGGTTTTGTTTGCAATATTTATAACCTATAGGGTGATGGGGAGAGATTATGATGCAATTGTACTGAGTGCCGGACATTGTGGGTTCGGTCTCGGTGCAACGCCAACTGCGGTTGCTAACATGCAAGCCATAACGGACAAATATGGACCATCACATAAGGCATTTTTGATTGTTCCTATGGTTGGAGCCTTTTTTGTTGATATCTTAAACAATGTTTGCATCAAATTATTCGTAAGCTACCTCGCATAAATAATCTAATAAAACCTGAGCAGCAAGACCTGATGATCTGGTATATGACTGTCGATCAATAATGCTTGATTTTAGCTGAAATTGTTTTAAATTGTAAGGGATGAATAATATAGAACCAAGCGAAAACCCGCAGTTTTATAAATGGGGTGTTTTCTATTACAATCCTGACGATGAGCGCATCTTAGTGCCTAAGAGGGTTAAAGCTATGGGTTGGACCTTCAACTTCGCTAAGCCGGAGGTATATCACTTTTTGTTCATTGTAGGCATTGTAATCTGGTTAACTAATAGCTTCGGCTAACAGCTGCGCTACCGCAAACTCAGTATCCAGTTTACCTGAAAAGCATCGGTCACTTCCAGCAATATTTGCGTCTCTTGATCTATGGTCTGGAGCCAACCATTATTTGCTGCTAACTTTTCTCCAAAAGAACATCGCTCCTCTACATTTCTGCAAGGCAGAAATATCGAAATATGGTTTCCGATCTTTCTGCCTTCGTTATGAACGAGGTCCGAGCCATGGATGATGAGCCGTTCCGAAACTAGTGAGCCGATAATGACGGGTGTCTTGGTAAGATCATCTAAGACTTTTTCAAAAACATCAAAGTGTAGCATGCCGCCAAAGCAGCTCTGATAGAACGTAAGTGCAGCTCTGCAGTTCCCTGGAAAGGTAATGAACACGCCACTTCTCGAAATGCTTTTACATTGCTGCCGCATAACCAGGAAATCAGGCATCTGGAATTTCAGGTTCAACCAGCCTTTTGAGCTTGTCCAGGCACTCTTGCCAACCCAAGTAACACATGTCGGCAGGGATGACCTCTGGGATACCGCTTTGTTCGATCTTGAGCTCGGTGCCCGCAGATACGGCATTTAACGACACTATGGTCGTGATCTCGCCCGGAAGGGCGGGATCGTCAAACTTGTCCGAATACTTGATGAACTCGTTTGCCCTAATTTCCTGGAATTCGCCGCCAAAGGATTGTGCAGTTCCTGTTGTGAAATTCACGAAGGACATTTTAAACTGTCCGCCTTCCCTGAAGTCCATTTCGTGAATTTGGCACAAGAAGCCATAGGGTGGATACCAACTTGGTATGGCTAAGGGATCGGCGAAAGCACGGAAAACTTTTTCTGGGCTTGCCTGAAGTACCCGGTGTAATGTTACGGTGTTATTTTTCATTTTACTTGGGATTAGTGTAGTCGAATTAACTTATTAATAGATCCTGTGTACCAGTTAGGAGTCGATCTGGGTTGTTAAGGTGACTTTGTTCAATAGCTCGGAAAGCCAGTATGCCGGGCTTCTTGAAGCTTTCGGTTATAGAGGTATGAAACTGCAAGGATTGCCAGAAACACAAGTGGCATCAGCATAAAACCAACGTTTTTATCTACGCATGCATGACTGATGAACGCAAATATGAGGTTGAAGGATAATCCTGCATAAGCCCATTCCTTCAGCAACCCAGGGGTATTTGGGTACGCGATCGCGATTACGCCAAGCACTTTACAGATGATTAAGGTGTACGCGAAATAATCAGGATAGCCCAAAGGCTTTGTTCCCGCATTGAAATATTCATGTGCGAACAGGAGGGTGCCCAAAGGCATTAGGCCTTCCCAAAGTACCAGGATCAGGGTGGCGGTCCAAAAAATGACCTTCATCTTTTTCATGATATCGTGATTTAGTTTAGATTATATTTTGATGAGACGTAATTCACGAAGTTGTCGAGGATAGCTTGCCAGCCTTGCTTTTGCATATCCGGATCGTTTTCCTCCTCTGCATCGAAGCTGCTTGTAATGGTTGTTGTGCCATTTTTCGCCACAAACCAGGTGGTTACCCTTCTTCCATCCGACATGGTATAACTAATCTCCTGAAGTGGCTCAATCTTGTCATACTCGCCTTCGAAGTCGAAGCCAAAGCTTCCATCCCTGGCTTCCATCCGGTGTTTAAACTTGCCGCCTACGCTGAGGTTGTTTTCACTGGCTGGACAATGCCAGCTCGGGTCTGCAGCATTCCACTGCATGATGTCTTTTGGATCATTCCAGGCTTTCCACACCTTTGAAACCGGAGCATTTACGGTTGCTTCTACCGTGATCTTTCTTGCTGTTGTCATGGCTATCTCTTTTTAATTGAATAATTTACAAAACAAAGTTGCTGACAGTTTCAAGGTTTAGGCTATTGTAAAAACGACAATTTAGGGGTGGATTACGACAATACAATATGTAACTTGTCGAGCAGCACGGATAAGTCATTGTAACAATTAAAATTATGCGTATTTCGGTCTTTGTTCCCAACCACGGGGTGATTGAAGCCATCACACCACCATTTAGAACATTTAATACAGCGAATGAATTCCTTGCCACATCTGGCAAAAGGCCCATCTTTGAAGTTGAGTATGTGGGCTTAACTGAATATGTAAGCGCCAGCGGGGGCGAATACATGGTTAAAACAGGCAGGCTTTTAAAGGACCTGGCGGAAACCGACCTGCTGGTCATACCACCAACATTCGGAAATCCCGAGTTGGGTATTCAGGCGAATGCAGAAGCAATCCCGTTTTTTAGAGCGCTCCACCAAAAAGGTGCTTCACTTGCCAGTTTGTGTGCGGGCGCCTTTTTACTTGCGGAAACCGGGTTGCTGAATGGCAGGAAGTGTTCAACCCATTGGGCACACATTGCAGCGTTCAGAGAAAGATATCCACAGGTCGAGGTCGAAGATGGTGCCGTAATCACTGAACACGATAATATTTATAGCAGCGGAGGTGCCAGTAGCTTATGGAACCTGATCCTGTATCTGGTCGAAAAGTTCTCCGACAGGGAAACTGCAGTGATGATATCGAAGTATTTCGCAATAGATATTGGAAGGGACAGCCAGTCGCAATTCGCCATTTTCAAAGGTCAGCGTGACCATAACGATCAAGGCATCAGGCAGGTGCAGGATTACATCGAAAAGAATTACGAGGAAAGAATAACGGTCGAAGAACTTGCAGCACTCATGCTTGTTGGTCGAAGGACCTTTGAGCGGAGGTTTAAGGAGGCAACCAATAATACCCCACTGGAGTACATACAGCGGGTAAGAATAGAGGCCGCAAAGAAATTCTTTGAGGCCTCACGCAAGAATGTGTCCGATGTGATGTATGACGTTGGTTATTCGGATACCAAGGCATTCCGCGACGTGTTCAAAAAAGTTACTGGTCTTACGCCCATTGAGTATAGGAACAGGTTTGCAAGACCAGTTTTAACTGATGGCTACGTCTGATTGGCGCCATTGGCTACTCTTTAGCCAGGGAAATCATCTGAATGACATGGCCTTGTTGAGAGGGGAATCCAGGATCTCCCATAAAATCAGGATGAGCGGCGAAGTATAATATGTTATTTTCTATTGCGAAACCATTGGGTGTAAGTAGGTCGACACTGTCTGCTGGACCTTCAGCTGGCCTATTGAATGAATCAGTTTCGGGTAAACCCGCGAATGGCGCAAGGTTCCCGCTAGCTGAAAGTTTTTGTATCTGGTTGTTGGTGGAAACGAACAAGCTCCCATCATTTAAGGCCAAAAGCCCGTTGCCGATTACTGATGTCGTTTTCTTTATCGCTGTAAGTTTACCTTTATCACTTAGCCTATAGATGCCTGCTCCGCCAACATAAATCTCGCTCTTCTCGTTAATAGATATGCTACTAAAACTCCAGTTTGGGGCTCCGGTGCCGGAAGGTCCACCAGAGCTAAGCGTACTTACTTTACCAGAAGGACTGATTCTCCGGATCTGGTTTATCCCATTATCAAACACAAATATAGTTCCATCAGTACATACCCCTATACTGCTTAGTCTGGCGAATTTAGCTGTTTTTGCTGGCCCATCTTGGTAGCCGAACGTTGTGCCTGCCACAGTGGTCACCATGCCATCCATAGTGACTTTACGAACCTTTAAGTACTCAGCAACGTAGATGTTCCCATCCGGGCCAAAAGCCATACTTGTAGGTAGCTCAAATGTCGCAAGATCTTTCAAGCCATCGCGAGATTCTCCGCCTAGTGGATCACCAGCTAAGGTTGTTACCGTTCCATCACTGATCCTGATCTTACGGATGATGTAAGAATCCAGGGCATAAAGAAAGCCATCTTTGACCAATAATTGCTGTAAACTCATAAATCCAGCCTGGTCACGGATCCCATCGTTATGATTGAAGTTGTCGGGGTTTCCCGCTAATGTATATACGTAATGTGGTTTCAAGGCTCCAGTTGGCAGATCATATGCCGGGGTATTCAACCCATGATTTTCGCTACTGCTGAGCGGAACATCTTTTTCGCAACCTGACAGGGCCAGCATTATGCACAATGCTGCCAGTGTTGAAGTATAAATATTTTTCATTACCAGGTAGTTATATGGTTGATTGGTCTATTCAATTTACGAACAAAGAATCCAACTTTTAATACCTACTGATAGCGATATCCCTACCGAACTCCCATCGTTGATGTCCGTTAAGAGTTCTATTACTTACTCGACTGAAGGCTCTTGATATTCATCAATACGATAGCAGCGATGATCAATAGTATGCCGACCCATTGCACAAGATTTACCGGTTCCTTCAACAAGATATAGGCAAACATCACAGACACGGGAAGTTCTACAGAAGCGATGATGGTGCCCAGCCCTATACCGGTATGCGGCATGCCACTGGTAAAAAGCAGCGGTGGCAGGATGGTACCAAATAGAGCCAGGAAGACACCCCAGGGCCAGTAAATTCCGAAGTTGAAATTCTTATACGATGATGTAGCGCCGAAGATGAGTACAATGATAATTAAACCACCCACCAGTAACCAAAGGCTTCGTTTTATGGAAGGCAGGTGCGCAGCAATGCTATTCGAAGAATATAAAGAGATGGTATAGGACAAGCCTGCTGCAAAACCCCAGGCAATGCCAACCCAGTTGAGTTCATGAGCCGCAGAAAAGATGTTTGTGGCAAGGGCAGTGCCGATCAGCACAATGAAGGTGGCCACGATCTTTCTTTTGGAAGGCCATTTTTTGTCCAGCACCGCCTCAAGTAAAATGCCCATCCAAACCGACTGCATCAAAAGTACAATACCCACTGAAACGGGAATGTATTTCACTGAAAAGTAGTAGAAGATACTGGTAAGTCCCAGCGATGTTCCCCCGATAATAAGTTTTAAGATCGAATATCGATCCGTTGATTCATGTTTTTTCGCTGGGCTCTTAAACAGCGTTTGCAGGAGCAGCATGACTGCTAATCCAATGGAGAACTGTGCAGTAGAAACTTGTGCGGTTGTAAATCCTTTTGCATAGGCTAATTTGACTACGGTCGCCAGTGCACCGTAGCTGGAAGCACCTAACCCGACCAGTAATGCTCCTTTTAATACATTTTTCTCCATTTATTATCGCTTGTAAATCTTGCTGCAAAGAAACCGAATCTAAATTATCCTTATATCAGATGGGTGTATTATTGCTGCTTAGTAGCTGACGGTAAAGAAATAATTTAATTATTTCATTGATTACCAGAGCAGTATGATGTATTTTTATTTAGAAAATGATGGGCTATGAAGCCGTTACTCACAATATTCCTACTGCTAATGGCGCCGAGTTGCCATGCACAGGTCGCCGATCTGATATTTTATGGCGGAAAGATCTTTACTTCCGACACTACCAATCTTTACGTACAAGCGATAGCAATTAAGGATGGCCGGATCCTGGCAACAGGCAGCAACGCTGCAATGGAAAAATATCAAGCTGGCAGCACAAAACGAATTGATCTTGCCGGTAAGCTTATGGTTCCAGGGTTTAATGATGCACATAACCATCTGCCAAATGCGCTGAAGTCTACCATGATCCATCTGAAGGGAATGAATCCATCCTGGGAGGCTTTAGTAGATTCCATCAGGCTTGCCCTGAAACATACCCCTAAGGGACAGTTTATTACCGCCAGCATAGGACTTGATATTGCCAAAAGCCCAGATGCAACCCGCTTTAGTTTAGATAAACTGGCACCTGATCACCCGGTTTTGCTTTTATCCTGGTGGGGGCATATGGGTATTTTCAATACCATGGCCATGGAGAAATTCGGGATCGGGACCACTCAGCAGGATCCTAAGGGTGGATTTTATGAGCGCCTGCCAGATGGCAAAACCCTGACCGGTAAAGCCTATGAAAAGAACGCTTATTGGCCGAATACCAGCTACAAAAAGATAATGGCCATGCGGGATGATGGAAGGCTGGTAGCAAACCTCCGCAATTTAAGTCAGGATCTACTGAGCCTGGGTATTACCTCCTTTCAGAATATGTGTACCGGTGCCAAAGCAGATGATTTTGTACAATACTGGAAGAAAGCTGGCTTGCCGCTGCGAATGCGACTTATACGCTGGGGGGATATCAATCCAGATGGCAGCCTAGATATTCCTTCCAAACAGCTGCCGGTCAAAGTTGAAGGCCTGCCTTTGCTTCGCGTCAGCGGGACCAAATGGCTCCTTGAAGGCACCCCGCTAGAGCAAGGCGCTGCGCAGCTGGCTGCTTATCCCGGTTCAGATAATTGGCATGGTCGGATGAACTATACGGTTCTTGAAATGGAAAGGATGATCCAGGAAGCTATCACACGTAAAGATCAGATTTGCTTTCATATTGGCGGTACCAAAACCATTGGAGTGCTTTTGGAACTGATGAGCAAGGTAGATGTCGACTGGCCGTCCTTGCGGCCGAGATTTGAGCATGGGGACGAGGTTGATTATTCACCGGAGTACCTGAATGAAGTGCGTCGCCTCGGGATAATTGTCGTACAAAATCCTACCCACTTTGGATCTGTCCCCGGCATGCCTTTGCCTCCGCCAGGTACCAGTCATGGAATGGCGATGAAAACACTTGTGAAAGCAGGCATCCCGTTAGCGATAGGTTCTGATGGGCCGCATAATCCATACCTGAACATCATGCTGGCCATCACCCATCCAATGCGGCCTTCTGAAGCATTGAGCAGGGAAGAAGCCGTAATTGCATACACGAAAACAGCGGCATATGCGGAATTCCAGGAGCAGGATAAGGGTAGCTTAACCAAAGGAAAGTTTGCTGATCTGGCCGTTTTGTCGCAGGACATCTTCACTGTGCCATTAAATGAACTCATGAAGACCCGAAGTCTATTGACCCTTGTTAATGGCGAGATCGCGTTTGATGCAGGACTGATCGGATCTAAGTAATCACGCCGCAAGCTAGTATAAAGAATTCTTATTAAAGACTTTCAAACCATGTCAGGATATCACTGGAGACATTTTGCCAGCCTGGCTCTCCACAAATGAAATGACTTTTATCCTCATAGATCTTTAAATCCACCCGGCTATTTATATCCCTGTACCGACCGGCAATAGTCTGCGTAAGTGATGCTGGAAAAATATGATCCTGACCTCCGGCGATAAACAAGATTGGGACATGTGTTTTTTTAAAGTCTATGTTGGAAAAGGAGTCCAACACAAGCTGCCGACTGACCTTAAAGCTCTCCGGGACAGCATATTTTTCATAGGCTGCAGTTTTTTCCGCCTCCGGGATCGTATTAAAGAAGGCATAATTATACCATTCACGACTCCCAAGAAAATAGCTTTTCGAAGAGAAGAACCCGAAAGCAGGTAATACTGTTTTGAGCGTTTGAAAGGGCGGGAAGACGTTTTTAGGTGGCGCACCATCAATGTTCACCGCCGCCGCTGCTTTCCCCATTTCCACAAGTTTTAACACAGCCATACCTGCCATAGAATGACCGATAATCAAAGGCTTTTCCGGCAGTTTATCAATGAATTTCGCCAGATTATTCACGATGTCTTTGAAGCCTGTTTTTGTTAGATCAGGATGAATCTTCATCCTAAGTTCTCTAGGTACACCTTCATGTCCGGGGTTGGCAGGTGTATAAACCGAGTAACCTTTTTGCTTATAGTAACTGCTCCAATCTGTCCAGGTGTTATTGTTCACAAAGTTCCCATGTATGAGAACAACCGTTTTTGAAAGTGCCATGGGTGTTACGTTTAGCTTAGCATACATGAATTTACAGAAATAATATTGAAACACTTAATGATCAGGCGTTTAACATAAGTTCTTTCTGGCGAATAGCTACAACTAGTGATTCATAAAAAATCAAAACGATGTTAGATATGACCTATATCAATAGCGGATCATGAAAAACGCTGGCCTAGTTTATAAGCGATTATTCAAGTATTTTCAATCAAGGGGAAATTTTTTATCTTCATAAAAAGATCTCATGAAACCTAACAAATTAATACTCTTAAGCTTGTTTATATTGTCATCAAGCCTATATTCTTTCTCACAAGATGCTATAACCTGGAGTACGCACAGAAATGGAAGTACCGTTCCTGATACCGTTGCACTAGAAGACTACCTCCCTTTGAAAGATGGGAACGTGTATGTGGAAGCCGTAGTGGAACTTCCAAATACCACTAAACAGGAGTTGTTTTCGAGAGCTAAACTTGCCGTGCAGAAGACCTTCGCAGGAAACAAATTGGGTACGTCCAATTATGATCTGGAATCCGGCATATGCAGCATCAATAATTTTTACGATATCAGCGACAGAACCTTTATGGGTTCTTTGAGTGATGATCCGACTACTGACAAATACAATTTCAATGCGCTGTTGTTTATAATCGTTAAGGACGGAAAGTATAAGATCAAGATGGAAGTGCCACAGTATACTTATGGGCAATCTTTGAAGTACAACAGTTATGAGGACTTTGTATCCCACAGTATGCCGGTGCGTAACCTTGCTAATTCTCGGCAGAGTTTAAAGCGTCAAAGAATGCGGGTTCTAAAAACGCTGAACGAAAAGATGCTGACGACTTTTAACTTAATTCAAAAGGAAATGGAGAAGAAGCTTGATACAGATTTTTAAAGCTGATTTCCATTGATAGGCTATTCTATGTGTTCGCAAACGCTTGCTAATATCTGGTTGGTTTCCTTATAAAAATTCGTAACTTAACTGAAAAAGAGGCAGTTATGTAAGCAGTCCTGTTTAAGAAACCGCTGAGAACATAGATCAGTATTTCACCATGCATTTGTCAGGAGGCTATTGATCTTCGAAATCCAAATAGGTCGCTGCACAATTTGAATTACTTCATCCCAATGCTGAACATATAAGCAGCTAATCTTGAGGAACAAACGCTCCGGTCACACGTATCAACGACGCTGACCTACAATGAAGGGCCAAAGCACATGAGCTTATTGAACCCAGAAGAAGGGTTGGGAAGACTGTGCTGCTGGTTTGTTTCAACAATGCTAAAACTTGCATTATGCGTTTAAATATCAATTTCGGGCCAAACCTCCTCAAAGCTGCACTACTGGTTTGCAGTATGATGATGGTAACAGTTTCTAAGGCATCTGCTCAGAACCCTTCAGGCGTACGAAACGTTGTGCTGGTGAAAGGTGCATTTGTAGATGGGTCGGGCTGGGAGCAAACTTTCAACATACTCCACAGCAAGGGTTATCAGGTGAGTGTTGCACAAACGACGTTGACGACCTTTGAGGCTGATGTAGCTGCAGTAAAACGGGTCATCGATCTGCAGGAAGGGCCCTGTATTCTGGTGGGGCACAGCTATGGCGGCGCTGTGATCACGGTTGCCGGTAACGATCCTAAAGTAACCGGACTGGTGTATGTTGCTGCTCATGCACCCGACGAAGGTGAGTCGGAGGCGGGAAACGGAAAGCAGTTTCCTTCAGCTTATAAGTCCCTGATAAAAGGCACCGATGGCTGGGACTATATAGATCCAAAGATGTTCGCTGCGGATTTCTCCGCCGACCTGCCGAAAGCTAAAGCAGACTTTATGGCGAGGTCCCAAACGTCTACGGCAGATGTCGTATTTCATGCCATCATCAAAAATCCTGCATGGAAGACAAAGCCGGTCTGGTATGTGGTTGCGAAATCTGACAGGATCATCAACCCGGACCTCGAAAGAATGTATGCTAAAAGGGCTAAAAGCAAAAAGATCGTTGAGGTTGATGGTGCAAGCCATAGTGTTTACATCAGTCATGCGAAAACCGTTGCAGACCTGATCGTTGAAGCCAGTAATTTCAAATAACTTACATTTTTATTCATCACAGGAGCCACGGGCTTCGAACACTTGCAGTCGTTCAGCAAGTTATTCAAGACCAAAACGAATTTGTCGCCTGTAGAATTCAGGCAGTCTTATCAGTAGAGCAAACCTATAATTGCTGCGCCGGTATAACGAATGCCTTAACCTCGTGCAGCTTACCGTCACGGAATTTCCAGACATCGCAGTAGTCGTAATGATTTGTATTTCCGCTTTTGTCTTTCAAGCTTATCTTTCCAATTACGGTAACAAATTCTCCTTCCGCAACCGTATGTTCAACGTCGAAGACTGGTGGCTCTACATATACTTCTGCCATGTACTGTCTAACCGCTTCTTTACCGCGCAGGATGCGCTCGCCAAGAAAAGTCCATACCGTATCTTCTGTACAGTACGTCAAAAACCGCTCATAGTCGCCTTTCGCGACAAACGCGTTTGCTTCTTCGAGAATAGCTTTATTGTTTGCGTTCATATGTATAGAATTATTGTCATTGCCAATGGTTGTCAATTCAGATTTGTGCTGCCCGCTGGCATTAGCAACAGCATCCGCTCATAAACCAACTCCGCGTCAACAGTCCGCCTGGCAGGGTAACGCCTTAAGCTTCGGAATTTTACCATCACTAGCCAGCATTTCTTTTTCGATCTGTTTCTTACCCCAGGCGTGCAGGTGCGCGATAAAGGGGATCAATTCCTGGGCAGTCTCCGTCAAGGAATATTCGACTTTCGGAGGCACTTCATGATAAACCCTGCGGCTGATCAGGTTGTCTTCCTCCAGTTCTCGTAAGGTCTGTGTAAGCATCTTCGTGGTGATATCAGGCAAGGTCCTGCTCAGCTCCCCATAACGGAGTACCGTTTTCATATTCAGATACCATAAAATCCGGGCCTTGTATTTTCCGCCGATGCGTTTAAAGGCATAATCCACCGCACAAACCTGCGCGACTTCGGAAACGTTTATGTCATGTTTCATTTCGGGTGGTCTTGTAAGGTGTTGATAATCAATAATACATTATTTTTTGTTGGTAACATACTAAAAAGTACATACTTGCCAAAAGTATACCGTTCCGCTACTATTGCAGTTCATTTAATGTAAAAAGAAATGGACTTAAAACTAAAAAATAAAGTAGCAGTCGTTACCGGTGCATCAAAAGGCATTGGTGCAGGGATTGCAAAAGCGTTTGCACACGCTGGCACAAAACTCGTATTCAACTATGCTTCGGATAAAACAGGAGCGGAAAAGGTAGTGCAAGAGATCAAAGCGCTAGGCGCTGAGGCGATTGCCGTTCAAGCAGACATCAAAGATGCTGCAGCGGTGAAGCGGTTGTTTCAGGAAGTGAAAGATACTTTTGGTAAGCTGGATATCCTGGTAAATAATGCTGGAGTATATAAAATTGAGCCAATAGAGGAGGTCAGCGAGGAAAGCTTTCATGTACAGGTAAACACACATTTGTTTGGCAACTTTCTTTGCACACAACAGGCGGTAAAGCTGTTTGGCGAGCAGGGTGGAAGCATTATTAACATCAGCTCTACCGTGAGCCAGAATCCTGTTCCAGGTACTGTGGTTTATTCAGCGGCAAAAGCTGGGGTGGATGCCATGACCAAAGGACTTGCAAAGGAACTCGGACCGAAGAAGATCCGCATCAATACACTTGCGCCTGGCATGACGGAAACTGAAGGCACACGTGACGTGATCAGGGGTTCTGCGCTTGAACAGCAGATGCTGGCCATTACGCCCTTGGGCAGGTTAGGACTGCCGGAAGATATGGCCAAAGTCGCCTTGTTCCTGGCTTCCGATGATGCTGCCTGGGTTACCGGCGAAAGAATTACCGTCGCTGGCGGATTGTTATAAGCTAAATAAACAAAAGAGTCGTTCTGAAGACGACTCTTTTGTTTATTTCACTATTCCGCGGCGATCTGCAGGGCGGTTGGTAGGCCATCCAAACTGATCCGGTTCTTTTCCTCCTTGTATTTTTCTAAACCTTCGGGTCCTTTTTTCTCCGACCACTGGAATGCATGGTCACGCTCGCCACTGTAGTCGTACAAAGGGACACTAAAGCCGCAGGACGTTTGAACCATATGAATATCAGCCACAATGATCTGCCGGGCAGCGATCTTTAGATCGAATGCTTGCAGGAGTTCATCCCACATCTCACCGCCGGGCAGTATTGTCTGGCCTTCACCGTACAAACGTAAGATAAGCGGTGGGCCCTCAAAGGCGCAGAACATAAAAGTAATGCGGCCATTCTCCAGCATATGTGCGGAAGTTTCATTTCCACTCCCATTGATGTCCAGATACATCACCTGGGTATCACTCAATACCCTAAAACTGTCCAGCCCTTTGGGCGAGAGGTTTACATGACCTGCTGCGCTTAGCGGTGCGGTAGCGGTAAAGAACATTTTCTGTTTTTCGATAAAGTCTCTATGATGACTTTCGATCCTGGTAAATAGCTTTCCCATGGCGGATAAAATTAACAACTGTTAAAGTTAAGCTACTTCAGCGGTTTAACAAATAAAAGCTTTATCGCTGCTGCAGCTAACTTTTTACCTCAAGCTTCTCGATCAAGTCACCTGTAAAAGTATAGTGGAATTGCAAAACTATCGGGCTTCCCGGGAAAGTTCCCGAGACCTCTGAAATAAGTACGCCGCCATTGTCGACCTCAACGTAGCTAAGTGGTTTATGAACGCTCCGGTACTTATTACCAGTTTCCTCAAACCAGTTCTGAATTTCCAGACGGCCCCGGTGTTCTGCACCTTCATCAAAAACGATTGCGGTATCTGAATAACAATTTGCATAATCTGTACTGTTGAAGCTTGCTTGCGCTGCCAACAACGTAGTTAAAACTGTAGGTAAATTCATGGTGTTAAGATTTCTTTATCAGGTTAAATGGTTGGAATGGTTCCTCCGTCAATAATGTATTCGGTGCCTGTAAGATAACTTGCCCTTGGCGACACTAAAAAGCCAACAAGTTCTGCAACTTCCTCGGGCTTCGCAGGCCTTCCGCTTGGAATCCCGCCTAAGGCCTCCATCACACCCTGTGTTGCCTCCGCTACGGTAATGTTTGCACTTGCGGAAATACGTTCCATCATGCCACGGGCACCATCGGTCATTATCCACCCTGGGGAAACTGTAAGTACGCGTATGCCTTTCGGTGCAACCTCATTGGAAAGACTTTTACTGTAGTTTAGCAGTGCTGCTTTGGCAGCCGAATAGGGCAGGGTAGAATCATAAAGCGGAAGTCGGGCCTGAATAGAACCAATGTGGATGATCACCCCAGAACTCTGTGCAAGCATCTCCGGCAGAAAGCTCCGGTCTAATCTTACCGGCGCCAGCAGATTAGTGCTGATTGTTTCTTCCCAATCTTCATCACTCAACACAGCAAAGCCGCCGGATGGAGTTTCGGAGCCACCGAGATTGTTGACCAGGATGTCGACTTTCCCGAACCGCACTGTTACCTCTCGATATAGCTGCTGTGTTCCTTCAGGCTTACTCAGATCCGCTGCGATGAAATGTAGATCTTCTACATCCTCATGTGGTTTGTTCCTTGCGGAGATGATGACTCTTGCACCTGCTTTTAACAGCCGCTGCGCAATGGCTTTACCGGCACCCTTTGTGCCTCCCGTTACTAAGGCTAGCTTGCCGCTTAGTTCATTGCCGAAATTAAATTGCTGTTCCATATCTCTAAATTCAAAGTATTTGCTGTAGTAGGTTACATTTGTTCTATTGCGCTGATACGCAGTAGCCAGACAAATTTCCGCAGTACCCCTGGTTCAGGCAAGTACGGGCTTACGAATCAGATAGGGACAAATTTTTCCGTATTGTGCGCATCAAAATCTTAGCGTTATATTTGGATATGTATGAGAGAAAGACACTTCCGAACTTAAATTGCGGGCTCGATCTGGTCGGAGAAATTCTCTATGGGAAATGGAAAATTCGCTTGTTGTGGTTCATCAATCAGGGCCACAAACGCCCGGGTGAATTGCAGCGTAAGATCCCTGATGCTACCAGACGCGTCTTAAACCTGCAACTTAAGGAGCTCGAAATGCACGAACTCGTCACCCGCAAGATCTACCCGGTGATGCCTCCGAAGGTGGAGTATGAACTTACGGCCTTTGGGCAGACTTTAATTCCGGTGATTGATGCAATAGGATTGTGGGGCGATGAACATCAGGAACGTTTAAAAAGAGTAATCCTGTCGGGGCTTAATGCCCAGGAAGGCCTCATTCCAGTTGAAGATGCTGCCATCAACGATAAAGGAAATCCATGAATAAAAGAGGCCGTATCATTGAAAGATGAACGGCTTCTTTTTTTGTTGGTGCTGTTTAATTTGATTTTTAGACTTTTCCTAGTTATAAGATATTCAGGAATGCTTCGTGGATCTTTTTAGCTACTACACACGCAAAAACAGCCTTTCTAAGCTGCTTTTTTCCTTAAGTTTTGTGCTATCGCGAGTAAACCCCATTCGATCTCGACTTTTTCTTTACCCCGGAGCATAAAGCGGCGGAACCCATGGTTCTGTTTGATATTTGCGAAGACTGGCTCAACATCAAAGCATCGTTTCTTTCGATGCCTTATTCCTTGCTCACTGTTAAGTCGCTCATGAGCCTGTTGTTTTTGTCTTTTTAGGTTCACATTGATCTCGATGACCCGGTTGATTTTAGATTTATGGCAAGCTCCAATCAAAGGGCAGCTACTACAGTTTTTCGCTTGATATTGCCTGTATGTCTGGATGAACCCGTTGCCAGTCTTACGACTTCTATCACCAATATATTCCATTTGCTGACCCATCGGACAGATATATACATCTTGCTGCTTGTTGTAAAAGAGTCTATCTACATGGAACGGATACTTGTTTTTATAAGTCTCATTTTGGCCTTTATCGAACGTATTGTACTTCACATAGGCCTCAACTTG
>NZ_JCAJXC010000025.1:0-66070 GCF_059278965.1 Pedobacter sp. NEAU-ZC8
TCCAGCATCTGCGGTAAGGGTTTCAGGCGCTTTGCCGAAGCTACGCTCATGCTGCTCCAGATGGGCTTTTAAGGTTAGTGTGTCTGTAGGATTTGGATGGATGGTGTAATTAACGATATACTGATTGGAGGTGGATATCTGCACGTTGTATCCGGGCTTTAATTGGCCATTCAACATGTGGTCCTCTTTCATGCGCATGAAAGTAGCATCTGTGTCTGTCTTGCTGTAACTATTGCGTTCTCCAAGAATAGCTTCCTGTTCTTCATATTTGGCAATGTTTTCCGGGAAGGTCTTATTGATATACCTCAGCTTGGCCTTCACCTTCTTATCAACCTGGTCATTTTCTGCAAGCAGTTTATTGAGCTTTTCAACGGTGGCATTCACACTTTCCGGATTGACGGTACTAAGGTCAGGTGGTTCAGGCATCCGATCTTCATCAGCAGCGACATGCTGGGCGTAGTTCCAGATATCCTCCAGCTGCTTTTTCATTTTCTCTTTATTGCTCTGGATTGATTTCTTCCAAACAAAGGTGTATTTGTTGGCATTTGCCTCAATCTTAGTTCCATCGGTATAAACCTGATCTATGCTTAACAGCCCTTCGGTGGCCAGTAATTGAACAACTTCTTCAAACACCGAGCGAAGTGCATGCTTCAGACGAACCCCACGAAAACGGTTGATGGTATTGTGGTCAGGCTTGCTCATGCCGCTAAGCCACATAAAAGGAACCCTTTCCCGGCAGGCTTCAGCAAGCTTCCGACTGGAATAGATATTGGTTACATAACCATAAACCAGCACCTTCAAAAGCAATAAAGGATGATAATTGGATCCACCCCGAATGTGATAAGCTTTTAAAAGCGGCTCAAGATTGATCCGATTAATCACATCATTGACAACGCGGACAGAATGATCCGCAGAAATTAAGTCGTCCAGACTCGGGGGAAGCATCACCAATTGATTTTGGTGATAGGGCCTGAAAGTAGGTCTCTTAACTGCCATTTCCTGATATGTTTTATACTTAAAAATAAGAAAAACAGACCTTTTAAAGCAACTATATAGCGCCTAAAAAAACACCTGTAGAAAAAACCATTATATAAAAAAAGAGCCTGATCATGATTTATGATACAGGCCCTTTTTTGTTAGATTCGGTTCTAATTTAGAACAACGTGAACTCAACGCGTCTGTTCTGTTGGCGGCCCTCCGCAGTTGCATTGGATGCAATCGGCTGATTCGGACCGTAGCCTGTCGCTTCAATACGTGAAGCATTTGCGCCTTTATTAACCAGGTAGGCTTTAACAGCCTCAGCACGTTCCTTAGACAATCTAAGGTTCAGCGCCATTGACCCACTATTATCAGTATGGCCAGCTAACTTCAAGCTAAAGTTCTTCTCTACTAAAAGTGCGGCTACCTTATCTAGCGTCGAGAATGATTTCGAACGAATAGTTGCTTTTCCTAAGTCGAACTCAAGATTCTTGATGGCTTCGTCAACGACTTTGCGATCAGCTTCAGTTACGATAACACGCTCTCTTACAACCTGAGCAGGAGCTTTTAGCGGGCAACCTGATCCGTCAACCACAGTACCTGCGGCTGTATTTGGGCACTTGTCAAATTTGTTTGCTACGCCATCGTTATCATCATCTGCAAGATCCTGCATCAAAGCTTCTCTGTCTCTGGCTGCATTTTGTTCCTGAGTGGATAGTGCTCTTCTTAGTTCGGCGCTTTCTGCTTCAGAGGCCTCACGAAGTGCAGCTACGGCACTATAGTTAGCTAACTGAGACGAACCCTTTTTACCAAGTGCGATCTCAATACCAGCATGTGCGTAGGAGAAGTTGTCGTTACGACTTCCTGCGACATATCCATCAAAGTTATCATCTTTAACAAAGTTAACCGTATAGCCAAGATCCAGGTTCACCGCTTTGGTTAATCCAAACTTAATACCTGCACCAACCGGTACAAACCAATCTTCGGTATATCCTTTACCGCCGCCCGGTACATTTGTAGTCTCTGCATTAGAAGACATATATCCGATACCACCAGTTAGGTAAGGCGAGATCACGCTGCGCTTCTGGTTCATGCTTAAATTCGCAATTGTAAAGTTACCGCTTACGCTTGCAGCCCATTCAACATGCGATTTGAATCTTGAATCTGCAATTTCAGTTCCTGTATTTGCAGTGGTTGATGGTGTGGTGGCTCTTAGTCCTTCAACATGACCAGCGAGAAAATCTGCTTGTATACCGAATGAAGGTATTATTTGTTTTTTGATATAACCACCGTATCCCCAGTTCTCTGTAGGTGTACTGAAGTCGTTATTCTTTCCACGGAAGATTGTATGAGGGGTTAGCATACCGCCATGAAGACCAATAGACCAAGTGCGGAAATCTTTCTTAGAAAATCTATCAGTAGTTTCAGGAGTTGATTCCTGAGCGAATAATCCGGACGATAATCCAACCAAGGATAAAATCATTGCCGATTTTGTAATTTTTGAATTCATGTTTTAACAGTTAGATGTGCATTAATAATCTTTACTGTTCTGCTATATGTAATAACCCTGCCAAATAAAAAGCAAGTTTTTTTATAAAAATAACTTGCTAATATGCAGGTTGTTACCTTGTAATATTTCAAAAAGACGCAAAATCGCAGGTTTGAACTGGCATTCGGATTTGTGTATAAATTTTAGTACAATCACCTGTGGAATTTGGATTTGTCTTGAAAAAATCTTATATAAATAATACTATATACGATAAGTGGTGCCCTTAATAGCAATTGTAGCATTATACTGAAGTTCGGTAAGGGCATCACGGAGATGCTCCATGTTTTTTCTTTCACCGTGTACTAAAAAGATATTTTTCAGTTTTTCTGGATCCTGGGTGATTAAAGTATCAATCAGATCCTGGTGGTCACCATGGCCGCTTAAAAGATCTGTTTGCTTAATACTTGCATATACCATTAAATCTCTGCCCCTCAACCGTACAATTGGGTCGCCCCGTAGCAGACGATTACCTAATGTTCCTGGTGCACAGTACCCAATGAATAATATCGTGCAGTAGTAGTTCTGGATGTTGTGGAAGA
Source organism: Pedobacter sp. NEAU-ZC8 (assembly GCF_059278965.1). Taxonomy (NCBI): domain Bacteria; kingdom Pseudomonadati; phylum Bacteroidota; class Sphingobacteriia; order Sphingobacteriales; family Sphingobacteriaceae; genus Pedobacter; species Pedobacter sp. NEAU-ZC8. The sequence goes on from NZ_JCAJXC010000025.1 coordinate 3,067, forward strand.
GGTGATCCTGTATTCTTCCGCCTTCCAGCATACCTGCTGAGGAAATGATGATGCAGGGTTCGTGATAGTTCGATATCGTTACACTTTCCTTTTTATCTGTGACGTACGATAGAGCCTCGAAGTCAAATTCATCACCTTCGGTACGATAAAACTCCTTAGCATCATCATTGACCAGGTCATGATGTTTTCTATAGATATCGGTCGCAAAGTTAGCCATTGGACTATCGACAAATATCTGGACCCTCGGTAGCAGTCCTTTACTGAAGATCTTGTTCAACGTAAATACAAGGGCTTGGGTTCTTCCGATGCTGAATGCCGGAATAATTAGTCGGCCGGGATACTTTATACATGCTTCCTGGATGGTCTGGACGAGCTTCTCTTCAAGGGATTCATCTTTGGTGTGGAATTTCCCGCCGTATGTGGATTCAAGCACAAGATAGTCGAGTTGCGGCAATACTTCTGGGTCTACCAGTACGGGATAGTTCTTTCTGCCCACATCTCCTGAAAAGCCAATTTTCTTGATTGTACCTCCATCGTTGATTTCAAGGATTACAGCTGCTGCACCAAGAAGATGCCCAATAGGGACAAAAGTTAAAGATGCTTGTTCAAGAAACTGAAACTTCTTGTGAAAACCGATAGTAATGAATCGTTCCATGGTATCGTTCACGTGTTTCTGGAGATAGAGGGGAGGAGGACCTGAGGAATGTTGCCTGCGGCCTCTTCCTCTCCCTGATTTCTTTTGCTTGGATAGGAATATGTTAACGGCATCCATCAAAAGCAACTCCGTTAAATCCGCAGTTGCTGGCGTGCACAACACCTGGCCCTGGAATCCAAGTCTAACCAAAGTTGGCAGGTTACCAGTATGATCAATATGTGCATGGGTAAGAATAACAAGGTCTAATGTAGAAGGATCAAAGGGGAAGTTTTGATTTTCTTCCTGATAAGTGTCTCTCTCATAATCAAGTCCGCAATCTATTAAGACTTTATAATTGTCAAATGTTAGCAGGTGCATGCTGCCCGTAACCTGTTCTGCAGCACCCCAAATGGTTAATTCCATAAATCAAATATATCAGCTATTGCTATTAATGTTAACGCCTTGAATTTTTAAATAGCGTCACATACGCAAAATTGAAGGTATCTCTACTAAACAAAAAAGGGCATGCTTGCGCAAACCCTTTAAGATCTTGGATGTGTTTAACAGGTTAGAGTACTGTTACATTGGAGGCCTCCGGGCCTTTTTTTCCATCGTTTAATTCAAATTCCACATTATCTCCTTCATTAAGTTCTCTGAATGAGTCTCCTGCGATTGCTGAAAAATGCACGAAAATGTCTTTTCCTCCTTGTTCAGGAGTGATGAAACCGAAACCTTTCGCTGAATTAAACCATTTTACTTTTCCTGTTGTACGCATATTGTATTATCTATATTTCCGGTGAAAATAGAGAATTGACATCAGTAATGCAAACCTGGTGGGCGAAAGATTGTTCTGTTAATTAAAATGTTGATTATGGAAACAAAAGGATCAAATCAGGAGGAAGATAAAAACCCATCCGCTGGAGAGCAGTTGTTGCCCGACCAAGGACGGGAGTTGAGGCATGACGAGCAGGACAACTTAGGCCTGGATGCTGACCGGTCATCTGACAATCAAACGCTTTCCCGTCGGTATAATATTGATAATGATGTTATATCGCATAACCCTGACGGCGAAGATGATAATAGAGACTCAACAGAGACGCGGGGGTCGTCTCCTTTGATGGACAAATAAGACAGGTATACTTTGGCACTATATTTTCTATAATGTAAATTGCACACAATAATATTAAAATTATGAAAAATTTATTTGCCATATTGTTTATTGCCCTGGCGATGTCGTCTTGTTCCAATAAGGAAAAGGAAGAGGCCGCAAAACAAGCTGCTATTGCTGCAGTTAAGGACAGCATCAGATTAGATAGCTTTAAACGGGCGGACGCTGAAAATAAAGCCAAGCTAGCGGAGCTAGAGAAAAAGAAGGCTGAAGAGGCAAAGCAAGCAGAAGAAAAGCGCTTGATGATGTTGGCAGAAGAGCGTAGTGCGGCAAATGCGCCTGCAGTAACTTCTCAAAATTCAGCAACAACTACGACTACTACTCAGAAAAAAGGCTGGAGTTCTGCAGCTAAAGGTACTGCCATTGGCGCTGGTGCCGGAGCGCTTGGTGGAGCTTTGATTGATAAGAAAAAGGGTAGAGGTGCAATTATTGGTGGCGTAGTTGGTGCGGGTACCGGCTATATCATCGGTAGAGATAAAGATAAAAAATCAGGAAGAGCGAATTAAGCTCAGAGATTTTAGCAACTTGGTTTACTAATATTTATGCAAGAAAAGCCCAGCGGAAGCTGGGCTTTTTTAATGCCTCATTTTTTTGAATGTATACCATCCGTTTCCTTCAACCATTTCTTTAGGGAAGCCTCAATCGTGCTTGCAACAACAGGTTTTGTGATGAAATCGTTCATTCCTGATGAAAGGCATTTTTCTTTCTCCCCTTTGACATTCCCGGCGGTGAATGCGATGATTGGTATTTGTCGCTGACTAGGAATTTTGCGGATCTCTTTGGTAGCAATATAGCCATTCATGTCCGGCATTTGAACATCCATAAGGATGATGTCAATGCTTTCCTTGCTGTAAATTTCAACAGCTTCAACACCGTTAGTGGCCTCGAAAATAGTCGCATTTGGAGCAATTCTTTTGACGATGGTCTTAGCTAATAGCATATTTACAGCATTATCTTCAGCTATGATAATGTTAAAAGATTCGGCGATTGCTTCGGCGCGTTGCGATTTGATTTGTTGAATTGTCTCTGCGTTTGATATCAGGTTATTGAGCACATTATTTAAATCTTTTATTTTGATAGGCTTCAACAATCGATGCGTGATCTGAAGTCTGCCGCATTCCCGGAGAATCACCTCGTCTGAGGAGCTATGGAGCAGTATAAAAGCAGGTTCAATTCGTGGATTGCCGTAAATCTTTTTAATCCTTCTGATCGTTTCAAGACCGTCCATGTTGGGCATGTGATAGTCCATCAGAATAACATCATATTTCCCACCCTCTGCAATCAAGTTAATGGCTTCCATGCCACTACTAGCTTCTTTGGACTCAATTTGGTTAAGAAGTAGCATTCTGTTAATGATCGTTCGGTTATTTGAATTGTTATCCACGATCAGTACTTTGTTAATACCCTGATAACTCTGCACCCGGACCATCTCAGAGGATTCAGTTTTTAATTTTAAATCAAAGAAAAATAAACTGCCTTTTCCAGGAAGGCTCAAAACTTCCAGCTTGCTGCCCATCAATTCTAACAGCTTGTTGGAAATGGTTAATCCAAGACCCGTTCCCCCGTATTTTTTTGTAGTTGATGCATCTTCCTGGGAGAAAGCCTCGAAAATCTTAAGTAACTTATCAGGCTGGATCCCGATACCAGTGTCAGTTACAGAGAAGCGGTAGGTTACCTCATTAGAATCTTCGGAGGTTGTTGGATGCAGTCTCAATGAAATCTCGCCGACCTCGGTAAATTTCACTGCATTGCTGAGTAGATTTATCAGAATTTGTTTTAGTCGGATCTCGTCTACCCAAACGATTTTCGCAGCATTGGTCGATATGTCCACGATCAACTCGAGCCGTTTGCTTTGGACCTGGTACTTTACAACATCTGCTGATTCTCCGATTAATTCATGGAGGCTGCTTTTCGTTTGATGTATCTCCAGCTTTCCAGCTTCTATTTTCGAGAAATCTAAAATATCATTGATTGTGTTAAGCAGTGCATTGCTGGATTGCGCGACAATGTTCAAGTACTCTTGTTGTGTTTCATTTAGGTCAGTCTTTGTGAGCAAATCAGTAAACCCTATTATTCCATTTAAAGGTGTCCGAATTTCATGGCTCATATTTGCGAGGAATTCAGACTTAGCTTTATTAGCCAGTTCAGCTTCTTCTTTTGCTGCTACAAGTCCGGCTTCTATATTCTTGACCGCGGTAATGTCCTGGGCAGTACCGAATACTCTTTTGCAGATCCCATCCTGTATTTCTGGAATGCCGTAGGATCTTATCCAAGCATTGCTGCCATCCTTCCTTGTTATCTGTAGTTCTAAATTCCAGCTGATACCTTCTTGTATGGCAGCGTGGAAAGCGGCTATTCTTAAAGCTTTACTATGTGGGGTATAAAATGATAATTCATCTTCGATGGAGGGTTGTCTATCTTTTTCAAGCTGAAATATTTGTAGCATCATTTCAGACCATAAACATGTAGATGTGCTGAGGTCGAGAACCCAACTTCCGATGGAGGACAGGCATCTTGTTTGCTCAATGTCGCGTATTTTAGATTTCAAATACTGAACTTGCTTAATTTTTTCAGGGTTTGTAGTCAGTTCAGAACCTTGTTCAAAAGAATGTGTTTGAAAATCCTCTGGTTCGAAAATATAATCATCCGCCTGCACTCCTCTTGATGGTTGATTGAACTTTTGTTTTTTCTCGCTTGCTTCGAATAACGCAACGAGCTGGCTGCCAAGTAAGGTCATTAGTTTTCGCTGATGCCCATTTAAAGGAGGCTTTAGACTTCGGTCAAAAACGGCAAGGCTGCCGATTCTTTCACCTTTTGAGCTAAACAAGGGGACACCTGCGTAATAATTTAATGTGTCATAGAAATCATTGGGCGTTGAAGATTCAATATCGACAGCAGGTTCAAACAATTCTGTTATTGTCGGACATTCTAAGATGTGCCGGAAATATGGGTCGTCATTGTACGAGAAGGTACCGGAGGTATGAATGTTTTCAACTTTCTGCCACCTTCTTTTTTCGGGCAGTAATGTCAAACTTGCACCCGAGGTGTCGCATAAAAACGAAGCGAGCTCAAGCCCTTTCTCAAATTCTTTGTAGTTTGATCTGGTGGCTTTAGCGCAATTTTCCAGGTAAGTAATTTGTGAGAGCGTGTTATTATCCATAGAGATTTAAGATTCTGGAACCTATATATATGATACTAATGATCACCCACTGTGAAATCCTGTACATTTTTGAGAAATGTAGTGTGGAGTTTATCCTCATTGTGGGGGTGTTTCGGGCAATTTAGACATTTATATTTAAATACGAAAAACATGTCTGCCGGTAATTGGCTGTTTCAGAGCCAAATAGTACTAGAAGGATGGTTTCATCGATTCACTAATGCCTGAGGACCCATGTGTATTGACTTTTGCGAACCAGGCATGTTGGGGGATTATTCCACAGTTAGAAATAAAATTTTTCATTTTTAAAGACGAGCGTGCAAAAACGGTTAAAAATTATTCTTAAGTTTGTGAAATATTGGTAATTAACCTCTTAACACTTTTAATCACTTATGGACAATAGTATGAATTCTAGGAGTGTGATTCTAATCATAGATGACGAACCTAGTATCCTTAAATTGCTCAACTTCATTTTATCTTCGACATACGATCTGGTTATTAAGACCAGTGGGATAGAAGCAATTGCGTGGTTAGAGGAAGGAAATGATCCTGATTTGATTATTTCTGATCTTATGATGCCATATTTCGATGGCAGTTCATTAATAAAAAATCTAAAATTGAGTGGCCTTTACAGGAATACGCCGGTAATTATATTGTCCGGCGCTGACGACTTGGCTCAGAAAGTTGAATCCATGTCCTTTAATGTAGAGTGCTATCTACAAAAGCCCTTTAATCCAACAGCTCTAAAAACCTCCATTTCAGAACTTCTCGCCTCATGATTTCAACAACTACCATTCCGATGATAACCGCTAAGATCGTGTACTATGGGAATTTGTTAAAAACGACAATATTTGATGATAGGTCAAATTTCAGTCTGGAACATTTTGACCATCCCTTAAAATTTAAGGTGTATCTGGATAATAGGTCTTTGTTGTCTCTGCCAGATATTTTGATCATTGAGGTTGATGATAATAAAGATTGTTTTGAGCAGGTTGCTTACATCAAGAGCAATCCACTTCTACAAGGTTTGATCGTTGTTTTAGCTGGAATAAAAGAAGATAAGGCTTGGAGGAAAAAAGCGCTAAAGCTGAAGGTAAACGACTATTATACTTATCCTTTCCCGTTAGAAGACTTTTTTGAGCGCTTGAATTTCCTTATCAAGTTCAAGCTAATAAAGCCGCGGTTATTGGAACTGTCAAAGCAGATGGATGTCGAATATCAGGTGCCGATGGTAAAACGTGCTTTTGACGTTGTGGCATCAGGCATTGGACTTTTGGTGCTTTCTCCGTTATTACTGGTTACAGCCATTTGTGTGAAGTTAGAATCGCCAGGCCCTGTGATTTATAAAAGTAAGCGGGTAGGTGCTGGCTATAAAATCTTTGACTTTTACAAGTTTAGATCAATGCGCAGTGATGCAGACAAGATGCTGGATTCCATTTCTGATCTTAACCAGTATTCCGGTGATGTACAATCAAGCGATACAAAGGCTAAATCTGCCTTTGTAAAGTTTAAAAATGATCCTCGCGTTACCAAGGTTGGAAAATTCCTGCGAAAAACGAGTATTGACGAACTTCCTCAGCTTGTAAATGTGTTGATCGGAGATATGTCGCTGGTTGGAAACAGACCTTTACCGCTCTATGAAGCCGAGCAATTAACGACTAATGAATGGTCAACTCGCTTTTTGGGCCCTGCTGGACTTACTGGCCTTTGGCAAATTAGTAAGCGTGGTCAAAAAGATATGTCTGATCAGGAGCGCAAGGAACTTGATAATTTTTATGCAGCAAACTATTCAATCTTGCTGGATTTGAAAATCATCTTAAAGACCATACCTGCTTTGATTCAAAAGGAAAACGTTTAGTCTTTTCCGTTCTTAAATAAAACAACCATCTTAACTCTTAGTTCTCAATGAAAAAACTACTACAAATTACCTTATCTATTTTATTACTTGGAAGTGTTGAAAGTAATGCACAGGAATCAATATTGAAAGATATCAATTACTCTGATCTTCAAAAGTATATTGACCTGGCAAAAACAAACTTCCCACAGATGAAGATTGCTGAAGCGAAAAAGGAACTCGTAAAAACAGGTATCTCTATTGCACAAGCATCATATCTCGACATTTTAAATGGTTCTTATTTCTATCGACCGGAGAATAAGTCTGTTCTTGATCCCGTAAATCCATACAACTTCAATGGTATTCAGTTAGGTGTGAGTGTCAATGTCGGGAACCTTCTGGCTAAGCCATATCAGGTTAAACGAGCGAAAGCAGATTACAAGATTGCTGTTTTAGAAGCTCAACAGAATGACAAAGCTGTCGAGATGGAGGTTAAAAGAAGATATTACGATTACGTACAGCAGATTAGCCAACTTAAGATCGCGACAAAAATAGCGCAGGATAATAAAGGTGTTAGCGAAAGTCTGCGCAACAAGTTCGAAAAAGGTGAGATCACACTTGATGCTTACAACCAATCTAGGCTAAATCAGTCTGCTTCGGAGTCCGAAAAAGTAGCAACCGAGATTGAATATCTGAAAACTAAGGATTTACTTGAGGAAATTATTGGGGTGAAGCTTTCTGACGTTAAATAACACATTGATGGATTTAAAATCATTTCTAAAACTCGTTAACAGATATAAGTGGCTATTGATCATAGTGCCTATAATTGCTGCTATAGTTACTTATTTTTTAACGAAAAATTTGCCTAAGAAATATCGTTCCGAGGCTCGTATATCGACAGGTATTCTTGATCCCTCAAAGAAATTAGTTTCTAGTGAGACTACTGATTTCTTTGCAGTAAGTCTACAGTTTAATGGTATTATTGAAAAGTTAAAGGCTAAAAAGATCTCGGATCTGCTGTCCTACCACCTTATGATTCATGATCTGCAGAACTCAAAGAGCCCATTTAGAAGCTATAGTAAGCAGCTTGATTCTTTAAATCAACAACAGAAAGTAGAGCTACTAAAGATATTTAAAACGAGACTTTCAAATAAATCGCTTCTTACTCTAGCTGATAACAAGGGCAAATATCGTCTGTATGATATCGTCACTTCTATGGGGTATGGGGAGGAAGATTTAGCTGAAAAAGTTGAGATTTCCCATGTAGAAAATAGTGACTTCATCAATATAGATTTTGTGTCTGAACATGCTGAATTGTCAGCTTTCGTTGTTAATACGCTTGCTTCCGAATTCATCCTGAATCACAGTTCCGAAATGAATACTAACCAGAATGTTTCTCTTGCGGTGCTTGATTCTTTGTTAAGACGTAAGGAAATCATTATGAATGAAAAGAACAATGCGCTTTCTGAATTTAAGCGGTCGAAAGGCGTATTGAATTTAGATGAACAGTCCGCAACAGTATACACGCAAATATCGCGGTATGAAGTTGAAAGAGCACAGGCTTTGAAAGAAATCCAATCTAATTCTGGAGCAATCTCAGTGATAGAGGCGAAATTGAAGGGCAACGATCCATATGTTAGAGGAAGCAGCAGAAATGATAACCAAGAAATAGTTAGATTGAAAAGGCAATTGGAAATAGCGAATGCCAGCTACATCGACAATAATTTTAATGCGAAAGACCAAAAGAAAGTTGATTCTTTAACAAAAATCATTAGTGAAAAGAGTTCTAAAAACATTGATGAAAATATATTAGATCCGAGAACCTCAAAACAAAGCTTGGTGCAGCAAAAATTGGCTTTGGAAATTGCCTTGCAACAAGCTAAAAGCAGTATTAGAACATTGGACAATCAATTATCTATTTTGAGAGCTAGATACCAGAGTATGGTTCCTTTCGACGCCGATATACAAAACTATCAAAGGGAAGCAGAGTTAGCAACTAAAGAGTACACGGCGGCTTTGGAGATCTATAATACTAGTACCGCAAAGCAAAAATTAGGTCTTCAACTACAGATCGAGCAATATGGATTACCGGGCAGTCCTGAGCCATCCAAAGGAGGGCTATATGTCGCTGGTGCAGGTCTTTCAAGTATCTTCTTGTGTTTCTCATTTTTGGTGTTGTTGTTTATAACGAATAGGTCCGTTATAACGGCTAGCCAGCTTGAGCAGATTACCGGATCCAAGTGTATTGGAATGATTAACATGCTTGGGGGATCCGATCGAGAAATTAGAAGCATTTGGGCGAATAAAGGCGAGAATAATGATTTTAAAATTTTTAAAGATTTGTTAAGATCCCTTCGGTTTGAGATCAATACTAAGATGGATGAACGCGCCACCAAGATCCTTGGAGTGACTAGCCTTGATAATGGAGAAGGAAAGACTTTTCTTTCGTATGGCCTTGCCTATGCATTCGCAATGACCGGAAAAAAAATACTTTTGATTGCAGATGATCAGCCTATTACCTCCTCCGGGAGTAAAGAACTTTCAATAAACCAAAATTTCCAAAAGTTTCTCGTTAAAAAAGAAATTCATGTTGAAGACCTGATCACTATAATGAATAAGACAACGGAAAAAAATTCGCTCTTTGAGATTCAGAATGTAAAGAACCTAAAAGCTGGATTTGACATTCTTCGTCGTGAATTCGATCTCATCATCATTGATATCAATAGTCTAAATGAGATGAATATTACTAAAGAGTGGCTAATGTTCACTGAACAGACTCTTTGCGTATATGAGTCGGGTAGAGTTCTAAATGATGCTGATAAAAATCTCATCAAGGTAATTAGTGAACATCCTGGCTTTATAGGTTGGGTACTGAACAAGTATAAGGGTGATCAGGTAGCATAAGTTGTATGATGAGGGTCGTACTTTTATTTATCTTGCTAACTTATTGTTTTATCTATGGAATTTTTGACAGAGAGATTGGTGGATTTCAATACGGATTATTGATTGAGGGCTTGATTTTAGTTTCACTTGTAGCGGTCTTGATAAAAACTCCACCTAAAGAATATACTAGTATCAACCACGACCTACTATATTTATTGTTGCTCTGGTTTGTAATAAGTATCCTTGAAGTCCTAAACCCTGGTGCTTCTTTCATGGGTTGGATCTCTGAAATTCGTTCTACAGCCTTATATCCTCTTTTAATGGTTATGTTAGGGTTATTAATATTTCGGGATAATCGCCATTTAGATGTCTTCCTTTTAGTCATAGTTGTCCTCTCGACACTAGCATCATTAAATGGAATCAAACAACTATATTTTGGTCCCTCATCAGGGGAACAAGCGTTCTTAAATGAGGGTGGGGCAATAACACACATTTTGTTTGGCCGGTTGCGGGTATTTTCATTCTATAGTGACGCTGGGCAATTCGGTGCTTCACAGGCACAGTTGGGACTTATCTCTTTAATTTTGGGATTTGGACCTTTTAGAAGATGGATCAAAGTTGTTTTTCTATGTTGTTCGGTTTTAATGCTATATGGAATGCTCATATCAGGTACGCGGGGGGCACTATTCGCCTTAGTTGTTGGGGGATTTGTTGCACTAATCTTAAGTAAGAATCTTAAGGTACTCCTTTTAGGGGGATTGATTGGCCTACTCTTTTTGTCGTTCCTGAAATTCACTTATATTGGAAATAGTAATTATCAGATTTATAGGCTGAGATCAGCCGTAAACCCTGACGACCCTTCATTGAACGTTAGGTTTAATACTCAGAAGCTTTTACGTGAATATATGAGTACTCGACCATTTGGGGGTGGCTTAGGGGTAACAGGGCATAATGGAATTTTGTATAACTCCGATAAATTTTTGTCAACAGTCCCTCCTGACAGCTATTTTGTGAAAGTCTGGGCGATGTATGGCATTGTAGGATTTACAATTTGGCTGTCAATTATGTTGTATATCTTCGGCAAGTGTTGTGGAATTGTTTGGCGACTAGAAAATAAGAGCGTTAAGATAAAGATGATTGCACTAACCTCCGGATTTGCTGGTATATTATTTTGTAGTTATGGCAACGAGGTGATTAATTCGATGCCTTCTTCAATTGTCGTATACCTATCATGGGTATTCATCTATAAAAGCCCGGAACTAGAAAAGAAAGAGGAAGGATTAATTTTTTAAACTACTTATGCCATTTGAAGTATTTGCCTTACCAGTGTTAATTTGCTTTATTATCGGTTTGAGAAGCGGATTGAAACGTAAACCTGACTAGCACGAAATTAAGAATATGTCGATTATTTCTAAAATAAAGGCCGATCCACGCTTGAAGCGACTTGCCTTAAGGTTACTAATTCCTGAAAATGAACATAGTCCAAGAATTTGGGTCAGGTTGTTCTTGAATCCCTTTAAGCATAAAAAGGGTAGAAACTCAGTTATCCGGAATAGTTCCAGAATGGATGTGTTCCCATTTAATGCGTTTTTACTGGGAGACAGATCGATAATAGAGGATTTTGCTACAATTAACAACGGTGTCGGGAATGTTATTATCGGTAAAAATACAATTGTAGGCCTTGGCTGCGTAGTAATTGGGCCGGTAAGCATTGGGAACGATGTTATGTTGGCCCAAAATATAGTGGTCTCAGGTTTAAATCATGGTTATGAGGATGTAAGTATTCCAACCTCGAAGCAACCTGTTACCTGTAAAGAAATAATCATCGAAGACGAGGTCTGGATCGGTGCAAATTGCGTGATAACTGCTGGAGTGAGGCTTGGACGCCACTGTGTAATTGGTGCAGGCAGTGTAGTTACGAAAGATGTTCCCGAATTTACTGTTGCAGTTGGTAATCCCGCAAGAGTGATTAAAAAATACAACATTAATGATGGTCGATGGGAATTAGCTTAGGTCATATTACGGTAACTTAGATTATGAACGAACTTATTACCACACTTGATATTTTGATAATTGGTCAGCAATCTTGGGATACTGGTATAGGTAGCAATTGCAAAAACATTGCACTAGAACTAAGTAAAACTAACCGCGTGCTTTATGTGAATTCCCCTTTAGATAGAATTACAAGATTGAAAGGAAGAGGTGATGTTGATGTAATTAGACGTCTTAGAGTGATCAATCACAAGGAAGAAGGGCTTGTTGAAGTTCAACATAATCTCTGGATTTACTATCCTGATTGTATGGTAGAATCAATCAATTGGATTAACAGTGATATTATATTTGATTTTTTTAACAAAAGAAACAATAGGAAGTTTGCAAAATCGATAGCAACAGCTTTATCAGTTCTAAATTTCGAAAAATATGTTTTGTTTAATGATGGTGAAATCTTTAAGGGTTTTTATGTGGCCAAACTTCTAAAACCAACAATAAGTATTTACTATCTAAGGGACTTTTTAATTGGGGTGCCATATTGGAAAAAACATGGATCAAGGCTTGAACCATTGTTGATTCAGAACTCTGATCTCTGTCTTTGCAATTCTCAATACTTGACACTTTATTGTCGAAAATACAATCCGAATTCATACAATATTGGGCAAGGGGCCGAAATTGATGATCAACCCTCCTTAAAACCCAGTAAGCCTGAAGATCTTGAACATATTACCGGTAAAATAATCGGTTATGTTGGTGCCTTGAGTAGTGCACGACTCGACATCGATATTATTGTGCATATTGCTTTAAGTTTTCCTTCGTACTCGTTAGTACTTGTAGGTTATGAAGACAATGAATTCAGAAATAGTAGGCTTCATAGTATCTCCAATGTTTTCTTTTTAGGGCAAAAGCCAACCTATCTTATTCCGACATATATCAGATACTTCGATGTCTGTATAAATCCCCAACTAGTTAACGAAATTACTCTTGGAAATTATCCTCGGAAGATAGATGAATATCTGCTTTTTGGAAAACCTGTCATAGCCACTAAGACGGTGTCAATGGAAATTTTCAAAGATTACGTGTTCCTGGCCGAAACTAAGGAGGAGTATGTCGAATTAATAAGCAAAGCTATATCGTCAGATGATCAAAACCTACAAGAGCAGCGAATAATATTCGCACGGACACATACCTGGGAGAAATCAGTTGGGGAAATGTTTACCCATATCAAACATACTTTATCTTAAATTAAATTTGCATTACCTAGTAGAACTCTCCATGAGTATTATAGATTTCATCTTAGTTTTCTTCCATTTATACGTTGTTGGTTTTTGTATTTATCCAGCAGTATTAACTGTATTACTTTTGTTTAAGTCTAAAAGGCATGTATTAAAAGATGAGGTGGTGGAAGAGGCTGATTATGCTGTAGTCGTGACAGCTTACGAGCAAGTACAATTGATCCCTGACGTAGTTAACTCGATTTTGGAGTGTAGTTATAGTAACTTTTGCATTTACGTTGTGGCTGACAACTGTGACATTTCATCTCTAGTGTTTGAAGACCCGAGGGTATATGTCCTTAGACCGGAAATGGTACTCGCTAATAACATAAGGTCGCACTTTTATGCAATTCAGAACTTTAAACGAAATCATGATAGAATAACTATAATTGACAGTGATAATATAGTTGATCCAGAATATTTTCGTGAATTAAATAGATATTTTGATGCCGGATTTGATGCAGTCCAGGGCGTAAGGAAGGCCAAGAACTTGAATTCGGAATTGGCATGCCTTGATGAGGCTGGAGACATTTACTATCGTTATATAGATAGGTTTTTGCTATTTGAAGTTGGGTCTTCGGCTTCTTTAGCTGGTTCAGGGATGGCGTTTTCCACCCAGCTATACGTCACAGCGCTTGGTGGGCAAGTAATTAGCGGTGCGGGGTTTGATAAACTTTTACAGTATCAATTAGTTGACTCTGAAACGAGAATTGCCTTTGCTAAAAATGCCGTGGTATATGACACCAAAACAAGCAAGTCAAAACAATTAGTAGAACAGCGCGCCCGCTGGATAAATACATGGTTCAAATACGCTTCTTGGGGAGCGAAGATGATGGCATCTTCCGTATTTTATCGAAGCTGGAACAAGTTCATATTTAGTATTATGTTGTTGCGTCCGCCTTTGTTCTTACTCTTTCTATTTGCATTTATGATTGGTATTGTGGATGTGATCTATTATCCGGAATTTCTTTTGCTTTTAGTGTTCGCTGGAATACTGTTTCTATTTGTTTTTTTTAGATCATTATTCTTTTTTACGGCAGATAAAAGCATTTATCGCGCGCTTATATCGATTCCTAAGTTCGTTTTATTACAAATATTTGCTCTGGTGAATGCCAAGAGAGCCAATAAGCTCTCTGTTGCTACAAGACATGACCGCACTAACGCGATATAACATACAGATACATGAAAAACAAGATTAAGGTTCTGCATACAATCCGACAGGGGAAAATTGGCGGTGGTGAAACGCATGTAATAAATTTAATAGAACAATTGAACAGTGAACATTTTGAAAGTCTCTTGTTAGCATTCACCGAAGGACCTATGGTAGACAAGATGCGGGCTAGAGGTATCAAAACTTATGTATTGAAAACAGAAAAGCCGTTTGATTTTACAAAGTGGGGTCAGGTAGAAAAGATCCTAGTAGACAACAAAATTGATATTGTTCATGCACACGGAACTCGTGCTAACTCGAACTCCTTCTATGCCGCACGAAGATGTGGAATTCCACTGATATACACTGTACACGGTTGGTCATTCCATCCTGATCAGAGTTTCTTTGTCAAAAAAATTCGCTTGCTTAGTGAATCGCAATTAATAAAGAAATCTGACTTTACTATCTGTGTTTCAAACAACAATCTTTTGGATGGACGAAGCCACTTTAAGATTGCAGCAGCGAAAGTAATACGGTCAGGGATTGATCTTGAAAAGTTTAACTATCGACTGGGGGTTTCTGACCTTAGGGGCGAATTCGGTATTGGTGAGAGAGACATCCTCGTGGGGTACGTTGTTAGAATAACGAAACAAAAGGATCCATTTACCTTAATTAAGGCGATAAGTTTGATACCTGAAGACCTCAAGATTAAGTTTTTGTTTGTTGGAGAAGGGGATCTGAAAGAACAATCTATAGCTTTGGCGACGCAGTTGAAAGTTCATGATAGAATTATATTCACACCGTTTAGGGAAGATGTTCCTGTTGTTTTAAAGGCAATAGACATCTACTGTCTGCCATCTCTATGGGAGGGTCTTCCTATTGGATTATTAGAAGCTATGGCTATGAAGAAAGCTGTAATTGCTACTGCAATTGATGGGACCAAAGAAGTAATAGAACACATGAAAAATGGAATTCTAGTTCCGGTGTCGTCACCGCAAGTACTAGCTGATTCCATTATGATGCTTGCTGGCAACGTGGAACTGTTAAACAGTTTAGGTGCAAATGCTTTAGAAACAATTAAAAGAGACTACGATAACGAGAGAATGACCAAGCAAATCGAGAATATATACATTGAATTGAGCCGACGGAATGGTCATCTTAAATTATAGCCTCTAAGTTCTTGACTACCGAATATTATTCCCCATGCAGCTCATAAGAAATATTCTACTATCGCTAAAAAACATCCATTTACAATCATTAATTGGAAATGGTGTAATGGCAGCTTTTGGTATGTTAACGATGGCACTACTTTACCGTGCATTATCGTTGAAGGAAATCGGTATATACGTATTCTTTATGGCCATTTTTGGCTTGATTGATACTTTAAGATCCGGCTTCTTGACAACATCATTCATAAAGTTTTACTCGGGTACCAATGAAATGAGGGCACGCGAAGTTGCAGGATCAGCTTGGGCTATAGCTCTGGTAATAACAGCGATATTAATCTTGATTAATGGAATTGTTTATATTTTACCATTGGAAATAACAGATGAGGGTATCTTTTTGTTAATAAAGTACTTTTCACTTATTTCCTTGGCGACATTGCCGACGTTTATGTCAAGTTTGGTCTTACAAGCTGATAAAAGATTTGACCGGTATCTTTGGGTAAGGTTAATCAACCAAATTCTATTTACTGGCACGGTGATCGTGCTAATGACCTTAAAGGCCGCCAACTTGCAGTCGATTATTTTGACCTACATTATGTGTAATCTAAGCGCAAGTATTATCATTATGATATTCGGTTGGTCTAGAATTAACTCTTTGAGGTTCACAACCAAAAATTCGATTAAACAGTTATTTGACTTTGGAAAGTACAGCGTGGGCACTTATGTCAGTTCTAATTTGTTTAAAGTTATTGATACGTTCTTCATCAGTTATTTCCTCGGACCGGCTGCACTGGCCATCTATAATTTATCTGGAAAATTAATCCAACTTGTTGAAATGCCACTACTTAGCTTTGCATCTTCCGGCATGCCGAGCTTATCAGGGTATTTCAATAATGATGACAAGGATAACATGATGTTTGTAATGAAAAAGATGATCGGGATAGTTTCCATTTTAATATTCGGTATAGCATTGCTTTCAATAGTCTTTGCGGAACCTATTATATTGGCCATCGGTGGCGAAAAGTATTTGAATACAGAAGCTGTAAATCTGCTAAGAATTTTTATGGTAATGACTGTCCTGTATCCCGCTGACCGGTATTTTGGTTTAACACTTGACGTAATCCACATGCCCAAAATTAACTTTTATAAGATTTTGTGTATGCTGGCGGTAAATTTACTTGCCGACTACATCGGAATAATGTTATTTAAATCTGTCTACGCTATCGGAATTGCTAGCATTTTCCCGATAGTACTTTCTATATTCATAGCATATGTACCATTAAATAGATACAATGCCTTTAATTTTTGGAATATGTATGTTATTGGATATAGAGAACTCAAAGGAATTATAATAAAGAGCTATAATTCGCTGTTTCCAAAAGAAAATGGTACGACTAGGTAGTGATCTAAGCTATTCCTAAATATGAGTTGAAGTAAATTGAACTTGTTGCGGGTGTTGGGTTATTGCAAGTACTGTAGCCTCAAGCTCGTGGTAAGGAACATCAAATTACGGTATCTACAACCCTGGGCAGACCAATGCAGAAAGTTAGAGAACGGCTTAATTATGCCGTTTGTAAGAAAGTTTCAGATCGTTACTTGTTTAAAGATAATGTAGGTGCAGGTATTGGCTGAAGAATAGATGCAGATACAACTACACTAGGAGACACAAATTAATAAAGGGAGCTAATGGATTGACGTGCTCTGCTGGCGGCGTGTAGCAGCAGGTGAACTTTATAAGATTCATCCTGCCACTGTAGATTATGTAAATTTGAAAAGCTCGCAATTGAAAAGTTCGACTTTGGAAGCGTTAAGAAATCCGTCGTACACAGCGTACCCGCTCAGTTTGGGGCAAATATTATAACCAAACCTTATAACGCTCCAATCCCCGGAACCTTGGATTTAAAGTTAACGTTATCGTAAACGGCATCATTTAAGGTTTTGTAATAAAGATTATTTTTGTCCACTAGGGGTTTTACCCCGCTTATGTTGTGAATCATATTAGAAGGCTGTGCTGTGTTACTTACAAGTTCAAAGCCTAGGTTATTGTAAAATTCTAAACTCCCCCCAGTGTTATAAAGATCTAAAATTTGACCGTCCCAATCTTTTGAAGTGTTCATTCTGCCAACGGTATTGTTAAAGACCTTGGCGTTAACGAATGTGGTTTTTCCGGGAGCGATCTGTCGCTCAAAAGCTTGAAGTTCAAATGCACCATACTTTCTGGTATTATAGCAAATATTGTTGTAAATCATGTTCGTTTCGGGAACGTTTCCTCTAGAGTAAAGCCACATTCGAATTGCATTTCCTTGATAATTAGTTAGCTTGTTGTCGTGGAAACTGCCGCTCCCTTCCATAAAGAAAATACCATTATGATTATTATTTGTGAAATTTACATTATTTACCACGTTATGGTGTATGTTGTAATTTTGCACATTAGTAAACGAACACACACTGCCAGCATCTGTGTTTTGAAATGTATTGTATGCAATTTCAACATCCTGAAAAAAGCCGGTATCTTCACCCTTATTCTTATCAAAGCTACCTCCGAATGATATTGTCCCGGCATTTTCAAATATACAATTTAGGATCTTGAATTTTTGGGTCCTTGTTTCTGGCGTGCCTAGATAGCGGAAGTCTTGTCCATTGCTCCGTTCACCAGCTATAACATAATTACTTACGTTCTTAAATTGCAAGTTTTTGAGGGTAACGCCAGTAAGACTTCCATTCATTAAAATAGCGCGATATTTAATATCTTGAAATTTAAATCCCTGCTTTATGTCATCGTTAATCTCACCAGAGAGAGTCACATTTTTAAGATTTTCTGTGTACATTGATTCCGTTACGCTAACTACGCCAGAGCCTTTTACGTAAATTCTATAACCATCCTGTGCAATCAAATTCTTCAATGTAACGGTCTGATATGCCCCTTCCATTATCAAAATCTTCGCATTCCCTGTGATATTTAAAGTATTGCCATCAATCATTAGATTTCCATATCCAACTCCAACATTGATCAATTTAGCGTCTGCAGGAATACTGTCCTTGACTTGTTGCTTGACATCTTCGGGCTGTTCGTACCCAGGCTTCGGTTGTGTCTCAACTGAGATTGGACTTTTCTTACATGATGCACAGGAAATAAAAAGAAATATACTAAGCGTGAGAAGGATTTTGGAGAGGGGTACCATAGTTTTTAGTAGCTAATTTAAAGATAGTAGTTAAACACCGATAATCTACGAAAATCTTTTGAGTCAAGGAATTTCAACGATAATTAAAAGTTTTACAAAAATAGCGGAAGTTATGCATATTTAATTTAAAACTTGAAGGTACATGACTATCTTTGGGGAAATCGCACTCAATGGATAGAAGGAACTATTTAAAATCAATTTTGGCACTTACCGGCCTAGGCATTGGTTCCTATTCAGTCTTTAACTTGTTAAAAGTATCAGAACCTCACGCATATATAACATTACATGACTGGCAGATAAAAAGCTCTTTAATATCAGAACTATCTGAAGTCATTATTCCGGAAACCGATACTCCAGGAGCCAAAGAAGCGGGAGTGGCGAACTACATCATTTCTGTAATGAATAAATGTCATAACCAACAAGATCAAAAAAGTTTTTTATCCGGACTTGAAGAAGTGGAAGAGTTTGCTAGGAGCAATTTTGGTAAGACGTTTTTAGAATGTGATCCCCCTTCAAAGCAGGAAATTGTAAAGCATTTTTCATACAGCTTGATTGAGTCTTCAGATCTTCTACTGAAGATTAAAAATAAGTTTATTGGAAAGTCATTCTTTTATAAACTTCGTGAGCTTACCGTTCAAGGATATTGTATATCTCACCTGGGAGCTACAAAAGGTCTTGCTTATGACCCCATACCTGGAATTTACAAGGCCTGCATACCATTATCTTCCAATCAAAAATCTTGGGCTACGAAATAACATGTACATCAATAACCAAGCAAAAAAACAGCACTCATACGATGCTATAGTTGTAGGATCAGGGATAAGCGGTGGATGGGCTGCAATGGAACTATGTAAAAAAGGTCTCAAGACTTTACTTCTTGAAAGAGGGAGAGATGTCAAGCACATCGATGATTACCCGACTGCTACCATGAATCCCTGGGACTTCAAAAATGGCTTAAATAATACGTTAGAGGATCGACTCGCTGACCCTATACAAAGTAATGGATACAGCCCCGCAGACAAGCATTTTTATGTGAGCGATTTGGAGCACCCGTACATTCAAGAACAGCCATTTCATTGGTTTAGGGGATACCAGATTGGTGGAAGGTCGTTAACATGGGGCCGTCAGTGTTATCGATTAAGCGATTTAGATTTCGAAGCGAATGCAAGAGAGGGAGTGGGGGTTGACTGGCCAATACGATACAAGGACTTATCAACATGGTATGATTATGTAGAGTCTTTTGTAGGTGTAAGTGGGCGTAAGGAAAATCTGAAACATTTGCCTGACGGGGAATTCCTGACTCCTATGGAACTTAACTGTATCGAGCAGCATTTGGGAGATAGTATTAAGCGAAACGATGAAACCCGATTATTGACAATTGCAAGAATAGCCAACTTAACTCGAGGCTGGCAAAATCGCGGGCCGTGTTTGAATCGAAATCTTTGTTCAAGAGGATGCCCCTACGGTGGCTATTTCAGTAGTAACAGTTCAACAATACCTACAGCTGTTGCCACCGGCAATTTAACACTTAGGCCATTTTCCATTGTAACTGAAATTCTTCTCAATCAAGACACAGGAAAAGCTAAAGGCGTAAGAATTATAGATTCTGAAACAAATGAAGTCATTGATTTCAGCTCCCGAATCATTTTCGTAAACGCCTCAACGATCGCAACCGCGGGAATCTTATTGAACTCTAAATCAGATTTGTTTCCCGACGGTTTTGGAAACAACAGTGGCGAGGTAGGACATAATTTAATGGATCATCATTCGTCCGCGGGCGCCCAGGGTATACACCACGAATTTAATGATCGATACTATAAAGGGCGCCGTCCTTGTGGATTTTTGATTCCAAGATATCGGAATTTGAGTGCTGATGAAGATCATGGGTTTATTAGGGGGTACAATATACAGGGTCGGGGTGAGCGAATGGAATGGGCCGATATGTCTCGTAAGACTCAGGGTTTTGGAAGAGACTTTAAAAATCAGATTACGGTCCCTGGACCTTGGAGTGTTTGGATGGGGGGCTGGGGTGAGTGCTTACCATATCACGAAAATAAAGTGACTTTAGACCTTGTAAAAAAAGACAAATGGGGGATTCCTCAGTTACGAATTGACTTCTCCTTCAAAGATAATGAAGAAAAAATGATGAATGATATCAGGGAAACATCAGGTGAGATGCTTGATCAAGCAGGCTTTAAAGAGGTGCAAACCTTCATTTATGACAAACCTGGAGGATCTACTGTCCATGAAATGGGTACTGCGCGGATGGGGTTAGATCCGAAGACCTCTGTTTTAAACAAATATAATCAGATTCACGATGTCAAAAACGTATTTATTACGGATGGCAGTTGCATGACATCTTCTGGATGTCAAAGTCCATCGTTGACTTATATGGCATTGACAGCCCGCGCTTGTGCATATGCATACCTAGAATTAAAACGTGGAAATTTGTAAGTCAAATATGATCAAGACATCTATTATAACTGTCAACTATAATCAGCCTTCAGTAACAGTTGAATTTCTAAAGTCCGTCGTGGCTAATACTAACCAGAATGAGACAGAAGTTATCTTAGTCGACAATGGCTGTGATGAAGATCATAGTCAGCTTTTCAAATCCATTTACCCCCAATTAAAATATGTAAGCTCCCCGATTAACTTGGGATTTGCCGGGGGTAACAATCTCGGTGTTAAAATTGCTCGTGGTACGTTTTTATTATTCTTGAATAATGATACTGAAATAACGCCATCTATGTTAGATGTCCTTACCTCTGAGCTTGACTCGAATATTGAAATTGGAATAATCTCTCCGTTAATCGCGTATTTCGATGATCCCAAAATAATTCAATATGCAGGCTTTACACCAATGAACTACTTAACCTGCCGTAATGAAGGTATTGGAAACATGGTAGAAAATGTAGGTCAATACGACAAGGAAAGTAGAGAAACAGCCTATTGCCATGGAGCAGCAATGATGTGTCGTAGGGATGATTTATCTAGCGTGGGTTTGATGGAAGAGTCGTATTTTCTATATTACGAGGAACTAGATTGGTGTGAGAAGTTTAAGAAAGCAGGGAAAAAGATTTGGTTCACTGGCAAAGCAGTCGTATTCCATAAGGAATCAATAAGCGTAGGGAAGGAGAGTCCAATCAAAACATACTTTATGACACGTAATAGAATGTTGTTTATCAGGAGGAATACTGCTTTGCTAACAACCATTTTGTTTAGCCTATATTATGTACCCTTTGTTTCAGCCATAAATATTACCTCTTACTTACTTCGGGGACGCATTGACCTCGCAAAACAAGTTCTTGCAGGTGTGCTTTGGAATTTCCAAAATAAAAAAGATAGTGGAGTTCTTGGCTTTAAAATAAAATAAATATGATCATTGCATTCTGGATTGGACTTTTAATAATTGTGTACACCTACATCGGTTACGGCCTATTGTTATACATACTTGTGCGGTTAAAACGTCTGTTCAAGCGTCGCGTTGCTTTTGTTGAAAACCACACAGACCCGAGCGTTTCTATATTGATTGCGGCTTATAATGAAGAATATTTGATAGAAGACAAGATCGTTAATACACTCGGATTAGACTATCCCAAAGATAAGGTTCAAATCATTGTAGTTACAGACGGGTCAACTGATTCGACCGCTTCAAAGGTCAGGAAATATCAGGATGTACTTCTTCTCCATCAAGTTCAACGCGCCGGCAAAATGGCTGCAATTAAAAGAACAATCCCCTATATTACGGGCGAAATCCTATTATTTACTGATGCCAACACATTTCTAAACTCATGCGCTGTTAGAGAGTTGGTTAAGCATTATCAGAATGCACGAGTAGGTGCCGTTGCCGGTGAAAAACGTATAATTGTAGAGGAAGCAGCAGATGCTAGCTCGGCAGGTGAGGGATTCTATTGGAAATACGAATCCTTTCTGAAAAAACTTGATTATGAGTTGTATTCTAATGTTGGGGCTGCTGGAGAACTATTTAGTATTAGGACAGAGCTTTATGAGCCAGTTGAGGCTGACACAATTATTGATGATCATATGATCGCCATGCGTATTGCGGAAAAGGGGTACATAATTGCATATGAACCGAATGCATTTGCCATTGAAACTGCCTCCGCAAACGTAAAAGAAGAATTAAAGCGTAAGATAAGAATAGCCGCTGGTGGAATTCAGTCGATATTGCGCCTAAAGAAGGCTGCTAACCCATTTATTTATCCTGCATTAACCTTCCAATACTTAAGTCATAGAGTACTAAGATGGACGCTTACACCTGTCTTACTCCCAGTCATTTTTATAATTAATGTGATAATCGTGTTTAAAAATAACGACTCGCTTTATATTGTGCTACTCTTTGCACAATTCGCATTTTATTTATTAAGCGTACTCGGATTATACTTTGAACGACGAAATATTAGAATCAAGGCCTTATTTATTCCGTTCTATTTTTGCATGATGAACTATGCAGTGATTGCAGGCATTGTTCGGTACTTTCGAAATGCCCAAAGTGCAGCCTGGGAGAAATCAGCAAGAAAGTTATCTTAGAATACTACTGAACTTTAGCGTTCAAGTGGGAGTTAAGAATTTCCGCAAACTGGGCGGCTCTTACCTCCCATGTATTCTTTTTGGCAAGTTGCCTACGCTGTTCTCTTTTGTCTTCATTGTCGTTCTGCAAAGCGTCGTTCAATGCAGCACTGAAGTTAATCGGCGTTTCACAATATGCCACAAAATCATCTGTATAGTCCCTTAGATCTTCGTTGAAGTCTGTTGCCACTACGGCTTTGCCCGCGCTTAAATATTCAAATAGCTTTATCGGAAAGATCGTTTTGCTCACCTGATCTTTTTTGAAAGGTATGATCGCCACATCAAAATTGTCTATAATTTGTTGCACTTCTTGATGGGGAATTGACCCTAGAAAGTGCACGTTTTGCAATTGATAAAGTGCATCTGGCACGAACCCTTCCGAAATGGGGCCCGCGAATACAAAGGATTTATCAGAATTAAGCAAAATTACATCGATGATAAGCTCATAGTTAATTCTGCGCTCGATTGTTCCTAAATATCCTATCAATGGACCCGGTACGTCTCTCAATTTTTCGTGCAAGATACTTGATGTACTCAATGTGCTTTTCGGGTTCAAGTTGGTTCCATTTGGAACGAAGTATGTATTACGGTTTTGACTTGTCTTTTCGAGGTAAAGGGCTTTGCTGGTACAAATCACCAAGTCGCTCTTTCTTACAAGTTGATTTTCCGAATAGATGCCGTGCTTCATATCGTATGGAACAATCATAGGATCTACGCATTGATAGACAGTCAAGGTTGGTTTTATTCTCTCAGCTATGCCTGGATAGTGGAAATTGAAGGCATTAACATAAATGAAATCTGTGATTTTCTCTTTTGAAATGATTTTTTTCAGCCTTTGTGCTACAATAAATTGATTAATGTTTAGCAATCTTCGAAAGACTATCCCTTCCGGGATGAAGTTAATTGGGAGTACCGGCGGCGTGACAATGATCTCTAAATTATCCGTGTCGGTTTTAAGTCTTCCATCTGAAAAATAGGAAAACTTTCGCTTTCTTAATTTAAGCTCCTTTGTATTAAATGATGTTTTAAGGTAATCCTTAAGGGTAAATGGATAATCAATAAAAAACACCTTGTTGTGTTTTGCTAGGTTTTTAGCAATAAAAAACGATGTCGATTGTATGTTTCCATCAAAACGAGCATTTCCTAGGAATATAATTACTTTGTCTTTTAAGAGCATTGTATCAGTGGGCGTCAGTAGTTGAGAAAGGCTTGACGCTTCTAAGATAATATATTTTTTATTATCCTTGTCAGCTAACAAGTACAAAGACTCCGATGTGAGTGCTAATTAACATGCATGTGCATTGTATTGGGAATTTTTGTTATCTTTCTCAAAATTTCATAGCAAATACATGCCCTCAATATTTACCAATAAACTGTTCAGTTTATATACACGAATCAAACATCCGAAAGTTCCTCCTGAACTAAGATATTTTTACAGAGACACATATAATTCTAGATTTGCTCAGGCAAAGTATCTGCTTAAAGACTACATATTCAAGAAGAAGTACAAAGAAATAAGTTTTCACGGCGAGTTTGGGCCGGAGTTACAGTTTGTATTGCCTTTTGCTTATTGGCATCACAAAAATGGTACACTGCTGAGTACAAAATCTTCTAAGTTTACGAAGGAATTCTATTTCTTTTCGGAGAATCATGCTGAAGTATTTGAAAATAGAACTAATGAAGGGAACTATAATTTTGAGGTCCCACGTGTCTTGTATAGTCATGATTATGACATGAGCAAATGGCTTGCAGTTCCGTTGAAAAAACAATATCAAAACGACATCTATGTTTACCCAAAACCATTGTTGATTATTGCCAATAGGTACAACATGGAATGGAATGGACCTCCAATTAGTTACTTTGATATACCGACCTTGGACTTTATTGTCAGTAATCTCAAGGATCAATTCACGATAGTCTATAATCGTCCCCGGCCGGAAAATATCACTGAAGATAACAGCGAGACTTATGACCTCAATGAATTCGAATGGTTCAAAGACACTCATCCGGAAGTGCTATTTCTGCAAGAACTTTACGAAGAGAATAGAGGAAACGCCAATAATTTCAACCATCTTCAATTAATGGTTTATGCAAATGCAAGCCACTTTGTGTCAATACATGGTGGAACCTCAGTACTTGCCAGCTATTTTGGAGGTATTAATTTGATCTTATCAAAGCAAGGACCTGAACACCACTTTAATTGTTATAATTCGTTGTATCCGAAACTTTCAAAAGCAAAAATTTTACATGCTAAAAATGAAGAGGAAGTAAGAAAGTACATCTTAGAAGATTTTCTGGTGTCAAACTAGATCGCTACCCGTTGGGTTATTACACCTCTAGATCTATCATATCTAGTATACGTACATCAACCTTGATGTCAAACTTTCTAGCAAATACCATATTAGAAGCTTTCATTGGAGCTAGATCTTCAAAGGTAAGCGTTTTTGGACTTGCCTTTTGTTCGGACCAATCTATATACCTAAGATTATTGTTTTCTGTTTTGTGTCTGAATGGAGAATTCATTATAATAGTAGCTACAATAAATTCGTCAGTGCACCATGCATACTTTAGAAAACTGTTAAGCTTCCTATTTTCCTCCAGAGTTGACACTAGATACAAGGCACAATCGCCTGTGATTGTCCACCAAGTTGATTTACTTCCACCATAAAGTGTTTTAAAAAATGGAAATTTTCTTTTTGGTAATAGAGTGTTCACTATGTTCTGAAGTAAATACTTCCCAGGAACGTTCAGGTCAGTAAAGTGATATTTTTCATATCGATTCCGTGCAAGTTGCCACCATTGGGAATCGGAAGCATGATCATATGAAATAAAGCTTGTTCCTAGATTCGACTGAAAAAAAGCTAACATTTTTTCAGTCGACATCAAAGGGTAATCCTGACCACTAATTACATTGATAAAATCATATTTTTTACCTGAATCAAGAATTTCACGAACCGATTTGATGATGCTCATAAGAACACTGTTTCCTCCCCAGTTACAAGCTGTTCTGTTTTTTACAAATAAGAATTTGGCATCACGCATAATGTGACTAAACTGCTCAATCGGGATTTTCTTATCTATATGTACGAACAAGTCAAAGTTCGGATGTTGCAGTCGTTTTAATAGCCTTAGCAACTGCTCTGGGTTTTTATGAGCTACTATTAAATGTGCAATTTGCATTTAGAATCTATTTACAATAATGCATTTTAAACCTATAAAACAATCCCTAACAGCACTAAATATGTTCATTGGGAAGATCAGAATATGAGCGCAAAGAATAAGCCACGCGAAAGGTTCCGTTAAACAAATTTGAATTAACAAGGCTATCGGAAGAAACACTATATAAAATTCATTAAGCACCAGCTGATATCCCTCAGACGCTTTGGTCAGGATAATGCGGAGTTTACGTTTAAAAATCAGCAGGCGCAATGCTGCTAAACCCACGTAGATGAATACACTCCATAGAATTGTTCCATCCATAACGAAACTAATGAAGGTTAAAAAAGCGACAAGTTCGATGATGAACAGCACAAGTTCAACGGGCTTAAAGCCCGCTGGATCTGTAGCGGTTGCAAACGTCATTGTGCCAGACTTCAGATCATTATCCCGATCATGAAACTGGTGCCACAATATCCCACGGATTCCATAAATGAACGACCAGAACGCAATTGCCAAATACCACAACAGCTGGGCTTCAACCTCCATAAAATAGATCAAACTAGCTGTCATCAGCAGTGCCGGAAAAAGATGAGCACCCATTGCATCACATGCCACCCCTAATAAGCCACGCTCCTTAAAACGAAAAGGTCTGATGGAATACAGGCTGAATGCCAGGTAAGCCATATTATAGAAAAATATACTTTTTATATCAGGATAGAGCAACCAGCTGAAAAATAAGCTACCTGCAAGTATAGCGGCTAAAAGAACAACTCGAATAGGAGTTGGAACCTTTGCCATGCTATTTCGTTTACCAGCGGCCAAGTCATCCTTGATGTCTGTTACATCATTTACAACACTCACATAAACTGCTCCCACAATGACCGCAATCAGTAACAGTAAAATCTGCGTTATTGCGCTTTGCAGTGGATAGTTATAGTAGATTACAGTAGCATAGGCTACAGAAAGAAGCGGAGGGAGCTTGTATTCCCACCATTCAACATACCGCGTGAATTTGAGTAAATTCATATCGAGGACTGCGTTCTACGCTCTACTGGAAAGTGCATCACATTTGCCTTTTAACCCCCGCATAAACACGTCGGGAATCATTTTTAGGGTAAAAGGTACATTTACATTAAATGAATCTTTCAATAGCTTCAAACACTCTTTGATATTATACTCTCTGATCAGTTCATGTTTAGCGAGTTCTACCAGACTCGCCATATATCTCCGTTTGAAGATATACATTTCAGACCGGGTTAGCAATTTCTTGAACTTGTCCATCATGGTCAGGGTATCGGAGATGTAAAGATGTCTTAAAACCTCATTTCGCTTACGCCCATCATAGATGTTGATCTCATCGATGCATTTTTTCCATAATTTATCAAGCGTAAAAGCGGCCCTGCATTCCTTTGAAAGGATCACTTCCAGATACATACACCAATCATCGGCGATGTTGATTCTGTTGTCCCAACCAGACACAATGCTCGATTTTCTAATCACTACAGATGAAGATGGTGAGGGACAAGCCTCCATATAAACTCTGCGCAGTTCTGAATATTCAAGCACAACCCAGGAATCTACAACTTTCTCGAAATAAGGTATCAGAAAAGGATCTCCATTTAAAAAGTCCCAATCGTTCCCAACCTTGGCCTGTTGTGACCAATTAGCAAATACAAAATCCAACTTGTCGTCTTCCAACTTCTCAACACATCTCGTTAAGAAATCTGGATGCCAGTAGTCATCTGAATCCAAAGAAGCGATAACTGTTCCGGTTGAATTCTGCAGTCCATTGTTTCTGGCAGCTGCTTGCCCTCCATGTTGTTGTCTGATAAACACCGCATCAGGATACCTTTCTAGAACTTCAGCGGTATTGTCACTAGAGCCGTCATCTACAACAATCAACTCAATATTATCATAATACTGATTGTACACACTGTCAATCGCAACAGACAGTTTATCGCCTCTATTATACGTCGGAATAATTACAGAAACTAATGGCTTACCGTTCATTTAAAGTGTTCATTATAAAGTGTGCAAATTCTGTCTCTGGATGCTGGGGTATGGTGCTGTCAATGTGAGAAGCAGCGGCTCTGCCCATCGACTCCCAATTACTTCTATTGTGCCAAGCAGCTTCCATAGCTTCATCAAAGTCTTTCTCTGAAGCATCGCCGATAAACCCAGTCACCCCATTTTCCACAATCTCATTCGTTCCTCCTGCATTAGTAGCAATAACAACTCTTCCAAGTGACATGGCTTCGATCACAGTTAATGGAAGACCTTCACTCCTGGACGGCAGGATTAAGGCATGATGAGTAGACCAGATCTCATGTATATCGCTGGTAAACTCAGAAAAGATAACACTGTTAACATTTAGCAATGCTGCCATTTCCTTCAGTCCTTCTTTGTCTGGCCCACTTCCAAAAAACGTCACTGAAATATTCCGTTCTCTCCATTTATCCTGTGCCAGTATCCTTAGCAAGATATCCTGACCCTTATCAATAACAAAAAGCCTGCCCACACATGCAAGTTTAAGACCATCAACCGTATGTGGATAGGGTAGTGGTTTAGGTTGAGTTTTTACCGGATTTAATATGATGCTACCGTTCTTTAGCCGCATTCCAAACTGTTCCTCTGTCAAATTCTGATTATGTTTGGATACGAAAAAACACTGTTTAGCCTCAAGAAGTGTTCTCTTCATATAAGGCCTTTCTTCATGATTAGGCCAGTAGA
The DNA here is from genome assembly GCF_059278965.1 of Pedobacter sp. NEAU-ZC8. Taxonomy (NCBI): domain Bacteria; kingdom Pseudomonadati; phylum Bacteroidota; class Sphingobacteriia; order Sphingobacteriales; family Sphingobacteriaceae; genus Pedobacter; species Pedobacter sp. NEAU-ZC8. Next base: position 31,986 of record NZ_JCAJXC010000025.1, read on the forward strand.
AGCTCACTGCTTTGTGTGCTACAATTATATATGGAATGTTCAGCTTTAAACATTGATACGCATATACCAGTCCGTCAAAATTGATACCCTGTGAAATTACAACAAGATGAGGTCGGTTGGTTTTTAGAAGCTTATAAAGACGCAGTGCAGTTTTGTCCCAGTAGTATTCCATGAGTCCAAGTCGAGCTCCAAAGCGTCTGGCAAGAAAACGTGATTTGGATAACACGCGTCCGAGACCCTTCAAATTTGGATTTAACTCCTGGAAAGTAATGTTTTCATGCTGCAGCTTCTTGAACTCTGGATGATTCAAGTTCACCTTATTCTTAAATAAGGTTATATCCTGAATATCCGATTTGTTCAGGTAAGTAAGGCTCCTGGACCAAAGTTCTTCACTTCCACCCCAATCATCTTGGCAGCATGTTACAATAGCTAATTTTTTACCTTTTACCTTCATTAAGCTTCTACATTTTCTTTGAAGAGTCTTGCATAGTCACCTTCCATGTTCAACAACTCGCTGTCAGTCCCTTCCTGTAGTATCTGGCCACCAGACAGGACATATATGTAATCTGCGTGCTTCACTGCAGAATGGCGGTGACTGATAATTATGGCAGCTCTGTTTCCAATGTGTTTTCTGAAGGAATCGAAAAGCTCTTTTTCTGCCAAGGCATCCAATGCACTTGTGGCTTCATCTAAAATAAGAAAACGAGCTTCACTATAAAGTGCTCTCGCAATAGCTAACTTTTGCCATTGTCCAATACTTACCTCATGCCCCTCTTCAAATAACTTTCCCATCATCGTTTTGTACTGGTTTGGAAGCTTTTCAACAAATGTGCTTGCACCCGCGTTTTTTGATGCTGTTACGATTTCATCATACACAACCTCTTTGTTAATGTTCCCAAAACGTATGTTATCTTCAGCACTGAAATTGTAACGGGAAAAGTCCTGAAAAACAGCGCTCACCTGTCGTCGGTAAGCTGACACGTCAAATTCATTGATATTGATGTTTCCTAATGAAATTTCGCCTGAGTCAACTTTATACAAGCCACATAGGAGCTTAATCAAGGTAGATTTTCCTGCGCCATTAAGTCCAACGACTGCGATGATCTTGCCCGATGGAATGCGGAGGGAGATGTTCTTCAAAGTTGTACGCTCACTACCAGGATAGGTGAAGTTCAAGCCTTTAACTTCAAGATCCAGGTTCATACGCGAGGGTATCTCTCTTGTAGGCGTATCATCAGCTTGCGAACGTTTTAAGTCGAAAAGTTCAAAAATGGAGTTTATGAAAATGTTGTTGGTATAAAGAATTGAAATTCCGGAAGATATATACTGAACTAAGTTAAACGACTGAGGAAAAATCATTAAAAACAATACGATATCACCGACACTATTAGTTCCTTTTACTGTTCCTAAAGCGATGTACGCAATACAAGTGAAAAAACCGATACTCCCAATGCCCGTGGTGATTATTTCTTTTGAAGTCCGCTTATAGCTCAGGTTAAGTTTTTCCTGTAAAATTTCCATTCTGCAGCTTAGATATAGCTGCTTGAAGTAGTCCCCAAGGCTATAGCTTCTTATTTCTTTAGCTGAAGTGTCTGATGTGAGGAGATTACTCAAATACCCTGACTTACGTTCAAGTGGGGTGTGCTTGATACGCCATTCATTCTGTTTATTCGAAAAATATATACGAACAAAAAGGGTGGGCAAAGCAAATACAAATAAAAGCGGAAGCAGTAGCCAGTTAATTGCAATGAAAAGCGATCCGATTGCGCAAAGATTAAGTACGTTTTTAGTAATCTCCAAGAGCGTCGTAATTACAAGGTTAGGACGATCAGCTCCAGCATCCTTAGCTCGTTTCAGTATGTCATAATAGGAGGGACTCTCATAATAGGAAAGGTCCATTTGAATTGCAGTCTGATGTATTTTGTCGTCGATAAAGTTAGCTACCTTGGCAGCCTGTACTTCTATTGCATATGCCGAGACAAATCGTGCAATGGAGTATAAAATGGAGAATACACCGGCAATAATTACATGTTTTATAATTAGATATTCAGCATTTGGATCCTGAATGTCCAGGTTCGAAATCGCGTCTACCAATAATTTCAGCGCATAAAGCGACCCAAGAAAAAGAGCGGTTTCCACGATGATCATACCCACCGAAAATACCATCCAGCCTTTGGCAGCCGACCATACCAGTTTGATCGTTCTTTTAAGCTTTAAGTTGGTTTGTAAGTTTTTGAATTTCCGAGCGATAATTGCAATCATGCAGTTTACAATTGATGTAAAATTACGTCGCAAATTACACATTATTTCTCGATAACTAAAAAGCTTTCTCAGACTTTTAGTATAAAGATGTAAAGTAATGCCTTGAAGATCAATCCTTGTCCTTAGCTACTTGAGGTGCTATGTGTATGTTGTCAAACTACAAACGTCCCAGTATCTATAGTGCACTGGGCCATCAAGCGCAGCTAGGCTCAGCAGATACTGTTCATCAAAGTAAAAACTATTCACGTTGCACAAATGATCATGCCTTCTAATGCGATTGTCTAAACAATTGATCGAGCGTAAGTCGTTTGTTAAACCCTCCCCAGTAGCCTTCAAAACAGCCTCTTTTCTAGTCCATAAACTATAGAAGTTAATTCGCTGGTTTCCCTCATTCACAAATGCTTGTTCTTCATCATTGAAGCATTGTTCTAGCACCAGGTCAAAATCAAATCGAGGGTCAATATACTCTAGATCGACACCAATCGGCCTTGAATTTACCACGATCACTACATACCCTTGGCTATGGCTTACATTGAAATGGATGTTTTCCAGTGCTGGCTTTTTATTCCCAATTCTGGAGAACTGAAGCGCTTCGGGAGCTTCAGGTACAAAACAGGACAAAATCCGACGCACATAATACGCCCGGACTAAATAGTTAATCCTATCCTTGATATGAAGGAACCTCGATGCACGATTTAACTCATTCGCAGATAGTACCCTTGTATAATCTCTTTCAATACCCGGATAGCAAGCTTCAGTGGCTATCCGGAATATGTGGATTAGATCAGCTGGCATTTTGCATCCAAAATCCGAAAAGTGCAGCCAGTTCGGTGATTCCTGAAGCATTATTTTCTTATGCAATGACCTGTTTTCGAGAATTTTCACCTGAATGGTTGATCGAGTTAATAGCAGACTGCAACACCCTAACCAACTCCTCATCATGTGGCGGATATAAAAACGTCTTATGATCCCCGGGAACTTCCCAGATCTTAACGCCCTTTTTTGCATATAACTTCCAGCCTAAATACTGGTTATCATCCAAATAATATAGCCTTTTCTTAGCTCTGAATAGCGTAACTTCAATATCATCGGCTGCCAATTTGTATTTTGACAAAGCAGTGCTATATCGCTCATAGATTTCCGCCTCATAATCAGAAAGCTCAAATTGCCTGTCCGTCGTTTCTGCCTTCAATGCGCCTTTCAGCTTTCTCTTTAGAATTGTCTTTTGATAAGAAAGTGTCTCAGCCGGGTAATTCAAAAATGATTTTGTGAAGAAAGGCACCTTATTAAACTGACGGGTCACCTTTTTCAGTAACTGTTTGGTGTCAGTCAAATCCTCACCAGTGCTCGCGTAGGTGTCGATTACACCGACCATCGAAACTTCCTTACCCAATGCGCTCAGCTGTCGAGCCATTTCATACACTAAGATTCCACCCAAAGAATATCCTACAAGCATGAACGGACCATCCGCTTGTACCGTCAGCATTTCCTCCAGATATTTTTCTACAATTTTTTCAATCGAATCTGGAACATCCATCTCGTAATTTAACCCAAGCGCCTGGATACCATAGATTGGCTGGTCTTTATCGAAATAGGAGCTAAGTGATTTGAAGACCAGGATATTCATCCCACCTCCATGAACAAGGAATAATGGCCTTTTGCTGCCAGAAGTACGGATGGGTACTAGAGCACTCCAGGCCATCTTTGGTTTGTCTTCTTCCAGTTGAAGCGCCATTTTGCCGAGTGTAGAGTTGTCAAACAGTGTCGCTAATGGCAAACGCTTCCCGGTACGCTTCTCTATGGCAACCATGACCTTCATGGCCAGAAGAGAATGTCCTCCAAGCTCGAAAAAGTCGTCAGTAACCTTCAGGTTCTCCAAGCCCAGAGCCTCTGCCCAGATAGCAGCCACCAAAAGCTCATTTTCTGTTGAAGGGAGCTCACCCGTTGATTCTGCTTCCATACGTTTAGACTCTACTTTGGGAAGCATCTTCCGGTCTATCTTACCATTTGGTGTTAATGGGAATTTTTTCAGCCCGACAAATTGTTCTGGAACCATAAACGGCGGAAGCAACTCACCGGCATACCTCTTCCATTCTAAGATCTGTGCTTTTGAGATTGTAATCCGCTCCTTCGAAAAGGGCGTTCTGATATGACTGGCTAAATCGATTGCGCGCCCACTTATATATGGAGCATCTGGCAACACCGCTCCAAAAGAAGATGGAATAAATACAACGTCGAATAGACCATCTGTCCCATCTGAACTCCAACGAACGTGTGCCTTAAAGCCGAGCCTTTCTGCTGTAGCCCAAAACAGATCCGGATGCATACCTTCAGTCACGGCATTTACCGCTGCTTTGATGTCAGCAAGCAACGTTTCCTCATTAGCCGTATGCATCAATTTCAGCAAATGACAATCCTTTGCTGTTCGGCTGTTGTAAATACCTTTTAACTCCACAACTGAAGATGGGTTATCGCCAAGAACTTGCTCTACATCTGAAAGTTTAGTATCGGAATGCCAGGTTAGACTGATCGCTGGCGTAACATATGGCTTTTCAGCGCCTACATATATCCAGACGTCGTAATGGTATTTCGTGATTTCGTTGATGGACTTCCCTTTCCTTAATTGGATATCGACTGCTTTGATTTCTGGAAAAGTAGCCCTAAGTCCATAGAAAAACGCTGGGTCAGCAACCAGTTCATCCTCAATCCTTACGCGGTTCTCTATAATTTCTTTGAAAAAAGCTAAGGTGTTCTTTTCTGGCGCTTTCGGAAGATGATCCATCGCATGGCACATCTCTAAAGAGTTTTGTCCCTGCATGTCACCAATGAATATACACCCGGTCCCATCAATAGCGCCTAATGCTTTTTTGATCACATCAATCAGGTAGTCGGCACCAGGAAAGTACTGCGCCACACTGTGTAATAGAACAAGGTCAAATTTCCGGTTTCCGACGGCACTGAAATCGTCAGCACTGGCTACTTTTGCTTCAACATGACCCCATTTCTCCGGGTTTGAGCAAAGCGTCTCATTAAGTTTGTCAATTGCAGTCTGCGCATAATCGGTAGCCAGATAATAGTCTACATCGTCCGTAAGTTCATATAAAATCTGCCCGGCGCCGCTTCCAATCTCATATACGCTGCGTGGATGCAGGGCTTTGATTCGCTCGACTGAGCTCCGGAGCCATTCTTCAGACTGCGCGGCAAGTTCTTTGCCGTTTTCATAATATTCCAGCAACGTCCCGTCCAGGTTCTGGTCGGGCAGGGCCTCATTCTTGTTCGTCTCTGCACCAATATTGTACAATGTTTCCCAACGATCCTTCCAGGATAAAGCTTGTTCTTGCTCCATCTCCTGATCAAGTGTCACGTATGCTACAAGGCTCTTTTCCTTTTTATCGTTTTCACTTACCGCAACAACGGTTTGTTTTATGCCAGGTGCAGTGGAGAGTATCGATTCAATCTCACCGAGTTCAATCCGGTGGCCTCGAATTTTTACCTGCTGGTCCATTCTCCCCCGGCATTGTAGTTCTCCATTGGGAAGTATGGTACCTAGATCACCTGTTCTGTACATCCGTTTACCCGATGCTGATTTTCCTGGTTCAATAATGAACTTCTCCTGGGTAAGTTCTGGCCGGCGCAAATAGCCCTGACTTACGCCATCGCCGGCAATGCAAACCTCGCCAACGATCCCTTCCGGTACCTCACGGCCGTGTTCATCAAGAATGAATATCCCTGTGTTTCGAATTGGATGACCAACTGTAATGGTCCGATCATCTTGTCTTATCTGTTTTAAAGTGGACCATATCGTCGTCTCGGTAGGGCCGTACATGTTCCATAATTCCGAACTGCGCGGAAGTAAGTGTTTAGCCATTTGGTCGGTTAAAGCTTCACCTCCTGCCAAAATCTTTAAGGATGATGATCCGCTCCAGCCTGAGTCGATCAACATCTGCCAGGTTGATGGGGTAGCCTGCATCATCGTGATGCCGCTTTCAGTGATCATATCTGCGAGAATTCGACCATCTTTCGTGGAGGCTGCGTCAGCAATTATGACTTCTGCACCCGCGATAAGGGGTAAAAAAAGCTCTAAACCAGCGATATCAAAAGATATGGTTGTAATCGCTAAAAGTTTATCGTCCTTATTGATGCCAGGTTGATCGAGCATGCTCAATAAGAAATTGGACAAGTTGCCATGACTGATCTTTACACCTTTTGGCTTCCCGGTGGATCCGGATGTGTAAAGAACATACGCAAGATCAGACCCTGATACCGGTATAAAATCAGGCAAGGGAAGGGAGAGATCGGTTTGGTCTTCAATCTCTGCTATTATTTCAGTTGTACGATCTTGGTAGTACCCTTGATATTTTCTTGAGATTAACAGAAAGTTTGCACCTGAATCTTCAAGCATGAATTCAATTCTGTCCTTAGGGTAGGATGGGTCTAAGGGGATGTAAACGGCACTTGCTTTAAGTATTGCTAAAAGCGAAACCAACATATCCGCAGATCTATCTATGAAGACAGCAACGAAATCACCTGGCTTTACGCCCTGAACAATTAACTTGTTTGCAAGTTGATTAACTTTTGTGTTTAACGCATTGTAGCTTAAGTGCTGACCATTGAAGGAAACTGCAGTTTTAGCAGGGTAGTGTCTATAAACCTGTTCCAAAAGGTCATTTATCGAACTGAATTCCAACCCACTCTGCTCATCCGATATCGCAAGCTCATGCTCCTCATGCTGCGCCAGGGATGAAATGATAACATCGCTATTTAGCACAATCTTCTCCAGGATCGCGGTAAAATCCCGGTGGAAAATCTCTATAGTTTCAGGCTTGAAAAGGCCTGTATTAAAAGACCATTCTAATACCAGCTTGTTTTTTGACCCTGTAGCGTTCAGAAAAATATCAAATGTTTCATACGCTCTGGGATTACTGATCAGGCTATGTTTAAGGCCATCAAAAGAAACCGCCTGATCCATTCCCATATCAATATTAAAGATTACAGGAACTAAGGTTATGCGAGCGCCATCCCTGGGGATATAAAGCTTTTTAATCAGTTCTCCGAAGGTTAGTCGTTGATGTTCATAGGCATCTAGTATGGCACTCTTTCGAATCTTAAGGTGCTGTTTAAACGACAGCATCGGATCAATAACCGTCTTTATAGGCAGCAGGTTCACACAGTGCCCCACAACATCATTCAAACCGGATGCAGCCTGCCCGGAAGCGGGTAGTCCAACAACAAGCTCATGCTGCCGCGTTTTTGAATGAAGGAAAACTTCAAACGCCGTGAGCAATGTTGTTACCAGGCTTGCACCTGATTTACCAGCCAATACTTTCAGCTGGTCTAAAAGACCCTTACCAAGTTCAAAGTCTAACCGCATGCCTTTATATCCGCGAGGTGATACCCTCGGGTAATCTGTAGGCAGGTCAACAACCGGGACTTTCCCCTGATAAAGATCTAACCAGTAGCTTTCCGTGGTTTGATAGTCCGCGCTAGTTTTAAACAAACGCTCATTCTTAGCGTAGTCACTCATCTGCCAGGCTTTACCCATAGCAACAGAAGAACCCTTTGTATAGGCATTATACATCTTGCTTATATCTTCCAGAATGATACCCGAAGACCAGCCGTCGCATACCGCGTGGTGCTTGATAATCGTAAATACGTGAAGATTAGCGGCAAGTTTGTGAAGGTATACCTTAAACAATGGCCCTTCTTGTAGATTGAGCGCAATGGCAAGTTCCTTGTTTATTGATTCAGTCAGTGCTCCGCGCGCTGAGGCTCCCAAAGGAGACAGGTCTTCCAGAACAAAGTCGACTGGAAAATCTTTGTAGGTAAAAATCCACTCCCCATCTGCACTGAAAGTTGACCTTAGTGCCTCATGGCGAAGAATGAGCCCCCTAACAGCACGCTTAAAATCATCGACCTGGAGATTTCCTTCGAAGTCAAGTGAAATGGACTCGTTGTAAGCGAGGTTAGCTTCCTCGCCGCCGAACATACAGGCAAGCCAGATCTCTTTTTGCGAATCGTTTGTAGGCGTAATTCTCTCAATTTCCTTTGTTTCGCCAAAGGGGTCAAAATCAACTGGAATATATTTGGTCATTCTGAAAAGGTTAATTGCTTACTTGCAGGTATTTACCAGGGTTGTTTTCATCTTTTACAAACCATGCTGGGTTTCCCATCTGATCTTTCCCCAACTTTGCGTTTGGTACCGGCATTGTACTCATGAAATCCTCTGTGACATCCACTGTTTGCTTTGGGTGCTCGTAATGCGGGATCAGGCCAACGGATTTCAATTCCAGCAGGCTCTCTTCGAAACACCGGATGATCTGCTGAATATCAGCTGTCGAGTGGGCGGCAGTCAGAAAGCATGCGAAGCCTTCGAGGATATGAATACCCTTAAGGCGCATCAAAGTAAAAAATAGTTCTGCATAAGGGTACTCTTCAATGAACTTTATACGCCATAGTGAGCCGTATTGTGCAATGAACATCGGAACATTTAATCTTCGGCAAAGGGCGTTAATTGTGCGTGCAATATAATCTCCATTGGCATTCAACCTTTCCTGTAGCTGTGGACCGGCTTCCTTCAGATATAATAAAGAAGCTTTGGCGGTGGCAAGTGCCAGGGGATGGCGAACAAAAGTTCCCGCGAAATAAGTCACGCCCACTTCAGGTATCGATTGATCTCCAAATTGCCAGAATCCACCATCTAATGCATCCATGTACTTCTTTTTGCCTGCAATGATACCGATAGAAATACCGCCGCCGGCAACTTTTCCGTAGGTGCCAATATCAGCCTTAATGCCGAATATGGCTTGAACTCCACCGGGATGGAATCTAAATCCGGATATAACCTCATCGAAGATCAACACCGTTTCGGCGTCGGCTGTGATTTTTCGAAGTTTTTTCAGGAAATCTATTGGTTGGAAGTCTGCCCGACGACTTTGTATTGGCTCCACAAGTACGGCCGCAATATCCGAGGCACGTTCTTCTATGATCCGCAGTGACTCTTCCGTTCCGTAATCCAGAATCAGCATGTTCTGCACCGCATCCGGTAGAATGCCCGGCGCAGCAGGGAAGGTTCTTAACTTCTTGCTTCCACGTACAATAACTTCATCAGCAATACCATGGTAAGAGCCGGTAAAGGCTACAATAGTCGTACGACCTGTCACGGTTCTGGCAATACGCATTGCTCCGAGTACTGCCTCTGAACCGGTGTTACAAAGGGCAACGCGATCGAAGTCAGTAAACTCAGCAATTAGTTTTGATACTTCACCCGAAAGCTCATGTTGGGGCCCGATTTCATAACCTTGTTCAATCTGATTGATCAAGGCCTCTTTGATAAAATCCGGTTGATAACCCAACATGTTCGATCCAAATCCGTTTAATGCATCTATGTATTCATTTCCATCTATATCCCATAAACGGCTACCTTTCGACTTGTTTATTACAATAGAATAAACCAGCTCTTTCGTCGCAGGCTTAAATCCTGAAACCACCCTCGGGTCAGCCATGTGCGCCCGGTTTGATTGTGTATATGCTTTACTTTTGCTGGTTTTCGCATTATAACGTAAGATCAAATCCGAAAGATATTCCTGCTGTTTTGAATTCAGGCTGGCCGAATGCTTCTCAATTCGTGCAGCGGCGCCAAATGGTTTGCTGATCTCCGCACGTTCTTCCGCGCTAAGTTGAGCACTTGGATCTGCCGCTACGACCAGGGGCTTCGCCGGAGCAGTTGGCTGTCGGTGTTCTGATGCTGCCGCCATAACTGCCGGTGCTGCAACGGCCGGCATGCTGATCTGTCCACCTTGCAATAGCGAAAGCTGCTTGGCCAATAGTTGTAACTGTTGACTAATAAGATCAATTGCTACATTGCTTCCCTGCACTGAGGGTTGCGGCATTTGCGATGGATAAACATTGTTTATTGTAGGAGGCGCTACAGCTACCTGCTCAGCAGGCTGGGGTAATGCCGCCGGAGCCTCCTCAGGCAATTGCTGAATCAAATAATCTACCAACGAGTCCAGGGTGCCATATTCTTCATTGAGCTGCCGGAATGTTAAAGGAACAGCAAATTGCTTTTTTAAGATTAAGGCTACCTGGGTCAATAATAAAGAATCGAGCCCCATTTCGATGAAGCTCATGTCTGAGGAAACGTCTGCCAACTCAATGCCGGAAGCGTTCTCTAAAATTTCTTTGACTTGATTGATGAGTAAATTTTTCCTCATATAAATTGATGTATGATTTTGAACTGGAGTAGATTGAATTCCTTGCTGGGCTATAACCGCTGAAAGGCGATTTATTTTAGGTTCTACCCAGAAGCGCTTTTTGTTATAGGCGTAGCCTGGCAGGTCCATTACCTTTGCATGGCTTTCAGCTTCGTAAAAGGAGGCCCAGTCTGGCGTTATACCATCAAGCCAGAGTTCAGCAAGACCATTTAAGAGCGGGTAATAAGAAGAACTATTCGCATCTCTGCCGAGTGAGGAGAGAACTGTAACCGGCATTTTCCCCGCCTGCTGTCTGGTCAGTGTAGCTGTGGTGTTACCAGGCCCAACTTCCAGAAATATCTCGTATGAGCTAGAAAGCAGCTGCTTTATTGCTCCGCCAAAGTTTACAGTGGATCGCAGGTGTCCTGCCCAATAGTCGGGGTTCTTGGCTTCATCAGCCGTTAACCAGCTTCCGGTTACCGTAGATAGGATTGGGATAACAGGTTCATTCAGCGTAATATTTTCAACGATCTTCCTGAATGGTTCAACAACAGGATCCATCATATGGGAGTGGAAAGCGTGGCTGGTGGCTAGTGCTCGGTTGAGGATGCCTTCCGAATCAAGCTGTGCGCTTAAATGATTGATCGCCTCGTTAGTTCCCGCCAGTACGCAAAGATTATCGCTGTTTGCCGCTGCAAGATCAATTTCTGCGGAAAGAAAGGCCTTCGCTGCTTCTGCCGAGCAACGTACCGACAGCATCTTGCCAGCCGGTAAGTCACTCATCATTTTACCCCTGGTGGCAATCAATTTAACAGCACTCCTCAATGAGAAAATTCCAGAGAAGTAGGCAGCAACAAATTCTCCAATACTATGGCCTATAAATGCCGTTGGGTAAATTCCCCAGCTCATCCACAACTTCGTCAGTGCGTAGCCAATGCAAAACAACGCTGGCTGGCTGTACTTTGTATTCCGCAGCACTTGTTCTGCTTCCTCATCAGTGCTGGTAGGATAGATGATGTGGAGCAAATGCGCTCCGGTTTCTTCTAAAAACAGGTCAGCAACTTCATCCATAGCTTGTCTGAACACATGCTCGGATTCGTAAAGATCTTTCCCCATATGAAGAAACTGCGCTCCCTGTCCAGGATACATAAATACCAGCTCAGCGGTCTGGCCCTTCTTCATCTTTCGGGTATGTTTTGACCAAGGGTGCTGCTGAAATTGGCCTCCAAAGTCTTGCTTTCCGGAAGCGATATAGAAACGTCTGAAATCGAACTCTTGACGGTTGGTGTTCAATGTATACGATACATCAGCTAGATTAAATTCTTCATTGCGATCAATATATCGTCTCAAGCGCTCACCATAAAGGTCGAGACTTTCCTGTGCCTTAGCAGACCAGCACAGCAGTTGAACCGGTCGGCTTTTCGTACTTTGTACGATGAGATTTTCTGCTTCCTCAACAATCAAATGGACGTTTGTACCGCCTACGCCAAATGAACTTACCCCGGCTATTCTCTTTTTATTGGACGTCCATGGTAACAAAGTATCATTTACATAGAAGGGGCTGTTGGCGAAATCGATGTGCCGGTTTGCACGTTCGTAATGTATTGTTGGTGGAATTTGCTTGTGGTATAAGGCAAGGCAGGTTTTGATGAAACCAACAACACCGGAAGCTGCAGTTAAGTGCCCAAGGTTGCTCTTCACAGAGCCAATTGCACAATACTGCTTCTTTTCCTGCTTTCCAAAAGCAAGGCTTAAGCCTTCAATCTCAATTGGATCGCCGATAGGTGTCGCTGTTCCGTGAGCTTCGATATAGGAGAGGTCAGCAGGATCAATCCCGGCATCCTGAATGGCCATACTTATGGCATGCGCCTGACCTTCTGCACTGGGCGCAGTAAAGCTGCTTTTTTCCGCGCCGTCATTACTCAGACCAACTCCTTTTACTATCCCGAAGATGATGTCTCCATCTTCCTCAGCCAATTTCCTGTCTTTAAGTACAACCACACCCGCGCCGTCGCTGAATACAGTTCCGGTCGCCTGGTCGTCGAATGTGCGACAATGGCCATCTCGACTGAGAATAGCCCCTTCTTGGTATAGGTGCCCGCTTTTCACCGGCACCAGGACAGATGAACCACCCGCAAGTGCAACGTCACAGTGTCCATTACGAATTGCTTCTACCGCCTGTGCAATTGCCAGGAGGGAAGTGGAACATGCGGATTGTACATTTACAGCAGGACCTTTTAGATTTAGGGCATATGCAGTTCGGGAAGCGATATAATCTTTGTCGCTCACGGTGCCTACCTGAAAAGAACCCACCTGCTCAATGAGGTTATCATTGGAAGCGACATTGTTGCTGTAGTAGGTGTTAAACCGGCAGCCAGCATATACGCCTATCGTACCTTTGAATTTGTCTGGCACATGTCCGCAACTTTCAAGTGCTTCCCAAGCAACTTCCAGGAACAAACGCTGCTGAGGGTCCATCAGCTCCGCTTGCTTGTAATTGATGCCAAAAAACGCAGGATCAAACTGGTCCACGTCGTTAATTATCCCCCGAGCCTTTACATAGTCGGGATTAGACTTCAGCGAAGCTGATATGGAAGGGTGTAGTTCTTCATCTGAAAAAAAGCTGATACCTTCTTTTCCATTCTTTAGGTTGTCCCAGAATGTAGCGATATCATCAGCTCCGGGGAATCTGCCGGACATTCCAATCACTGCCACTTCCGCTGTTCGTGATTGCGGTTTACGCGTTTTCACTAGCTGCGGCTGTAAGCTCCTGCCGTCTAAATATGCAGCAAGGGCCGCAACAGTTGGGTTGCCATACAGTTTGGTCACTGGGAGCTGCAGCCCATGTGTTTTCAGGCTGGTCACCAGCTTCTGCGCAAGCAGCGAGGTGCCACCGAGTTCAAAAAAGTTATCTTCAATACCCACCCGGTTCACGCCAAGTACTGACTTCCATATGGTCACTAGCGTCTTTTCAGTATCATGCTTAGGCGCAACGAAAGTATTCGATAGTAGCTCAGAGGCGTCCGGATGCGGCAGCGCTTTTCGGTCTACCTTTAAATTTGGGGTGAGTGGTATTTGATCTAAGGTTACGAACAGCTGCGGAACCATATAGTCCGGCAATTTCGAGCGGAGAAAGCTTCGTACCTCATCCTTTTTGAAAACATCCTCTGGTACTACATAAGCAACCAGCCGGGATCCATGTATATAAGTTTTGTCTGCAACAATCACGCATTGGGAAATTCCAGGTGCTTCTATCAACACATTTTCAATTTCGCCAATTTCTATACGGTATCCGCTGATCTTAATCTGATCATCCATCCTTCCCAGAAATGTCACGTTTCCATCTGGTAAATACCGCGCAAGGTCCCCCGTTTTGTATAGCCGATCCGAGGGATCAAAAGGGCTTGGAATAAATTTCTCCGCTGTTAATGCTGGTTGGTTGAGATACCCGCGGGAAACCTGCGCACCGCTCACATGAATTTCGCCAGTTTCCCCAACCGCGACTTCTTGAAGTTTTTCGTTGAGCAGATAAACCCTAGTGTCTCCAATAGGTTTTCCAATGGGAAGCACTTTCGAAGAAATAACTTCATCGCGGCTACAAGCATACTCCAGGACCGAAATTGTTGATTCAGTCGGCCCATATTTGTTATAGAAGTCAAGTTTACCAGCCCACTTCATAAAAAGCTGCTTCTTGCAGAGATCGCCAGCTGAAATAATTCTTTTTAAACCGGGGTATTCGCCTGCAGGCAGGTTATCTAAAAATCCAGGTGTGGCATGTAGGTGTGTGATTTGCTTCTCCTTGATGTACTTCGAGAACAAAACCGCGTCTTGTAAATGTTCTTCGTTCATGAGTACAAGACAGGCTCCGTTTAGCAGTGCCAAAAAGATTTGTTCAATGGAAGCATCAAAGCAGTAGTTGGAAAACTGCAGTATTTTTTCGTTCTCCGTGATCTTGAAGTATTCTGATTGTGCTTCAATGTAAGCTACAAGTGAATGATGCTCAACCATAACGCCTTTTGGCAATCCTGTAGATCCAGAGGTATAAATTACATACAGCAGGTCGGAAGGCTTAGACTGATGTTTTTTAAATTCAGCAGAGGTCGTGATAAGTTGATCTAAGAGAAACACTTCGCCATGTATTTTATGACAGCAATTACGCTTACTAATCGTAAACGGAGCGTGAAGGTCATCGAGTATGTATTGTATTCTTGCCTGCGGATAGTTGGGGTCTATCGGTGCATATGCCGCGCCAGACTTGATTATTCCGAGTATTGCGACAATCATATCAAATGATCTGTCTAGGCAGATGGGAATGATCATATCAGCATGCACACCTTTGTCGGACAAAAAGCTTGCAACCCGGTCCGACAGCTCGTCGAGCTGTTTATAACTCAACGTTTGATCTTTAAGTTCTAACGCAATGCTATCGGGAGTGCTGGTTACCCGAATCGAAAACAGGTCTGCAATCGTTGCGCAATCTTCCATAATTTAAGAGACGTTATACTAAATTTAGGCTGCGAGAATGAAGTTGTGCTGAATTAGTCAGGTTGCAAAGGAAACTGATGCTCATATTTAGCACGTTTTTCTACACAGTTTAGCTAAGGTAAAACTTTTTTCTATAATCGAGTAACTAATAGAAAGAGCTTTGAACGCAGTGCTAACCTGCTTAAAACACACTTTTATCGTTCGTAGTTCTACCTTTTGTGCTGAAGTTCAGGTTTATCCTGCATAGATCGCCTGAATAAAAATCAGGACAGACGCTATAACCAAGCACCGGAACATGCGAGGTACAACGCTTCACAGCTGCTTGCACATGATGTAATTTGAGGAATAGTTATCGCGTTAATAATGGGCTGAAAAGCTCAGGAAAATAAAAGCCCTGAACTTTGCAGTCAGGGCAGGTATCTTTATTTGTCCTCCGGTGGAGTGGTAGGTTTCTTTTCTGGCGGTGTAGAAACGATTTCGCCGAATTCGTTAACGTATGCTAACATGCTTTCTAGATCGCTTCCGCCTGGGTTTTGCTTACGCTCTTCTTTTCTTTGCAACTTGTCTTCTTTCTTTTTCTGTCTGTTTTTTTCGAGTTGCTTCTTCATGAAGGTTGCTTGAGACTTAGCCATATATACGTAGTTTAAGTAAAAAAATAACTGCTCTCTGCGGTTCCCGTAAAAGTCAATCTTAATAGATGAGCACTTGAGTATGCGACTGACCTGAATAAAATTTATAATCTCAGTTGGAAATGTTTTCCGGGAGAATGAAAGCCAATTAAAATTGGTTAACAAGATTGTGCCAGAGAGTAGCCTAATGTTTCACAAAGGTACGTAAAAAATATCGTTTTTGAAAGCTTGCTGGCGATATCATGGTTAAGCAGCGCCTGTTTACGTCAAAACCTGTTATCAGACTTGTCAGCTCGTGCATAACTATTGGCCTGGTGTTAACAGGGGGTTGACAAGGGGTTGACAAGGCCTTGACAAGGCTAAAGGCGAAGAAGCACCTTGTCAACCCCTTGTGTAGGGTGGGTGAACAGCTTGTCTACTTACAAGCCAGCCTAAACACGTTATTTATAAAATATTCTGGTGATATTAGTTCTGACTCCGAAACTAAGCGGTATAGCTCTGTATCGCTGTTGCTCTAATTTGTTTAAACCGTGTGTATAGCTCGCTTCAGCAAAAACTAATACATTTCCAAAACTATAGTCTGCGCCAACACCCGCTTCCAGAAGCATTACAAGGTTGCTGGTGTTGTACATCCTAATGACGTCGGCTTCGGGATCACTGATCTTTGGCAGTAGAATAATCCCGCCACCGCCGCCGCCAAATCCGTAAAATCCAAAATGTTTGATGGTTCGTCGGTAACCTAAATCCATACTCAATAGGTAAGTGGTAGACCGTCCATGCATTACACGGTTGTTTGCACCTGCATCTAAGTTTAGTTGGTCGTAACCATATGCGTTTAGTCCAATCTTAGGATAAAAGAAAAAGTTTTTAGGTCCAAGGAATACCAGGCCTCCTAAGGAGGTGGAAAACTTTGCATCCAAAAAGCCTCTACTTTCTGCAACTGGCAAGGAAAGACCAAAGCCACTTCGAAAATAGATCTTGTCTTTTCGAATCTGGTTCTCCTGAGCAACAGTAGGGGTTTGGCTCATCGAAAACATGAGTCCTGACAAAATAAGGCTGAGGGGAAAAAAGCGTCTGAGCATACCGCGGGAGTTTACCGCAATATACAACCAATCTGTTGCCAGAAAAGTTAATTTCTCGTGACGATTTAAAAGCCGGCTAATTACGCAATTAAAGAGACCTTCCAAACTAAATTTGGCAATTAAGGCTCAAAAATAATATTTTGCACGGCTATAGAAGATACTATATTTCAGTGATATAGGCGCTACCATGTCATGTATTGCTTAATATAAGTGGTACAGGGGCTAGGTTAAAGCTAGCAATATCTAAAATAAAATTTTGATTATGCATTGAACTTGCTTTGCCTTAGTGGGTTATGCCGCTTATTTAATACTGCTGTCTATTATATGCCGCTGCAAAATCGCTGCGCATCAACTTGAACCTTTCGACCACAGTAGCAACAAAAGCATCGTCGATAATTTGAAATATCTCGTTTACTCCACCACCACTAAGATCCAGTTCAGAGAGCTTGTAGCTTTGCTCGAGGGTTCCCTGTTCGAATTTAATAATGTACTTCTGGTTCATGTTAAAGATGCTAATCTTGCAATCTGGGTGGGGTAGTTCCGCTATGATTCTCATGTTGTGCGTTTAGGTAAAATCCAAATCTAATAATTATCTCCTTTTCACAAAAACTGCAAGTTTGAACGTAGCGAATTCTTAAATTTGGAATTTAATTGAGCATTATGGCAGAAGACTTAAACATCATTACCAGCGTAGATAAAGCAGAACGGTATCAATCCTTGATTCCTCAAATTAAGGGATTGGTGACGGGTGAGCCCGATCTTATCGCTAATCTGGCAAACATTTCTGCAGCCTTAAAAGAACAGTTTGGCTGGCTATGGATTGGTTTCTATTTGGTGAAAGGGGATGAATTGGTGCTTGGGCCGTTCCAGGGGCCAGTTGCTTGTACGAGAATCAGAAAAGGTAAAGGCGTTTGTGGAACCGCATGGCAGAATGGCGAGACGATCATCGTACCAGATGTTGACGCGTTTCCAGGGCACATTGCTTGTAGTTCAGCCTCCCGGTCCGAAATCGTTTTGCCTCTATTCAAGAACGGGGAAGTTGCGGGGATATTAGACGTTGATTCTGCATCTTTAAACGAATTTGACGAAGTAGATGCCAAATATCTTGCGGAAATCACCTCCTTAATATATGGCTAAGCTAAGCTATGCATTTTATCAAGATCTTGATGTAAATAGCCTGGCAAAGCAGTTGCTGGGTAAGCAGCTGTTTACAAACATCGAGGGCGTTATTACAGGTGGCGTTATTGTGGAAACCGAAGCATATGCGGGTGTTGAGGATAAGGCTTCTCACGCCTATGGCGGGCGACTCACAGTTCGAACCAAGACGATGTACCTTGCTGGTGGCGTGTCATACGTTTACTTGTGCTATGGCATTCACCACTTGTTTAATGTGGTAACAGGGCCACTGAATACGCCACATGCCGTACTAATCAGAGGTTTAGAACCAACTATTGGACTTGAAGAAATGCTGCAACGTAGGGGGATGCCGGTTTTGAAGCCTAATCTGACCGCCGGCCCTGGGGCATTATCCAAAGCAATGGGGATAGATCGGGCCCTAAATGGCCAGGATCTGCTTGGTGAACAAATTTGGATTGAAGATGGTCCGTTAATACCCGACGAGCGTATAGCAGCTGTACCAAGAGTCGGCGTGGGCTATGCTGCGGAACATGCCTTATTGCCTTGGAGGTGCTACATTAAAGGCAATAGATTTGTCAGTAAACCCAATCGTTAAAACAATTTCTTTTTCTGTACTGTTCAGATGGTATTACCTTAAAAATGATACCATGGAAAACGAAAAAAACATAAAAGAACTAAAGGATAAGATTGAAGAGGTCCGCATTTGCATGCTCACCACCTTAGATGCTGAAGGTCGGTTTTCAAGTCGCCCGATGGGAACGGCTCATGTCGAAGAGGATGGCAGTATTTGGTTCTTTACGAATGAATATTCATTGAAATCAAAGGAGATATCCAGGGACAACGAAGTCTCCTTGGCTTACAGTAGCCCTTCAAACAATACCTATCTGTATGTTAACGGTAAAGCAGAGCTTGTTGATGATCAGGAAAGGAAGAAAGCGTATTTTATGCCGCCTGTGAAGGTGTGGTTCCCTGATGGAGTTGAAGATCCAAACTTGATACTGATCAAAGTAACACCTGCTTTTGCAGAGTATTGGGATAGCAGTTCCTCTAAGATGGTAGTCGCTTTCAACATGCTTAAAGCAATTGTAACAGGTCAAAAGTCTGATGTGGGCGATCATGGCGAGATGAAGTTTTAAAATCAATCGATTTATAATGAAAAGGCAGGTAATCAATTATCTGCCTTTTTTTTGATCTTTGTGTGATGATGGTCCTGAACGTTGCAGACATTCCAAAAGAGTTTAATGATTAAAATAGCCTACTGCGACATTTATGCGCATCCACTTCCAGAAGGGCATCGCTTCCCAATGTTAAAGTATGAACTTATCCCACTTCAGCTGCTTCATACCGGAAAGATCGTGCCTGAACAACTTTTCTGTCCAGTGCCTGCCGCGGAAGCGGTCATTTTGGCTACCCACGATCAGCAATACTGGGAACAACTTAGAGATCTGACCTTGCCTTACAAGGAACAGCGTCGTATTGGTTTCCCTTTGAATGCACTACTGGTAGAGCGGGAGATACGTATTGTACAGGGCACAATCGATGGCGCCTTGCATGCAATTGCGAATGGTATCGCATTCAATGTAGCTGGTGGAACCCATCACGCCGGATCCAATTGGGGCGAGGGATTTTGCTTGTTGAATGATCAGGCGATTGCCGCTAATTACCTGCTTGATAATGGTATATGTGAACGTATATTAATAATTGATTTAGATGTTCATCAAGGCAATGGTACTGCCGAGATCTTCTATGATGAGCCACGGGTGTTTACTTTTTCCATGCATGGTGATAAAAATTTCCCATTCCGAAAGGAAAAATCTGACCTCGACCTTCCACTTGAAAATGGTATTACAGGGGAAACCTACCTGAAATTACTTAGGGAGCAGCTGCCAACATTGGTAAAAAGTTTTCAACCGGATTTTGTCTTCTATCTTGCCGGTGTTGATGTATTAAGTTCTGACAAGTTGGGCAAATTAAAACTCTCAAAATCAGACACGGCCGAACGGGACAGGATTGTTTTTGAGCTTTGTAAAGCACACAATTTGCCGGTTCAGGTGAGTATGGGTGGAGGTTATTCTGCCGATATAAAAGATATTGTTGATGCGCATTGTAACACTTTTATAGCTGGATTTGATATTTTTGAGCTATTATGAAGATCGTTATTGCGGAAAAGCCATCTGTAGCAAGGGAGTTGGCAAAAGTCTTTGGAGCTACAACAAAAAGAGATGGCTATATAGAGGGTAAAGGATATTCGTTCACCTGGGCATTTGGGCATCTATTACAATTGGCACCGCCCCAGGAATATGGCTTCATCGGCTGGCGCCGACAACATTTGCCAATGCTGCCTAAAAAATTCAAGCTGTCAGTACGTAAGATCAAAACGAAGGATGGTCTGATTGAGGACCCCTCTGTGCGGAAGCAGCTCGATATCATAAAGAAGCTATTCGACGAGGCTACAGAAATTATCGTTGCAACTGATGCCGGACGGGAGGGTGAATTAATTTTCCGTTATATCTATTATTATCTTAAATGTAAAAAGCCTTTCAAGCGGTTATGGATTTCTTCCCAAACTGATGAGGCGATTAAAGAGGGATTCAGGAATCTGAAACCAGGTACTGATTACGACACACTTTTCAATTCGGCACATTGTCGCTCTGAATCGGACTGGCTGGTTGGTATGAATGCAACGCAAGCATTAAGTATTGCTGCGGGTAATAGAACGGTGCTCTCACTCGGTAGGGTGCAAACACCCACGCTGGCGATGATTTGTGCCCGATATATCGAATCCAAGAACTTTGTGCCAAAACTATTCTATCAGTTGAGCATTTTGCTGGATAAAGACGGACAGCAGTTTAAAGCAATGTCGGTCGCTAGTTTTGACAAAAAAGAAGATGCTGAGGCATTGTTTGAGAAAATTCAGGATGTAAATAGTGGATTTCCCCTGGGTGCTTTGATTAAAGATGTAGAGTCGAAGCCGAGAAAGGAGCCACCTCCCTTATTGCATGATCTAAGCAGTATTCAGCAGGAAGCCAATAAGAAAAAGGGCTACACGGCCGATCAGACACTAAGCATTCTGCAGGGCTTATATGAAGGTAAGTTGATTTCTTATCCAAGAACAGGCAGCCGTTACATAGGGGATGATGTATTCGCTGGAATACCAAAACTGATTGATCAATTAAAAGGGCATCCGGATTTCGGTAAGAGTGCAGAATTCCTTTCTACTGTTCCTTTGAACAAAAGGAGTGTGAATGCAAAGAAAGTAACTGATCACCATGCTATCTTGCCAACTGGTGAAGTGCCTTATCACCTCAGTAGCGACAAACAAGCTGTTTATGATATGATCGTCGGCCGTATGCTGGAGGCATTTCATAAGGAGTGTATCAAAGAATTAACAAAAATCACTATTGAATCGGGCTCCGAATTCGTGGCTAACGGTACGGTCATCCGCGCCGCTGGCTGGCGTTCGGTTTTGAACGACCCTGAGGAAGACAGTAAAAGTGAGGAAAGCCTTTCCCTTCCAAAAGTGAAAAAAGAGGAATTGTTACCCATTCTGGAGAAAGCATTGGTGGAGAAACAAACGAAGCCCAAACCCCTATATAATGAGGCGTCCCTTTTAAAAGCGCTGGAGACCTCGGGCAAGGAGATCGAAGATGAGGAGCTACGCTATGCCATGAAAGACAGTGGACTTGGTACGCCAGCAACAAGAGCTTCGATTATTGAGACCTTGATTACAAGAGAATATATCAGGCGTGAGAAGCGTAATCTTGTTCCATCTGACAAAGGCTTAGCAGTTTATGAGGTGGTAAAAGATCAGATGATTGCCCAGGCCGAGCTTACCGGACAGTGGGAAAAGCGATTGGAGGAAATCCGGTCGGGAGCATCAGTGTCTGAATTCAAAGAAGAGATTACAACCTATACGAAAACCATCACGGAGCAGCTCTTGGCCTGCGGGGTGAGCATCATGGAAAAGTCACCGGCTTAGTACATCATTTAGTGGTATCGTTTTTGCGAATTTTGCGTACACAACGAAACTTTGAATGGATAGACCAAAACGAGTAATGATTGCTGATGACGATAAGGCGATTGTAGATGCAGTGCAAGCGATGCTTGAATTTGGAGGTTATGAGGTGAGTTATACTTATGATGGTGCAACACTCTTAGACTTGAACGAGAATTTTCCTGACTTAATATTATTAGACATTTGGATGTCTGGAACCGATGGCAGGGATGTTTGTAAAGCTTTGAAGCTTAAGGAACTCACTAGGGACATACCAGTCATCATGATTTCAGCAAGTCCGGATCTGGAGAACTCAGCTAAAGAGGCCGGGGCAGAAGATTTTCTGGAAAAACCTTTCGATATGGATGATCTTTTAGACAAGATTGGTGTTCAGCTTAAGGCTTCTTCTGAAAGCAGCATCTGTTAAACAATTGCAAACCTTCTCTGTTAATCATTAAATATTAAGAACAGAATAGCATGAAAACAGATTTTATAGAGATATTTCAAACCATCCGTGCCGAACTACAACCTTATGCTGCCCTTGGATTCACGAACCGGATAAACAGTGAGGAGGAGTATGATTTGTGGAGTGAAAAGAACATAAAAGCAGATAATGTAACCGAGCGATTCTTTGCAAGTATTAAGATAGAAGCTGATCATGTTTGTTTTCGCTATTCCACTTTAACAGGGGATGGCGAATTACAAGAGCGAATTACGAAACTTGATGATGTACTTAAAATGAAGATCGACGATATCTTATCTGCAACCTACAAGACCTTCAAAGAGACGGAGTGGGTGTAAAGCAAAGTTGGCATCTTGATCTCCTGCAGCTGTTAGCTGATTACGGCATTGCGGCTGAACTTGTTCCTAATGACCGGATGATATTAATTCGCTTGCTGAGCCATGATGTTGTAATAAACTGCATATCAATAAGCAACCAACTTGAAGCGGATGAAGTTATTGCCGCCCAAAAGCATCATTTTGACCTGGGGATACAATTTGTGAGCCTTTGGGAAGATGTTTGGTGCTCCAGGCAAATGCAGGTGCTGAATAGAATTCAATCCTTAACCGGCCGGAATACACGAATACACGGGCGGAAAACAACGGTAATTCCATTAGACAAACAGCAGGCGGATACATTCTTATCCGCCTTTCATATTCAAGGGCCTGCGATGGCTCGTTACAAGCTGGGTCTGCAATACCAGAATGAGCTGGTGGCTGTAGCTACTTTTAGCGGCACACGTTTAATGCGGCAGCATGCTGAAGGCTATCGCTCAGCGGAGTTGATTCGTTTTGCAACTAAGTCTGGTTTTACCGTCACAGGTGGTCTAACCAAATTGATTAAGCATTTTGCCTCATCCGTTAAAACAAACGATATCATGAGCTATGCAGACCGGGACTGGTCGATGGGCAAAGGTTATGAAGCTGCTGGCTTCACATTTCACAGTTTAATGCCTCCAGCTTCGCTCTGGTTGGACGTCTGCACCAACAAAAGGTATTTTCAACATCGGTTGCCGAGCATGCCTCAGGATCTTGGCGCATCCGAAAAAGGTGACCACAGTTCAAGATTTGTGAAGATTTTCAATACTGGAAACCTTAAATACATCCTATACTTGTAAGATGTTACCGGTAGAATCAAAGATTGCTAATCCGCTAGTCGTTATTTTAGGTCCCACTGCATCCGGCAAAACGAAGCTTGCCGTGTCCGTTTCTGCCGCATTAGACGCAGAGATCATCAGTGCAGATAGCAGACAGGTTTTTAGAGGGATGGACATTGGAACCGGGAAAGACTTGACTGAATATAATTATCAGGGAATCAACATACCATATCATCTTATCAATATCAAAGATGCAGGTGAAAGATACCACGTGGATGAATTTAAAAATGATTTCTTTGAGGTATTTCAACAACTAACCCGGCGAAAGAAGCTGCCGCTTCTGTGCGGCGGTACCGGGATGTACATTCATAGTGTGCTTCAAAATCATGCTTATACTTCAATACCAGTCGACCTAGACTTACGTGCGACATTAATGGTTAAAACGCAGCAGGAACTGAATACCGTGTTAGATCAATTCGCGCTTGAGAATACCGAGCACGTTGATCGCTCCACTCGCAAACGGCTTATACGCGCTATTGAAGTCGCAACATTTCTAGCTTCAAACAAACTTGAACTGGTACCAAGACCCGAGATCAGCCCTTATGTAATCGGCCTCTATGACGACGTTGGCACCAGACGGGAGAAAATCCACAAGCGACTGGAAAGGCGTTTAGACGAAGGTATGATTGAAGAGGTGGCAGGCTTGCTTGAATCTGGTGTGTCGGCAGAAATGCTCTGCTTTTACGGTTTAGAATACAAAATTGTCGTTTCCTACCTTAAACATCAGGTTTCTTATACTGACATGAAAACACAGCTTTATAATGGAATTTGCCAGTATGCAAAACGTCAAATGACCTTTTTCAGAAAGATGGAGAAGGATGGGGTTAACATCCATTGGTATCAGGCAGATATAAATTCTGAAAACTTGCGTGAGCAGGTTTTAAATGACATTAAAAGTAACTTTTTCGATATTAAAACGACTTAATTGAACTGCAGAGGCAGGCAGATATGCTTGCTGTGGCATACCTTTTGATTATGGGCAATTGTCAAACAAGAATATATTTAATGACGTTTGATTAAACTAAATAATTATAAAATGAAAAGATTTACTAAAATTTTAGCTTCTGCAGCAGCTGTAGTTGCTTTATTCTTCAGTACTAATGTAAATGCACAGACTCCAAACTTCGGTATTGGCGCAAACGTGGGTGTACCAACAAATAACGACTTCCATAATCTTACTTTAGGTGTTGATGCTCGTATCCAATTTAATGTGGTAAAACAGTTATCTGTTCCTGTGACTGTTGGTTATACGCATTTTTTTGGTAAAGATTATGATGTAGCCGGCGTAAATGTTGAGGCTCCTGATTATGCATTCATTCCAGTAAAGGCTGGTTTAAAGTATTTCTTTAGTCCAACAGGTTCTGGTTTGTATGCTTTAGGTGAAGTTGGTGCCGCATTCGGTGTTTCTGAATTCTCGAAAACAGGCTTTATTTACTCTCCAGCAATAGGCTATTCTTGGAGCAGTGGATTAGACCTTGGAGTTAAATATGAAGGCATCTCGAAAGGGGTTAAATACACGAATGATAACATGGGACATGTTGCGATTCGTGTAGCTTATGGCTTCAAGTTATAATTTATGTTTTTGATAAAAACCCCACTTGCGTTGCAGGTGGGGTTTTTTGTTTGATAGGTTTCGCAATTGATTATAATTTGAATTACATAAGTTGGGAAACCAAACTTGATTTTCAATCAATCTTTCCAAATTTAAAATTTTAGTGCTAATTTGACCAAAATAGAGCCCAGGCTCATAAGCCGAATATCAAAACGTAAAAGAATGAGAAACTATGCCGGAATTGTGCTGATGCTTGTTTTAGCTGCTTGCTCAAATGCTCAAAATCCCAAAGAATCAAAAGATACAGAAACCACGGCCGTGGTTGATGCTACAGGTGGAGTAGAGTTGGAAAACCCAAAACTCCAGTCAATTTACGACAACTATGTGATACTCAAAGATGCGCTGGTATCATCTGAATATGAGGTGGCCAAGACAGCTGCATCGTCCCTTCAAAACAACCTGGCCGTTTTTGAAGGTTGTGAAAATACCGCATTAATTGCCAAGAAGATTTCTGAATCAAAGGATATTGCTGCACAGCGTAAGGAGTTCACCTATCTGAGCTCAGATGTTATCGCATTGTTTAGCCACGCAACTTTGAAAAAAGGCACCATTTATGTCGAACACTGCCCAATGGCAAACAAGGGCGATGGTGGTTCATGGCTTTCGTCGGAAAAAAAGATACAAAATCCTTATTATGGCGATGAAATGATGGAATGTGGTTCCGTTAAGGATCAATTCACGGCAAGCCTTTAATAGGAATATTGAATTTATTAGCAGGTTTTTCGAAATAATTGAACAGCTTTGTTGATAGTGAAATGATGATGATTAGATTTAATTACGTTTAAAATAAATATATAATATGTCAGATATCGTAGAAATAAAGATTGATGGTAAGGTTTATGAGTTTCCTGTTATAACAGGAACAGAGGGAGAGAAGGCTATAGATATTTCTAAATTAAGGGACTTGACGGGTCATATTACTTTAGATTTTGGTTACAAGAATACTGGATCCACCAAGAGTGCAATCACATTCCTTGATGGTGAAAAAGGAATATTGAAGTACCGGGGCTATGAAATTGAGGAACTTGCAAAGAAATCTACCTTTCTTGAGGTTGCCTACTTGCTGATCTATGGAGATCTTCCGACTTCAGACCAACTTGCTGGCTTACAAAGCAACATTAGTCGCCATACGCTTATCCACGAGGATATGAAGAAGTTTTTGGATGGTTACCCATCTAAATCTCACCCTATGGCTCAGCTTTCATCTTTGGTTTGTTCGTTATCTACATTCTACCCTGAATCGTTAAATGCAAATTCTTCGCCTGAAACCATGGATTTAACCATGATCAAATTGCTTGCGAAGTTTCCGACGATTGTAGCCTTCATTTACAAGAAATCTCTTGGTCATCCGCTTATCTATCCAAAAAATAAGTACGACTATGTAAGTAACTTCATTCACATGATCTTCGGTCAGCGTACAGAAGAAGTGGAGATAGATCCGGTTGTAGTTGCAGCGATGAACACGCTGTTGATCCTGCATGCCGATCACGAGCAAAACTGCTCCGCATCTACAGTGCGGATGGTTGGGTCTTCAGACTGTAACCTGTATGCTTCTGTATCGGCAGGTATTGATGCCTTATGGGGTCCATTACATGGCGGTGCTAATCAAGCTGTAATTGAGATGCTTGAGAAGATCAAAGAAGATGGTGGAGACACTGAAAAATGGATCAATAAAGCGAAAGATAAAAACGATCCTTTCCGTATGATGGGCTTCGGGCATCGCGTTTATAAGAACTTTGACCCAAGGGCAAAGATCATTAAAAAAGCTTGTGATGACATCTTAGCGAAGCTAGGTATCAATGATCCGGTACTTGAAATCGCGAAGAAGCTTGAAGAGGCAGCACTGAATGATCCTTATTTCGTAGAACGTAAGCTTTATCCAAACGTTGATTTCTATTCTGGTATCATCTACCGTGCCTTGGGTTTCCCTACGGATATGTTTACCGTATTGTTCGCCCTTGGCCGTCTTCCAGGATGGATCGCACAGTGGAAAGAGATGCACGAGAACAAAGAGCCTATCGGTCGTCCTAGACAGATCTATGTAGGTCATAAAGACAGAACTTTCACTGATATTTCAGAGCGATAATATCCGTACAAAAGATTCAATCCAAATGGTATATCATTTTAGATATACTGCAAATGAATTGAGAATATTTAACAAAGAAAAGCCCCTGAAATTAAACTTTCAGGGGCTTTCTTATTTTAGTTGGTTTTGAAAAACCAGTTGTAACTATAAATTACAACATGATCATTGTTACTGCGATGATGATTAAAATGGAAAGGGTAAATACAATAAGATAGCCGAACATTAAAAATGCAAATTTAGCTACCGTTACCCATCTTCTGCTATTATAAAACGTTCTTAGCGAGCGATAGATGTACCATAACGCATATATAAACCAGGCAGTGTTTAGCAGAAATGAAATGCCAAAAAACAGGTCAAAAAACCAGGTAAGTGCATTTAGTATAAGCAAGCTTAGAAAAAGCGCAGCGTGCACGTGAAAGGAATAAATGAGATGCTCGTAGTAGTATTTCTTAGGTCTGAAGTAAACGAGTTTCAAAATCAATGCAAATAAAGGGAGTAAGATGAACATCATCTTAGGCACATTGTGCTTGATGTCTTCCTTGATCTTTTCTCCGGCATTTGGATACTTTCGTAGCTCCAGGTTTTTGCGAATGATATAGTGCTTAAGAAAGTTATCCCGCTCTTTAGCAGGTAGCGCCTTCTGCCGGTTCTCATAGGCATTTACAGTCGTATCGACTTTGTTAACCCAATCGTCATTGATCGTGAAATCATTCGATTCCGCATTTTTCTCATTAGCCTCAGATATTGCTACTCTAATGATGCTATCTCGTTGTGCGGATGTTAGTGCTCGATTCTTTAGATCCTGTTCTAACCTTTCGATTTTTAGAAAAGCCTCTTTCTTTTTTGTAGTATTCGTGGTCTGCGCTGCCTCTTGTTCTACTTCATTCGACTTCGAGCTGCTAAGCATAAACAGGAAAAAAACAATACTGATGAAGATGTAAAGCCTTATCGGATGGATGAAAGCCACTCTTTTACCCGCTACATAGAGCTTAGAGAGATAGCCTGGCTGCATAAGCAGAGGCTTGATGGTCCCGAAGAACTTGGATTCAAAGTGAAAGTAATCCGCTATAGCATGGCTGATCATGTGAATAGCATCTTCTCTGATTTCTATGTTCTCCTGACCACAATGCGTGCAAAAATGTTCCTCTACGTGGTGGCCGCAGTTCAGGCAGTTAGATTCCTTCCTATATTTACCGGTTGACATGTGATTATGTTGTTTATGCCTAAATTAGTGTTCCAAAGCTTTGATCGCCGTTTCTTCTGCAGCTGTGTGTTTGTATTTGAAAACAAATGGGAATGTAACCGCTAAAACGAGCGTATATGTAGCAAATGTGATCCAGATGTTTGTCCAATCTTTGCTTTGATCAGCGTAAGTAAAGAAATGTTCAATGATCCAACCGCTGGCGAAACTTCCGAATAGTGCACCAAAACCATTCACCATCATCATAAACAGACCCTGTGCACTTCCACGCATTTTCGCGTCTACTTGTGTTTCAACGAATAATGAGCCCGAAATATTAAAGAAATCGAAAGCCATTCCGTAGATGATACAGGAAAGAACAATCATCCATAATCCCCCAGCAGGATCTGCAAAGGCGAAAAGCCCGAATCTTAACACCCAGGCAAGCATACTGAAAAGCATGACGTACTTGATCCCAAATTTCCGAAGGAAAAAGGGGATAGCCAGAATAAACAGCGTTTCAGAGATCTGGGAGATGGACATAATGATTGCCGGGTATTTTACTGCCAACAGGTTCGCATATTCAGGAACATTCTTGAAATCGTGAAGGAACGTATCTCCATAGGCGTTTGTTAACTGCAATGCAGCGCCTAGTAGCATAGAATATAAGAAGAATATTGCGAAGTTCCCTTGTTTGAATAAGGAGAAAGCCCGAAGGCCTAAGGCGTCAACGAAGGTCTTTGTCTCCGTTTTCTTAGCCAGGGGTGGACATTTTGGCAACGTAAAAGCATAGATCCCTAGAAATAAAGAAACTGCAGAAGCGATGTAGAATTGGTTTGAAGAAGCTTCATTACCTGTTAAACTCACCACCCACAGCGCGGCAATAAAGCCGATAGTTCCCCATATCCGGATGGGCGGATAGTCCTTAATTATGTCTTTTTTATTATTCTTTAAAGCAGTATATGCCACGGTAATAGAAAGGGAGAGTGTAGGCATGTAGAAGATCATATTAAGCAATATGACCCAGAAGAAAGTTGTTGGATTATCAACAAGCGGAAGGCTGAAGAGCACAAAAGCGCCTAGAATATGCATGATGCCCAGTAACTTTTCCGCATTGATCCAGCGGTCTGAAACAATACCTGCAAGCGCCGGCATGAATATCGATGCGATACCCATAGTTGAGAATATAACCCCAAATTCAGAACCAGACCATTGTTTATTTTGAAACCAGTAAACACCAATTGTAATAAGCCATGAACCCCAAATGAAAAACTGAAGGAAATTCATCAGGGTTAGGCGGAACTTAACGTTCATAATAACAGTTTAGTTTAATTTTAAGATTGAAAAAAGCATTATGTAAAATAATAAACTGACTGTCACGCATTCCTTAAGTAATTGTTCAAGGTCAAGCTATTAATTGATTCAAATGAAGTATTATGCAGAGTTTCGTTTGTTGATCTCGTCTCTGATCCTTGCCGCTTTCTCATAGGCTTCTTCGGCGATAGCCTCTTGAAGTTTTTGTTGAAGTTCTTCCAGGCTGTACGACTTATAACTGGAGCCTGGTATGGAAGTGTTTATGTCTTCGGATCCCTGTTCCTTGGAGATGCTGTCTATATTCTCTAGAAAAAGAAAATCCTCTCCTTCAATTAATATTCCGGCAGAAGACAGGATAAATTCATAGGTGTAGATATTGGCGTTAAATCTTACCGCAAGTGCGATTGCATCTGAGGTACGGGCATCAATCTCCTGAACAGTATTCCCGTCAGAACAAATGATCTTTGCAAAAAACACGCCTTCTACCAGGTTATAAATAAGTACCTCCCGGATCTCGATGTTATAGGCGAGTGCGAATGTTTTAAAAAGATCGTGGGTAAGCGGACGGGTAGGTGTCATCTTCTCCATCTCTATGGCGATCGCTTGCGCTTCAAAGGCACCTATGATGATGGGAAGACGTCGTCGTCCATTAATCTCTCCTAACACGAGCGCGTATGCTCCAGACTGTGTCTGGCTGTAGGATAATCCAACGATATCAAGTTTTACTTTTTTCATGATTAAGAATACCTGGGCCGGGCTAGCCGGCCAGGTATATTATCCTTTATGTGCTTTTAATGCTTGAATTAATTTTGGTACAACCTCAAAAGCGTCGCCAACAATTCCATAATCAGCAACTTTGAAGAAAGGTGCTTCTGGATCTTTATTGATCACAACAATTACTTTTGAAGAGCTGATACCAGCAAGGTGCTGTATCGCACCCGAAATACCTATTGCAATATATAAGTTTGGACTTACCGTTATTCCGGTCTGACCAACGTGTTCAGAATGTGGTCTCCAGTCTGCGTCTGATACCGGTTTTGAACAGGCAGTTGCAGCGCCCAATAAACCTGCAAGTTCTTCAATCATACCCCAATTTTCAGGCCCTTTTAATCCTCTTCCCGCAGAAACTACAATTTCCGCATCAGGCAGAGAAACTTTGTCGGTCGCCCTGATAATTTCTTTAACAACTGCGTTGAAATCAGAAGCATTTTCAGCAGGTGTAAATGCCTCGATCGCTACATCATTCGCTCCAGCTTCCTTAACACCGTAAGCGTTAGGGTTTAAAGCAACCACCTTATTTTCAGACGTAATTTCAGTTACCGCAAAGGCTTTACCGGAGAACGCTGTTTTTTTTACTTTGAAGCTTCCACCATCATTGGTTGGAAGTTCTATAGCGCCATCTACAAATCCGGCGTTTAGTTTAACAGCTACACGAGGTGCCAAACCTTTTCCCGAGAATGAGTTTGAAAGCACTACGATGTTTGCACCTTCTTTTGCAGCAGCTTCTGCAATAACAGAAGCATAAGCTTGGTTAACGAAGTTTTTTAATTGGCTTGTATTGACAGAAAGAACCTTAGATGCACCATATTTTCCAAGTTCTGCCAATGTTGGCTCTTCAACATCTCCAATGGAGATTGCAGTAAGGTTTGTATTATTTTGTTCAGCGATGGCTTTTGCATAAGAAACTGCTTCATAAACAGATTTCTTAAACTTTCCATCCGCGTGTTCTACGTAGACTAAAACTGACATATATCGTTTATTATACTTATGAGTGGAAGGGATTAGATTACTTTAGCCTCTTGATGTAAAAGGTCGATCAGTTTTTCGGTATCCTCAGATGGTACAAGTTTCACTGTTCCTCTTGGTGGAGGCGTTTGAAAGGACTCGATTTTAGACAGTTGCTCAATATCTTTAGCTTCAACAACCTGCAATGGCTTTGTTCTTGCCGACATGATGCCCCTCATATTTGGGATCTTTGGTTCAGCAATGCCTTCAGCACAGCTCGCGATGAACTTTCCAGTCACGGTCAGGATTTCTTTACCACCTTCAATTTCTCTTTCGATTGTTGCGGTACTTCCATCATAGTCCAGTTTTTTAATGATTGAAATGGATGGAATATGCAAAAATTCACCGATCATGGATGCAACTTGCGCGCCATTGTAGTCAATAGATTCGCGGCCGGTAAGAATCATATCGAATTCATGGTCCTTGGCATATTCAGCAATCTGGAAGGCAGTGAAATAAGCATCACGTGGCGCTGCATTGATCCTTACGGCGTCATCAGCACCAATGGCTAGTGCTTTACGGATGGTCGGCTCGGTGGTGTTTTCTCCAACGTTAATGACGGTTACAGATCCTTTTCCACCTTCGCAAAGCGAAATAGCTTTGGATAACGCAATCTCATCGTAAGGGTTCACAATGTATTGAACACCCGCAGTATTGAATTGTGTATTATCGTTAGTAAAAGTTATTTTTGTGGTTGTGTCTGGCACATTACTTATACAAACTAATATTTTCATAAAAAAAGTCTTTTTGCAAATCTAATTAAAAAAGCAAGGATTAAAAATGCAAACTACCCGATTAAACAAGTTATTAGAATTTTTGAAAGCTGATCCTTCCGATCCCTTTATCCTATATGCACTGGCCACTGAATACAATACCGCAGCGGACTATCAACAAGCATTTCATTACTATAATCTACTGGTTGAGCAACGTCCGGATTATGTGGGAACATACTACCATCTAGGAAAGCTTCATGAAAAGACCGGCAACAAAGAAAAGGCTGTCGAAATCTACCGAATGGGCTTAAAGGCCGCTAGAGATAAAAACGACAATCATGCTTTTTCAGAGCTTCAGGGAGCTTTGAACTCCGCTTTGGGACTTGATTATGAAGACGATTAACCTGGGGCGCTTTGGTAGCTAAAAGACTGTTGTTTATTCGCCAGGTGATATTGTTTACGTTCACCGCCTTCGGTGGTGCTCAGGCACATATGGCACTCTTGCTAAAGTATTTCGTTAAGGACCTTAAATATATTTCCGAGGAAGATCTGCTGGAGCTGAATGCACTTGCGCAGGTACTACCTGGTCCAGCTTCAACCCAAACCTTGGTCGGGCTCGCATACAAAGTCGGGGGTCTGGGTTTATCAATTATCACTTTCCTCATCTGGATAATTCCTTCAGCAGCTCTTATGACTTTTGCCGCGGTAAGTTATGCGAGGCTGGATCATAAGAACCAGTTTGTGGAGATTATGAGGTACATCCAACCAGTAGCGCTGGGCGTGGTTGCCTATGGTGCCGTTAACCTTGGAAAAAAGGTCTTGCGATCGCAGTTGTCTTTCTTTCTTGCTGGCGCAGCAGTGATCGCAACGCTTGTGCTAAGAAATGCCTATGTTTTCCCGCTAGCGATATTAATAGGGGGTATCATTTCCTCGTCAATTGACACACCACGGGAGGAGAATGAGTTGAGGATGCGTTTGTTTTCGAACATCAACCGTAATAAGCTGATCTACTATTTTGGGGTGTTGCTATTCCTCGCATTACTAGGTGCAATTATTAACACGACCTCGCCTTTTAGTTTGCCGATCAGGTTGTTTGAGAATTTTTATCGCAACGGAATCTTCATTTTCGGGGGCGGGCAGGTCCTTGTTCCTTTGATGTTCACGGAGTTCGTTCAAATGAAACATTACCTGAATGCTTCAGAGTTTCTATCCGGCTTTGCCTTGCAACAAGCACTTCCGGGTCCCACATTTTCCTTTACCAGTTACCTGTCCGCATTAAGCATGAAGAACTTCGGCTACGGATTTTATGGCCAGCTGCTCGGGGGTGTGATCGGAGTATTGGGCATCAATCTCCCAGGTGTAATCCTGGTACTGTTCATTGTTCCTTTCTGGGATGATTTAAAAAAGGTGAACCGGATTAAGTACTCACTCTCCGGCGTCAATGCGGTTAGTGTTGGCTTCATCATTGCTGCCTTTATTTTGCTTGTTAAGCCCATAGGATTGGATGCAATGTCCATCATCATTATTACCCTTACCTTCATCACGCTAAACTACACGAAGATCAGTGCACCAATCTTGGTCATTGCAGGTATTGCTCTCGGCTATTTCCTGTAAGATGTTATATCCAGTATAAACAACAAAGCCGGTAGTCCAAACTACCGGCTTTGTTGTGTGCGCCCGGCACGGGCGCAAACTATAGGGTGAAAGTCCCGAACGCGCCTTGATAGTGGGAAGCGTTAACCTAAGGCAAGGGTGTCCTTCGCGAGGAGGAATCTGAAGGAAGCCGGCGGTAAATCTCTGGCCTGACGAACAGGAAGCGAATCAGGCAGTTGGATGTGGGTGAGTTTGCACAACAAAATAAAGCCCAAAACTATCCGAAACATCCCGCTGTATATTCGACAGGTATATGGAGAGAAAGTTTGCGTTCTTACCCGGGGAGATCTGATAAACTGCTGC
>NZ_JCAJXC010000026.1:0-65939 GCF_059278965.1 Pedobacter sp. NEAU-ZC8
AAAAGGTACTGTTATAAATTGCAAACATTTTAGACAAAAAAGTATTTTTGTATTTCAAAGAAGTTCGACTATGGAACTATCTAGCGTAGTCTCAACTTTCGGGTTGGGACTACTTAGTTTATAGCCCTCAATGAACTCCGTATCATTCTTCCATAAAGTATAGATCAATATTAATAGCTTTCTTTGAATGGCAACTTGTCCAATCATCTTTGAGGGTTTGTTTTGATTGATTCTTGTATACATTTCTTTTAGACCAGGATTGAATCTGCAAGCGACCATTGCCGGGAAGTACAATGCATTTCTGATGTACCGATTGCCTTTTTTAGAGATTCTGGTCTTGCCTTTTATGGAGGTTCCTGATTCTCTTTGCACGACATCATAGCCTGAATAACTTACCAGTTGTTTAGCATTCCTGAAATGCTCAAATCCCATAGTTTCGGCCAGGATAGTAGCTATGGTAATCAAACCTACTCCCTTTATGGTGAGCAGCTTTGTTATTCTTTCTTTCAGGTTGCTGTCTGTTTCTATAAGCCTTTTTATCTCTTTTAACGTTTTTGCAATTTCTTTGTCGATATCTTCAATCAACTTTTTATTACTCTTGAGAATGAAGCTTTGAACATCGTGCGAAGCGTCCTTACTGTGCTTGATGTTGCCAAGGCTAGTTTTTTGTTCTTGTAGCTGAACATAATATCTGGTTAGATTCCTCAGCTGTAATAAGGCGGCAGGAGGTGGAGTCCAAAGCTTATGAGTCCGCTCTACTCCAAGCTGACTTAAGATCCTTGCATCAACAGCATCTGTCTTGGTCTTGATGTTTAAGCTCGAAAAGTAGTGTTTAGAGGTGTTAGGAAGCACCACATGAACCCTTTTCTTTACTTTATGTAAATGGTGTGCCAAATTTTCGTAATAAACACCCGTGGCTTCCATTAGAAACACAAGCTCTGGTCCGATGGCGATAGCGCCCTTGGCCCAGCGAAGCATTTGGTTAAAACCTTTAGTATCATTGCCAAAGGTTACTACTTTTGAGAACGCTAATTCGCCATTCTCTGCACGCTGACACAGACATACTGTAAATGTAGCTTGTGAGATATCTATCCCAACTGATTGTTTTGTAATAGCCATAATCAAGAATTTAGATCGTATCGACTTAATTCCCCTTCGTCTATCCTTTTGTTTTATCCAGGCTCCTAGTTATGGCCTTAAGTACTGTTCAGACTCCTGAGAATAAAATCGTGTCGTTCAACCTTTTTTACGGTATAACATATAGCCTACCTAGCCCGATCTGAACTGACACGAACAGCCAACACATTTTGCATAACAACAATATATTGACCTTTTTAAAATTCTCAGTAAACATAAAAGCCCGGATCATCAGATCCGGGCTTTTATGTTAAACGGCAATTGGTTCTACATGCCATGTAAGTCTGTGGTGTTTGGCGCATAGTCCTGTTTTGCCTTGTTGGCGAACTGCATCGCTTTATCTTTCCATCCTGGGATGTTTTCCTGGATGTCGTCGAAAAATGACTTTCCATCTTCAACTCTTTTTTTCGTTGCATACTTATACCCAGCTACTACTGCCGCGCCAACAATAATCGTTTTTAATAATCCCATTTTTATAGTTCTTTAGGTTAACATTGTTTTCATACTCAATGCAATAGTTGTTCCAATTTTAGCCTGGCTCATGGTTGCAGAACCTCATGGTTTTTTTATATTTGGCTTCAAAAAGTATAACTCTATTATGTCAGAACAGAAAAAAGAAATATTTGACAGCATTGCACAGCGCTTGAATAGCGAGGGGTTCAATGTGGTTAACGTGGATGATACCCGCCCTTGGGGAGGATTTTTTGTCATTGATGAAGCCCAGGCTCAACAGTTCGCCAATGTTTACTTTGATGGCCTTAATGTCGAGGACCTTAAAATCGGTGGTAAGCTTAGCCCGAAAATCCTGGTTGTGGCGCCTAATAAGCGTTTGTCCTGGCAATATCACCACCGTCGTGCAGAAATCTGGCAGGTGGTAAGCGGTACCGTTGGTGTAATTACCAGCCCAAGCGATGAACAAGGTGATATTCAACAACTGAACACTGGAAGCAAGATCAAATTGCAACAAGGTGAAAGACACCGTCTGATCGGTCTTGATGACTGGGGTGTAATCTCTGAGATCTGGCAACATACCGATGCTGCAAACCCTTCTGATGAATCTGATATCGTGCGCGTACAGGACGATTTTGGAAGATAAAGATATCAAAATGACTTAATTTACCGGGGATGTTAGTACTTTTATAATTCGGCACCCTTTTAGATGTCCGATATTTTACAGTACTAACACCCTTTATGATTATTTTATTTTTCTTTTTAGCCCACTGGTTTCTCTCTCTATTTTCACAAACGTTCTTCTTGCACCGATACGCATCCCATAAAATGTTCAAGATGAACATCTTTTGGGAACGGTTCTTCTATACGCTAACTTTTTTGGCGCAGGGATCCTCTTTTCTTAATCCACGTGCTTACGCCATCTTGCATCGTATGCACCATGCCTATAGCGACACCGAAAAAGATCCGCATTCTCCACACTTTGTGAAGGATGTATGGGGCATGATGATCCAAACCAAAAACATCTATTTAAATTATGCCAAGTATAATATCGAACCTGAAGAACAGTTCAGGGACCGTTATCCTTCATGGCCCATTATTGATAAGATTGGTGACTCCTGGATCACGCGCATGGTATTCATAGGCTTTTACATCTGGTTTTATGCAACCTTCGCTACACAATGGTGGATGTTCCTGCTGTTGCCGATTCACTTCCTTATGGGACCCTTACACGGCGCTATTGTGAACTGGTGTGGTCATAAGTATGGCTACTCCAATCATGACAATGATGACCATAGCAAGAACTCACTTCCATTAGACTTCCTGATGCTTGGCGAGTTGTTCCAGAACAATCACCATAAAAAGCCAAACAGCCCGAATTTTGCGAGCCGATGGTTTGAATTTGATCCTACCTATCCGGTTATGAAAGTGCTGCACTGGATGCGCATTATTCGAATCCGGAAAGTTTAAAACCTATAAGCTACACCTTAGCTCATGAAAAAAGGCCGTTCATCAGATTGATGACACGGCCTTTTTTCATGAGCAGCAAATGCTGCTATGATGTTTTGTGAATTGACTAAGCTTTTCTTGCAGGTTTTGGACTTCTTTTAGCACCGCTAAGATTAGGTTCACGATCAACTTTACGTTGACCACCATTGCGGTTACCACCGTTTCTTCCGCCAGCACCACCGCGACCTTTAGATTTCGCAGGTGCAGCTGCTTTAGCCATCAGGCCTTGCCAGCTCATTGCGTAAGGGTTATCTTCAGCTACTGGAATCTTCAATGCAATTAATTTCTCGATATCCGCCAGGAACTCACGCTCCTCAGCATCACAGAAAGAATATGCGGTACCACTTAGTCCTGCGCGACCCGTGCGGCCAATACGGTGTACATACGTCTCTGGAATGTTTGGCAATTCATAGTTGATCACATGAGCAAGCTCATCCACATCAATACCTCTGGCCGCGATATCCGTTGCTACAAGTACTCTGGTTTCTTTGGATTTGAAGTTCGTTAATGCGCGCTGACGTGCATTTTGGCTCTTATTACCGTGAATAGCTTCCGCTTTGATACGCACTTTAAGTAATTCCTTAACCACCCGGTCTGCACCATGTTTAGTACGTGTAAATACCAAGGCGGTTTCAATGGACTTATCCTGTAACAGGTGGATTAAAAGATCCTTTTTATTGTTCTTTTCTACAAAATAGATTGCCTGCTGAATCTTTTCCGCTGTGGAGGATACTGGGGTAACTTCAACCTTCGTCGGGTTGGTTAAGATGGTGTTCGCCAGCTTCTGAATTTCTGCAGGCATGGTTGCCGAGAAAAACAACGTTTGTCTTTTTGCTGGAAGCTTGGCAATAACTTTCTTTACATCATGGATGAAACCCATGTCGAGCATACGGTCAGCTTCATCCAATACAAAGATTTCAATATCACGAAGGTTAACGAAGCCCTGGTTCATCAGATCCAGAAGGCGACCCGGGGTAGCGACCAGAATATCTACGCCACGGTGTAGAGCATCTGTCTGTGCTTTTTGACCCACACCACCAAAAATCACGAGGTGGCGTAAGGGCAGGTTCCTGCCGTAAGCTTTGAAGCTTTCTTCGATCTGTATCGCCAGCTCACGCGTAGGGGTAAGTACCAGTGCGCGGATGGGCGTTTTTGGCCCTTTTGCATTCGCGTGCGGATTGTGCAACAACTGCAACATCGGGATCGCAAAAGCTGCGGTTTTTCCGGTGCCAGTTTGTGCACAGCCCAACAGGTCTTTGCTTTGTAGTATGGTTGGTATAGATTGTTCTTGTATGGGGGTTGGCTGTGTGTAGCCTTCTGTTTGCAGCGCTTTTAGAATTGGCTCAATCAGATTTAATTCGTCGAATAACAATATGTAATGGTTTAAGTATGAAAATGGATAGGCGGGTGCCTGTTCCGCTGCAAATGTACGTATTAGTTTTGGCTTTCAGGTAAGGCCTTCAAAATGACCCAAGTAGCTGACCAATATGTTAATAAGTTGACAGTTTATGTTTGTTGTAGCCGGTAATTGCGCTAAATTTGCGATTATACACACAATACAATATGGCAGAACCGAATTATAATGAAGACAGTATCCGGTCCTTAGACTGGAAAGAACACATCCGACTGCGCCCGGGCATGTATATCGGGAAACTTGGGGATGGTTCGGCACAGGACGACGGTATCTATGTCTTACTGAAGGAGATCTTCGATAATTCCATTGATGAATTTGTGATGGGTTCTGGTAGAACCATCGAGATCAGCGTATCTGAACATAAAGTTAACATCCGTGATTACGGCCGTGGTATTCCATTGGGTAAAGTGATCGACTGTGTAT
Source organism: Pedobacter sp. NEAU-ZC8 (assembly GCF_059278965.1). Taxonomy (NCBI): domain Bacteria; kingdom Pseudomonadati; phylum Bacteroidota; class Sphingobacteriia; order Sphingobacteriales; family Sphingobacteriaceae; genus Pedobacter; species Pedobacter sp. NEAU-ZC8. Next base: position 4,934 of record NZ_JCAJXC010000026.1, read on the forward strand.
CCAAAATCAATACCGGTGGTAAGTACGACAGCAATGCCTTCCAGAAATCCGTAGGTCTGAATGGGGTCGGTACCAAAGCAGTAAACGCTTTGTCAACCACCTTCATCGTACAATCTTACCGCGACGGTAAAACCAAAAAAGTAGAGTTTTCAAAAGGGGAGATCGTAACTGATCATCCGATTATTGATACCACACAAAGGAATGGTACGGCAATCACTTTCTATCCGGATGAAAGTATCTTCAGAAACTACCACTACATTTCGGAGTTCGTAGAAAGCATGATCTGGAACTATGTGTTCCTCAACACTGGTCTTACGGTAAATTACAACGGTCAAAAGTATTTCTCTGAACGCGGCCTTTATGATCTGTTGAACAAGGTTGCCGATGTAGAACATATACGCTACCCGATTATTCACCTTAAAGGGAACGATATTGAGATCGCCATGACTCATGGCCAGCAGTATGGTGAAGATTACCACTCTTTTGTAAACGGCCAGCATACTACACAGGGGGGTACCCATCAAGCCGCTTTCCGTGAAGCCGTTGTAAAAACAATCCGGGAGTTTTATAAAAAAGAATACGAAGCTTCAGATATCCGCGCGTCTATCATCGCCGCGATTTCCGTACGTGTACAGGAACCCGTATTTGAGTCGCAGACAAAAACAAAACTAGGCTCGCAGAACATGGGCCCCGAAGGACCAACTGTTAGAACCTTCATCAATGATTTCGTAAAGAAAGAACTTGATGATTACCTGCATAAACACCCGGACGTTGCCGAAGCACTTTTGAAGCGGATACTCCAATCGGAACGTGAGCGTAAAGATATTGCGGGAATTAAAAAACTTGCGAATGACCGTGCTAAAAAGGCCTCGCTACACAATAAAAAACTACGTGACTGCAAAGTCCACTTTAATACCACACATGAACGCCGGTATGAAACCACCTTGTTCATTACGGAGGGTGATTCGGCCTCGGGTTCCATCACCAAGTCCAGAGATGTAGAAACGCAAGCTGTATTCAGCTTAAAGGGAAAACCGTTAAACTGCTTTGAACTTACCAAAAAAGTGGTTTATGAAAATGAAGAATTTAACCTGCTGCAACATGCGCTGAACATTGAAGATGGTCTGGAAGGTTTGCATTACAATAACATTGTGATTGCTACCGATGCCGATGTCGATGGTATGCACATCCGCCTGCTGATGATGACTTTCTTCCTGCAGTTCTTCCCGGACCTGGTTCGGGCCGGGCATGTTTATATCCTGCAAACGCCACTGTTCCGGGTTCGTAATAAAAAAGAAACCATTTACTGCTACAGTGATGAGGAGCGTAAGAAAGCCATTGAAAAGCTCGGTACCCGGCCAGAAATTACCCGATTTAAAGGATTGGGCGAGATTTCTCCAGATGAGTTTGGCTTGTTCATCGGTAAAGACATCAGACTCGACCCGGTGATCCTGAAAGAGCAAACCATCAAAAACCTGTTGGAATATTACATGGGCAAAAACACGCCAGACAGGCAGAAACACATCATCAAAAATCTTAGAATAGAAAAAGATACCATTGAAGAACTGATCTCGGCCGATCTTGATGCAGCCACTGCTGCGGTAACCGAGGATATCGTCGAATTAAGCGCCTAGGTTCTTAAGAGCATCCAACAAAAAAGGCTTAGCAAATCGTTGCTAAGCCTTTTCTATGCGGGTCTATCTTGCTTCTTCTTCCTCTTCCGGACTGTCTTTGGTCTCCTCCGGGTGCTGCGCTGGAAGGACAGCTACATCCTTCTCAATCACGACTGTTTTCGTGTGCACCGCATACGGTGTCGGTTGAATACCATGATCATACTTTTCGGCATATGCCTGGGTAAATTCCGCACCGAAATAAAGGATGATCGAAGTATAGTAGATCCATACCAAAATCACGATGATGGAACCTGCTGCGCCAAAAGCAGAACCTGGATCTCCTTTTTCAATATATATTCCGATCAGGTACTTGCCGATGCTAAACAGTACCGCGGTGAACAATGCACCGACAATCGCCGTACGCCATTTTAAAATCACATCCGGCAGCACTTTAAAGATGATGGTGAAAATTCCAGTTACGACGGCAAGCGTTAAGGCATTGGTTAGCACAAGCACCAACAGCGACGATACTTCCGGAACATAATCTTCCAACCGGTTACCTAAGGCTACAACGATACTGTTGATCACCAAGGATACCAGCAGCAGAAAGCCCATAGAAGCGATCAGAGAAAAGGACAACAAACGGTTGGTAAGCATTTTAAGCCAGCCCTTTTTAGGTACGGCTTTAACTTTCCAGATGAGGTTGATGCTGTCTTGAATCTCGGTGAAGATGGCCGTAGCACCAACAACAAGCGAAATGATACCGATCGCCAGGGCAATATTACTCTTTCCAGAGAGGCTTGCATGTGCAACGAAATCCTGGATTTGCTTAGCCGCTTCCACACCAACAAACTCATTGATCTCTGCGAACAATTTGTCTTCTGTTGCATCATTCCCCCAAATGATACTGGTTAAAGAGATCAGGATAATGATCAGGGGTGTTATGGAAAATATGGTATAATAAGCCAGTGCTGCGCTTAACTTCGTTACGCGATCTTCCGCGAAACCTTTACCAGCCGCGACAAACAGCTTACCAAAGCTCTTAAAAAAACGGATAGATTTTTTTACTATACTCATGCGCGCTTTAAAAAGGATAACCTATCCCGATGTTGTAAATGATGTTTTCTTTTCTCCAGGCTTTGTTACCGAAGTTAATCTCGTCAAACACCCAGCGATCTCCAGGGGCAAGCCAAGGTTTACGTACCGGGAAGGCCACATCCAGGCGAACCACGAAGATGGAAGCATCAACACGAAGGCCCGCTCCCGCACCCACAGCAAGCTCGCTTAAAGCATTTTTAAACCGGAACCCGGAGCCTGGCCGGCCTGGTATTGCAGGCCGATCTGCTGTAGCTGGCATTCCAACATCCTCTTTACGTAACCACACGTTACCGGCATCTGCAAATAGCGCCCCATGTAAAATACTCACCAGTTTAAAGCGCAGTTCCGAGTTCAGCATGATCTTGATATCTCCTGCCTGGTCAGCAAACCTCGCTGTATCTATCCGGTAAGTTCCCGGACCTAATGATCGTGCTGGAAAAGCTCGGATGTCATTACTACCACCGGCGAAGAATTGTCTTACGAAAGGCAATGATGTGCTGTTGCCATAAGCATGACCATAGCCTACATTGAAACGGTTTGCCCAGGTTACATTTCTAGTCAGTTTATAATAATTCCGCAAATCAGCTTCAAGCCTAACAAACTGTGTTAATGGTGTTTTGAAGATGGTGCGTTCGCCAGCATCATTTTTATCCACAAACAATCCCCAGAGATTACCACCAGTTTCAACGCTACCATAAAAGAACATGTTATTCTTTCTTTCGGTTTCCATCTGGTTGGTGTAGGTGAAATTGTACCTGCTACCAATAATGAACTGCCTTTCTAAAGTGCTTCTTAATCCTGGAATGGAGTCAAACAGACGTTCACGTCTTAAGGAATCAACTGTAGGTCTTACATAGGTTATCGAAATCGGGTTGAAGTTGTGTTCCTTGTACTGATTTTCCTTCCAATTGTAACCAAATTCACCAGTAAAGGAGTTTAGACCGTATAAGGAACCTCTCTGTAAAAGCTGATACTGCAACCTCGCAATGGTTTTCGGAATGAATGCATTGGTGCTGTTAAACTTGAAAAAAGGTGTAATGAATTGTGGAAAGGTTAACTTACCTTCTGCAGTTAGGGAGTAGGAGTTAAGCCCTTTAGAAACGCCACTCACCTGCGTTTCGAAACCACCACTCACACTCACATCGAGCTGTTCCGCACCGCGGAAAACGTTCCGGGTCGTTTGCGTTAAGGTTACCTCCGAACCAACGAAGTTGTTGGATTTACTGGTACCGGTCACTGAAAAAGATAAGGAGTTTTTACGTAGTGGGGTTAGGAATATATTAAGATCCAGCTGGTTGCTTTTCATACTGTCGATGGGTACAAATTCAGCACGAACATCCTGGAAAGCACCAATATTAACCATCCGGTTTAAGGACTGGTTATGATCTCTTCTGTTATATAATTCATCCGGCTTGAAAAATACTAGCCTGTCGAATACCCTTGGTTTAAAGGTATTGCGGTCATCATAAATGTTCATGCCGTTGTATTCCAGCGGTTGCAGCCTTCTTAAGGTGCTGTCACGACGTAAACTGTAGTTTGGATAAACATTAATCTTGTTGATGGTGAAAGGTTTCAGCGCTGCATCTGGTGCCACGTCTTTAACCTTCACCCGAACATCCACCTGACTCTTACCTATGGTGCTGTCTACCTGCAATAACAAGTAATCAGGGTTGAAGTAGAAGAAGCCATTTTCCTTCAGGTCATTATCGATCCGTACCCGTTCGTTCTTGAAAGCGTCCAGATCATAATACTTGCCGGCTTCAAGTAAGGACTTGTCCTTGTTCTGATCGATGATGCTGGTTAAGAAATCTACATCCTCGGGGAACTTTACACTGGCCATTTTGTAGCGGTCGCCAGTATTGGCGGTATAAATCGCTTCCCCTTTCTTATCCTTGATCACCGTATCACCGGTGACAATCGACTGCAGGTAGCCTTGACTAATCAGGTGGCTGGTTAATACGTCACTGTTATGCTGTAGGTTTACCTGACTCAGCAGCACAGGTGGCTCGCCCACTTTATTGCGCAGCCAATTGCGAATACCCTTAGGTTTCTTTGGCTCTCCTGCTACATTATAGATCCAGAGTTTAGGTTTCAGGCCGAGAATAGATTTGTTTGGCTTCGGTCTGGTTTTAGTTTCCAGAGCAGACTTAACACCTTTTTGATCCTCTATCTTCTTCGCGGAGTCCGGGTTAACTTCTACTTCTGCGCCAGTGTATAGGATCTGTCCTGGTTTAAGGTACTTTGTATTGCTACAAGCCGACCATACCAGGCAAATCAGGATAAATAAAAAGGGTCTAATTAGTTGTTTCATTTTGTTCGCTCTGTTCTTGTATTCTTGTTCTTTTCTTTCTGCTTTGGAAAATCTGTTTGAATTTATTGTAGTCCACAACTAATGCGAATCCTAAACCAGTCTCCACGATCTGTCCTTCCACAATTGCCTCTGTCTGATTCCGGCGATAGGCCCTCAACCTGTACCTGCCATCGGCAGACAATGCATACTCCACGTTGACGTTACCGGCGATATTGCTGGAGTTGGAGCTTTGTGTTTGCGGTCCTTCCAGCCCAAAGGAGCTACCTACCGTAACCGTTAGCCTGTCATTCAGCAGTCGCTTGGATAGGCCAACTTCCAGATCGGTTTTTTGTTCCAGTGAACCGGTCGAGTAATCTTCCGAGGTATTTACGCCGAAGTTCAGTTCCACACCCTGTATCAGGTCAGAGGCAAGGTTGTTCAGCTGTTCGGTAAGCAACTTGCTCACACTCGAGCGTGCCATAGTAGATACCCCACCGCCACCTCCGGCAAGACTCTGGAATGGATTGTTGGCGATGAACCTGTTTAGTGCCAGCAACGCAAATACCTGCTTATTCAGCTCACTTTCGTCGCGATTCACCTGTTGCAGTCTGGTGTACACCGTACCATTTAAGGCACCTCTTTCATTCTCCGGAAGATCCAGACGGAAGGAAATATCCGGTTTCATCAGCTCATTATCCATCATCAGAAAAACCTGGAATGGTAATTTTGTTTTTGCCTGGAAGTTTGAAGCATCACCTAATAGATCGATTGGCGCTGCATTAACTTCATACAATGCTGTCAGATCAACATTGGCCGACATTGGGTCTCCAGTCCATACGATGGTACTTCCTTTAACAAAGGAGAATTGTTTCTGTCCAAGCGGACCAACAGTAAGGTTGTAGGAACCATCGGCTACTTCGTACTTTCCGGTTAAGCTGATCTTACCACTAGGGTCCATCGTTGCGTTTAAGTCAGCCTCACCTTTAATCATCAGGGCGTCACCATTCGATGGATCAACAATCACGTTGAACTCGGCTTCAGGGTCTACCTTTACCGCGGCGGTGAGATTGATGCCTGTCACCGGCGCTTTCTGGATGCTGTCTGTCGCTAATGCGGTCTGACCATTATACGGTGCGGCGTCGGCATCAATAAACTGCACAATACCTTCCTGATCTATAATGGATGGATCTGCTGTAGGCAAGGCAAAAAAGAAGCGGGTGTCCTTTAATATACTAACATCCATGTTAACATCCGGCTGATTCAGGTCACCTCTAACCTTGATGTTGCTGGTCAGGAACATGGTACCGTACATCATCTCGTTATCCAGTGCCGTTGAATTCATCACGCGGAAGTTGTCCGTGCGGATGTCCATATTGAATCTGAAATTGCTGTAATCCGTAGTCAAAACGCCGCCACTTATGGTCGCTTTCCGGTTTAGCGAATCGATGATGGTGAAGTTGTTGAAGTCTACACCACGCTCGGTAAAGCTGATGCGCTCATTAGGCATCCTGAAATAGGAATTCACATAGGTTGCATTGAAGGCAACCTGGTTAAAATTGATGTCACCAAGTACCCTTGGTGCAGCCGGCGTTCCTTTGATACTCAATGCACCGGTAACGGTTCCGGAGCCTCGTCTGATCTGACCCATGGATAGGCTTTCCAGCGCGGCAAGGTCAATTTTGTCGATGTTCAATGTCAGGTCCATGGCGCTGGTCGGGCCAGTATAGTAGAACCCATTGACACGAAACTCATGAACGCCTGCTAAGGCCACGTTTACATCAAAGGCATTCTCTGTATTGTTGTTTACGGCAACCCTTAAGGTGCCCAGATTATCTTTTTGGTAACGTAATTCACTGATCGTTAGATTCGCCTCAAACTTTGCTGTAGAAGCCAGGTCCTTCACATCTACCGTTCCATTGATGGAACCTCCTGCAAGTGAACTGTCCTGTTCGGCGAATTTAGTCAATGTCTCAATTCTGAAATCTTTGAACTGCACCTGTAAAGGTGAATTTGGTGTGCTGCTCGTGCTGTTGATGCCAAGCAACTGCGTGCCCTGACTCAAGTTGAAGTTATTAGCCAGAATTCCTGAACTGCCGAACTGGATATAGTTGTCCTGTGCTACCGTCCATTTATCATAGTTCAGCAAAAGTTTAGCGGGATCCATGCTAAAACGGAAGTCCTTGTTAATGGACTGGAAGGTTCCTCCCAAAACATACTTGTCGCGGAGTTTACTATCCCGCAGATAGATGTTCAGCCCAAGCAGGTTGTTTGCTGCATCGCCTTTAATCTCGGTATTAAACAGAGAAATAGAAGGGCTTTGAATAGCTTTTACATAAAGGCCATAGTTCAGCTTCGCCTCATTATTATCAACGTTGATCCTGGTGCTGTCTACTTTAAAGTCGCCATATACCACCTGCGGTGCAGCAACGGTCATTACCAAACTATCTTTCTGCGTGTCTAATAAGCCATACATTCTTGCACCCGAGAAGGTCGTGAGTGTTGGTACGAACTGCTGTAGTAGTTTAGAGTTATAAATGTTCATGGCAAAGCGGAAACGCTGATCCGGGATCTTCGTTACTTCACCAAACTGATAATACTTGTTGATCTGGTTGATCATGGCAGGAGCGATGTTGGTAAGTTGATACTTGCCGTCTACTCTGGCACTTAAAACCTCAGAGCGTAAGGTTAAGAGATTCCGTTCTTCGGTAGCTTCAGCATGTACAATGATGCTGTCTACGTTGATCAATGTGCCTTGCTGTGCCAGTTGGAGGCCGGTGACAGCGATGTCCCCATTCAGGTAATCCGGGTCTGCGGTAGGCACATCGGCTTTGATCAGCCCCGCAACGCTAAACGCCGTAGGGCTGAAGTTCAGACGTTGCAGGTCAAGTTTCTTCAGGTTCAGATCCGCTTTAATCGAAGGATATTTTCCGGCAATATTTACCAGCGCCGCCAGATCAAAGTTGGCGTTGCTATCCGGCATGTTGCCCTTAATATCAAGTGACTGATTCGCAAATTCACCGTTTACGTTAAGGTTCCGGTAAGTATATTTATTGTAGGTCGCGCTTAGTAGCTTAGCATTAAACCTCGCTTTTGCAGTTTTTGGCTCCAGGCCGGTACCAGCAACATCGGCACGTACCGAGATCTTCCCGATTTGATCCTGTTGTTTCAGCAAGCGGCCCACATTGAAGTTGATCAGTTCCACGTGACCGGTATAACTTTCCCTGCCTTTTGCACCTTTCATGCCGGCGAGTAACTTCGCAGAGCCCATGTCGGTATTCACGTTGAAGTTGGTGTTGAAGTTGGTCATGGAGCCTTTGAACTTACCCGTTGCCTGTATGCGGTTTGGCAGTTCTATACTGGCGGGCAAAGCTGATTTTGGAATCACTGCAAGCAGGTCTCCCTTGCCCAGCGAGAATTGTTTGATGTTCAGATCGATCACCGCCTTTTCTGCATCCGGCAAGCCCTTCACATTACCATTGATGTCGATGCGGGTACTTTTCAACCCGGTGATCTGAAAACGTGGGATATTCAGGTTGCTCATGTAACCATTTACATTTGCATTTACGGTAAACTTCTCGTTCCGGTAAGCGGCAGGTATGGCAGGACTGAAATAGCTTCCATCTCTTAAGCCGATCGTCGTGTTCTTGATGACCATATTCATCTTCACACGCTCCGGATGTTTGGTCAGATCCTCCAAGGAGGTATAGGTAAGCAGCGTATTGTTTTCAATAGAGGTATTCGGAGTCTTAATAACCAGGTTATTTACCTTGATAGCCTTATCAGAGTAGGCGACATCACCTTTTAGGGTGTTCAAGGTAAAGCCACTCTTTTCCCGCATGTTTCCGCTTTGTACTTTAACCTTGATGCCCGCATCGCTATAGGCCAGGGAGTCGGCAACCAGCCCAAGGTTGGAAATTTTCAGGTGATTGAAGTCCATGCCCGCTACCGGTTTCGCCGCAAGATTGTCAAATTGTATGTTGTTCTCCGCAAGCGAAAGATTATTCACCAGAAATGCCATTGCCGCAGCCGCCGTTGTATCTGCAGTTTTAGTATCCTCTTTTGCAGGCGCTGCCGCAGGTTTAAAGGCAAAGCGAATGTCCGATTTATTCAACGCCGCTTTATCCACCTGATACTTGCCTTTGTTCAGGTCCGCAAGCAACTTGGTAATCGAAAACTCATTGATGTTTACATTTGCCCTGGTACTTGTGGCGACCTGATTGAAGTTGATTCTGGTATTATTGATCTTTGCTTCCTCCGCTTTGTAATTTCCATTGGTAAGGTCCACAAACAGGTCCTCAATATTCAGGTTGTTGAGGTTTACCAAGGCATCCATGCCGGATACTTTATCATTAAAATCAATCTTGATGTTGTTAAAGTTGAAGTCCTGGATTTCCACCAGCGGAAGTTTGCCGGATTCCGTCTTCGTGCTGTCCACCGAAGCTTCAATATGATTGGCCAGCTGTGTTAAAGGCTTCTGCTGAAGGTACTTTAATGAAGTGTTCTTCATGCTAAGCTCCTTGATCACATAATGCTGATTCGCCAGATCAAAATCTTTGATCCTTGATTTAAATTCACCCAGGTAGAACACCACATCATTCCCTGCAACATCATCACGATATTTGATGCCAATATCCTCCAGGCTAATCTTATCCATCGAGAACTTGAGGGTAGAGGTGGTATCTTTCTCCACTTCTTCGTCCGGTTTCGCCTGTTCAGACATGAATGCGTCCATCAAAAAGGAAAAGTTAAAGGTCGTATCCGGATCAATCCGGTGTACATTGGCCCGGATGTTCTCCAATTCAATGTTGTTGATCTCCACTTTATTGTTGATGAGCTTAAGCAAACTGATGTCTACCGCAAGTCGTTGTGCATACAGCAGGGTGTCTTTGTTCAGATCCTCCATGTAAAACTTGTTCAACACCACATCTTTTGGAAAAGCGATCTTTATACTCTCCAATCGCACTTCCGTGTGCGTCTTATTCTTTAAGAAGGTGATCGCCTTATCTTTTACAAAATTCTGAACAGCGGGAATGTTCAAAGACAAGGCTACCAGTACAACAAGCATGATTATGCTCGCGATGACCCAAAGAATAACTTTTAAACTCTTGCGTATATATGTATTCAATTGCTTGGTTTGTTTGGTGGATAATGCTGTAAATAAACCAATATCATGCCACTAGCGATGGCACAAGGCTTTGTACACCTTATTACATAAAATATTGCAAATTGTTTAGTGCAATCTGTTAAATTTTACCGTTCTTGCGAGCCCTTTATTTTTTTAGATAACAATTTATGGTAGAATTAAACTTCAACATCAAATATACCCGTTACGAAAACCTTGATGAGTTGAATGCGCAGGATCGACAGCTTTGTGAGCAGTCCGTAAAAGCGCTGGAGACTTCCTACTCACCGTATTCCAAGTTTAAAGTCGGTACTGCCGTGTTGCTGGACAACGATGAAGTTGTGCTGGGCAGCAATCAGGAGAACGTGGCGTATCCGTCCGGACTATGTGCAGAACGCGTGGCTTTATTCTCTATTGGTGTTTCCCGTCCGACGGCTAAAATCAAAAGTATGGCCATCACGGCGAAAACAGACCTTTTCGAAATAACCAAGCCGGTCACCTCTTGTGGAGGCTGTTTGCAGGTGATGGCGGAGGTAGAACAGAAGCAAGGTACGGAGATCGCTGTGCTGTTCTACTGCCTTGGTGGCGAAATCCTTAAGGTTGAAGGCATTCAAAGCCTGCTGCCATTCGTTTTCGTGGAAGACAGACTACTTGGAGCATCGTAAGAACTACATTAAAACGATCGAAATATTTTTTTAAAACCTTATCTTTACGGGATTTAAACCCCTTTTGATGAGTGAAGAAACTGAAGCACAATTAAACGAAGAAAATAAGCATACCGTAATTCCTATTACTGGCCTTTACGAAAACTGGTTCCTCGATTATGCTTCTTATGTGATCCTGGACCGTGCGGTGCCCCATATTAATGATGGGCTTAAACCTGTTCAGCGTAGAATACTGCATTCGCTGAAAGAAATGGACGACGGCCGCTTTAACAAGGCTGCAAATGTTATTGGTAATACCATGAAGTATCACCCGCACGGGGATGCTTCCATCGGTGATGCCATGGTACAGATCGGCCAGAAAGATCTCCTGATCGACTGTCAGGGAAACTGGGGAGATCCAATTACCGGCGACAGCGCTGCTGCGGCCCGGTATATTGAGGCGCGCCTGTCTAAATTCGCAAACGATGTGGTTTTCAATCCTGATACCACAACCTGGCAATTGAGCTACGATGGCCGGAATAATGAACCTTTAACCTTACCCGTAAAATTTCCTTTATTGCTGGCGCAAGGTGCCGAAGGTATTGCTGTAGGTCTTGCTACCAAGGTAATGCCGCACAACTTTGTGGAGTTGCTTGATGCTTCCATCGAAGCACTAAAAGGTGTCCGGCCGAACATCCTGCCCGATTTCTTTACCGGTGGTATGGCCGACTTCTCTGCCTACAATGAAGGTATGCGTGGCGGTAAGATCCGCGTGCGCGCTAAGATCACCGAGAAGGATAAAAAGACTTTGGTTATTACGGAAATCCCTTACGGTACCACTACGGGATCTGTGATCGACAGCATCTTATCTGCAAATGAGAAGGGGAAAATCAAAATCAAGAAAATCGAAGACAATACCGCCCAGAACGTGGAGATTGTCATTCAACTTGCACCCGGTATCTCTCCGGATGTCACCATAGATGCGCTGTATGCTTTCACCTCCTGCGAGGTGTCCATATCGCCAAACACCTGTATCATTAAAGATGATAAGCCGCAGTTTCTAAGTGTTAACGATATCCTTATTGAGAATACCAATAACACGAAAGCCTTGCTTAAGCAAGAGCTGGAAATTCGCTTGCATGACTTACAGGAAAAGATCTTCTTCAGTTCGCTGTTAAAGATCTTCATTCAGGAAGGTATGTATAAACATCCTGAATATGAGAACTCGAGTAACTTCGATATGGTTGTACAGGTACTCCATGGATTATTCGATCCTTTTAAACCGCAACTCTACCGGGAGATCCTGCCGGAAGATTTTAAAAAGCTGATCGATAAACCGATGAGCAGTATCACCCGCTTTGATGTGAAGAAAGCGGATGAACAGATGAAGTCGCTTGCGGAAGAGATCAAGGTCGTGAAGAACCACCTGCGTCACCTTACCGATTATGCGATCGCCTGGTTCCAGAAATTAAAGGACAAATATGGCAAAGGCCGCGAACGTAAAACGGAAATCCGTTTGTTCGATAGGGTGGAGGCTTCTAAAGTGGCACTTGCCAACGTGAAGCTTTACATGAACCGTATCGACGGCTTTATCGGCACCGGGTTGAAAAAAGATGAATACATCACCGACTGCTCCGACCTGGACGAGATCATTGTCTTTCGTGAGGATGGCAAGTGTATCATCACCAAAGTTGCTGACAAGACCTTTGTCGGCAAAGGCATCATCCATGCTGCCGTATTCAAGAAAAACGATGAGCGTACCATTTATAACATGATCTATAAAGATGGTGCAAGCGGTATCGCTTACATCAAACGTTTTGCGGTGATGGGGGTTACCCGCGACAAGGAATATGACCTGACTAAAGGTACCAAGGGCTCTAAGATGCTCTACTTTACTGCCAATCCAAATGGAGAGGCAGAGATCATCAGTGTACAGCTGAAGCCCCATTCTAAGCTAAAGAAGGTAAACTTCGACGTTGACTTCGCAGAAACCAGTATTAAGGGTAGAGGCTCACAAGGTAATATCTTATCGAAATACCCAGTTAAAAAAATCGTGCTGAAGAGCAAGGGTGTTTCCACACTGTCAGGTTTAAAAATCTGGTATGACGATCTACTCAGACGATTGAACGTAGATGGCAGGGGAAAATACCTCGGTGAATTTGACGGGGACGATAAGATCCTGCAGGTACACCGGGAGGGCTGGTATGAACTCAGCACTTTTGAGCTCAGCAATCACTTCGATGCTGACCTGATCATCATTCAAAAATATGATCCTGAAAAGCCTTTCGCTGTCGTGCATTACGATGGTAAAGCAAAGAACCAGTTTATCAAACGTTTCGTGTTTGAGCACATTGCGGTAGGTAAAAAGCAGTCGTTGATTAGCGAGGAGCCTGGATCGAAACTGATCTGTATCACCAGCAATCCGGATGCGAAGCTGGTTGTAGATGTGCTGAAGGGCAAAACGCAGATCCCGGAAACACTGGAAATTGTACTCGCTGAATTTATTGATCTAAAAGGCATCAAAGCGCTTGGCAATCGTATGACACCGCATGAGGTGCAAAACATAGAGATTATGAATGCAGAAGAAATTGAGCCTGTGATTGAAGAGGCCGCGGAAACAACCGAACCTGTGGAAGAGGAGTTGCTCGCTGGCGTATTGCCCCTCGTGATCCCGCTAAAAGAAGTTTCAAAGACGGAAGAAGCACCAGCTCCGGAAGTACAAGAAACCGAAGCGCCGGAACTGGATGAAATGCCTGTTGATGCTGCGCCTGAGCCTGCGGAAGAAGAACCAGAAGAACATCAGACGGAACCGGAAGCCCCGGAGCTTGCGTCAGCAGCGCCTGTTGATGTAACGCCGGAAGTTAGCCCTGATGCTCCTGCGGAAACTCTTGCTGCGCCCGAAGGCTCCAGCAATATAGCGGAAGAAGCGCCAAAAAAGCCTAAGGTCAAAAAGCCTTGGGGTAAAAAGAAGATAGATCTGGAAATCACCAATCCGGAGGATATTGATATTGACGACACCGGACAACTGGGCTTGTTTTAGAACAAGCCTGGAATCCTTTCTGCGGCCATCATGAACGAAATACCAAAGATTGCTGCAGAAAGGAAAAACGTCCAATCCCACTTCTTGACCTTCACAATGTTGATTAGAATAAATGCCAGGAGTAACGTGGCAATTACAATGATCAGCTGACCAAACTCAAGTCCTACATTAAAAGCAAAGAGCTCAGCGACAATGCTGCTGCTCTTACCCAACAGGCTTTTCAGGTAATTCGAGAAGCCCATTCCATGTACTAAACCAAAGAATAAAGCGAGCCAGTACTTAAATTGTACACCTTTGGGCTTGCTTTTTTTACTGAATAGGTTTGCTATTGCGGTGATCAATATGGTTACTGGAATTAAAAATTCGATCAGCGCGCTGTTGATCTTCAGAATATCGAGTACACTCAACGCGAGTGTAATACTATGTCCGATCGTAAAAGCGGTAACTAAAATGAGCACTTTTTTCCATTCGGAAATGGTGTAAGTGCCACAAAGAACCATCACAAACAGGATATGATCATATCCTTGAAAATCTAAAATGTGTTGCCAGCCTAGCTGGAAATAAAGTGGGAAATCTTGCATTTCGGCTCAAAATCGTAATTAAACTTAGAAAATCAAAATGCCCCTTGGTAAGCCCTGAGGTTCAGGCCTGCATTGGAGTTGCAAGGTACTTGTGACGTAGTTGCCAGGTGCTTGCTCCGTACTTCGTACGTATGGAGACGTAGCAAACCCCTATCAACTCCGTCTCCACTATGATGCAATACTCGAGTAAATCCTAGGCTAATCTGGAACTTTATGTGTTGGGTAGACTCGTGGAGCGCCCGATGTACAGGCAAAAAAAAGCAGCCACTTTGGGCTGCTTAGGATCGGATGGTGAATTCTTATTGATATTGAATATAGATTGGTGCCGGTTTAAGTTTGAGCAGCTCTTCCGGCGTCATCAAGCGGTTTGGCGCTTGTTTAAGATCATTCTTGTAGAACAGTTTAAATCCGGTGAATTGTACAGGTTCACTTTCGATAAAGTGTCTGTAAGTGCCTTTCTTAAGCTCTGGGCCACCCCAGCCGTCCATATGCATCACGAGTTGCACTTCTGGTCTGAGTTTAATGTTTTTATAGTTGGTTACCATTTTTCTGGTAAACCGGTGTATGGTAAATACTTTTGGCGGCAAGTCATGTTTTTTCACCAGGTCTGCCAGGTAAGCCGAACAGTAGTTGATGTCGGCAGCGTCATAAGTGCCGATTCTGCTTCCAGGTCTTGAGCCATCTTTCATGCTAAACTCGGGATCAATACCCAGGTGAACATTTGGCAAGGCCAGGTATTTTTCAATTCGAGGCAGTTCGTCTTTGATGTTACTCAGGGCAACCTGGAGATCAAGAAATACGATGGCATCGTGCATTTTAGCGATTTTCATCACCGAATCGATTTGGTTGTTTCCCATGCGGTTGATGTATTTGCCGTCTTTACCAGGAGTACCGCTGGCTACGGCAGCAATATAATGCACGCCTGGCTGTACTGGTGTTGCGGGGTCTGCTTTCTCCCAACGTTTAACTTCCGCATTCAGGCGGCTCCACATCTCTTTAGGCGGATATTCGCCCAGGGCGCCCATTCTCTTAGAATGCAGATTACCATAATAAACAACAATGCGTTTGAAAGGCAGGATTGCACCTGCCAGTGGATAGGGCTGGTTCTTTACCGGCCACTTTCCGGTCGTATCACCGTTGGCAAGTTTTGTAATCAGCTCATCGTATTTTGCAGTATCCACCGGCGTTCTTTCCACTTCCGGTTCGGCTTCGGTTATTGCCGCAGCATTTGTGACCTTTGCATTTGTGTTGCCATTTGCAGTTGCTTTCTGCTCCGCCGAGCCGCAGGAAGACATTAGCCCAAGGGCCGTCAAACCGAGAAAGAATGACCCGGTCAGGTGAGATTTAATCATATGGGATACATTAGGTGTTAAACTAAACTTACACATCGGTTGCTTTTTAAACGCAGCCGATGTGTTACAAGTATAAGCTTTAATTAGGATTGAAACTTGTTGAATTTACCGAACACGCCAAGTGGCAGCTTAATACCAGAGGTTGCCTGGAGAAACAGTTCGCCAGTTTCCAGGTTTTGAACCTGTGGGAAAGATGTTTTAACGAGGTTTTCTACGATAACGGAAGAAAAACCAAGAGAGTAGGTATTCAGGATCAGGAAGTGTTCTTTTTCATCCAGCAGTTGCACAACTTCCTGCATCATTTCCTGGATATGGTCTTCGAGTTTCCACTTTTCGCCATTTGGACCGTGGCCAAACGCCGGTGGATCTAAGATGATACCGTTATATTTTTTACCGCGTTTAAGTTCACGTTTAACAAATTTAAGTGCATCTTCGACTACCCAGCGTACATCTTTTAAGTTGGAAAGTTCCTGGTTTTCATTTGCCCAGTTTACCACTTGTTTGATGGAATCTACGTGCGTCGTATCTGCACCCGCAGCTTTAGCGATCAATGAAGCGGCGCCGGTATAAGCAAACAGGTTTAATACTTTCGGATTCGGCGTTTTAAACTTCTTCACGCTGGAAGAAATATAGTCCCAGTTCACAGCTTGCTCGGGAAACACCCCTACATGTTTAAATGACGTTAAGCCAAGTCTCAGGTTGATGGTAACTTCATCATTGGTATAGGAAATATTCCAACGATCCGGAATTTGCGAAGCAGTTTTGATCCACTCTCCGGAAGTCGCTGAACGGCCTTTGAATCGGATATGGGTTTGTTTTTTCCATTCTTGCTCAGAAAGTGTTTTCTTCCAAACAGCCTGTGGCTCTGGTCTTGACAGGATCAGGTTTCCAAAGCGTTCAAGTTTTTCAAAATCCCCGCAATCTATCAGCTCATAATCTTTCCAATGAGTGGGACTTAATAGGCTAATCATAATTATTTTATAAGTGTGTATTAAAAATTCTTCTTTGCGGCTTTCATAAAGCGGCTGGCAAAGACGAAATCGTTTAGTTCTTCGATGTCTGTATGGGCAATTTCCTTATTCGAGCCCTCCCAGAACTTTTTACCCTGGTGCAGGAATAAGATGTAGTCGCCGATACCCATTACAGAGTTCATATCGTGCGTCACCACAATGGTTGTGGTATTATATTCTTCCGTAAGCTCTTTGATCAGTTCATCGATAACGATAGATGTTTTTGGATCTAATCCAGAGTTGGGCTCATCCACAAAAAGGTATTTCGGGTTCATGGCAATGGCACGTGCAATACCAACACGTTTCTTCATACCGCCGGATAGTTCCGCAGGGAAAAGTTTGTTTTTGCCTTCGAGGTTCACACGTTCAAGACAAAAGTTTACACGGTCCATCTTTTCAGATTTAGGTTGATCGGTAAACATGTTTAAGGGGAACATGATGTTTTCCTCAACGGTCATGGAATCAAAGAGGGCAGAACCCTGAAAGAGCATACCAATTTCCTTACGGATCTCGATCCGTTCTTCAAAGCTCATGTTCGTGAATTCCCTGCCGTCGTAGAGTACGCTGCCTTCTTCAGGTTTGTGCAGCCCGATCATACACTTCAGCAAGGTGGTTTTTCCCGAGCCGGACCCCCCGATGATCAGGTTGGTTACCCCTGGCTTGAATGTGCCTGAAATGCCCTGGAGCACTTTGTTTGGCCCGAAGGACTTGTGAATGTCTTTAACTTCAATCATAATAGCAATTGGGTTACAATATAATCACAGGCGAGGATTGAAATACAGCTTACCACAACAGCTCTTGTACTGGCCTGTGCAACTTCCAGAGCGCCACCCTGCACATAAAAACCTTCGTAGGCGGGCACCGAGGTGATGATAAATCCAAATACAAAGGCCTTAACTAAAGCTACCGTAATGGTATAAGGAATAAAGTCTGTGGTGATCCCCTGAATATAGTCTGCCGCCGATATCGCTCCTGATAGTGTTCCACCGAAAAAGCCGCCAATGATGCTTAACATCATGGCATAGATTACCAACAGTGGTACCATAGTAATACCCGCCAGAATCTTCGGCAGGATCAGGTATCCGGGCGAGTTTATGCCCATGATCTCCAGGGCATCGATCTGCTCGGTTACCCGCATGGTGCCGATTTCAGAGGATATTGCAGAACCTATTTTCCCGGCAAGTACAATGGCGCTGATGGTTGGACTAAGTTCCAGAATACTCGAGTCGCGGGTTACGGAACCAATAATTGTACGTGGTATAAAGTCGCTAACCAACTGAAAGGCAATCTGCAGCGTCATTACTGCACCGATGAAAGTTGAGATGATGGAGATCAGACCCAGGGAGCCGACACCGATGAAGTTCATCTGCTGAAAAATCGCTTTCATATAAATAGAGAACTTTTCAGGCCTTCTGAAAACAGCCTTTAACAGCAGAATGTATTTACCAAAGTTTGTAAAATTCATTTAATAGGTTAGCTAAGTACAATTAATATGAATACTACAAAGAAACAATAAAAATTGTTGCATGGTTGGGTAATTTATTAAAAAACAATCATGGTAGCAGTGTGTTTAATTGCAAAAGCACTTTATGGATTCCTTCAATATCACCATTACAATACAAGATCAGCCGATATCGCTAACCCTGCAGCCGGAAAGCCCGGAAGCCTACAAAGTTATTTACCATGATATGTTGGTAGGGGAAATCGTGAAGTCGAAAAATACCGGGAACTGGGAGGAGCTCCCAATAGATCAGGTGAGCCCTGGCATATATAAGATGTATGAACATCATGATAGCAACACGGCTAAAGTGCTGCTTGATGAAAAAACCATCTCCGAAATTGGGACCGAAATTGAACGCCAACAAGCCTCGTAAAAAGGTATTTTTGTTTTTTTATTATAAAAAACATGAATGCAATAATTACGGGTGCTACGAAAGGAATAGGGCGGGCCATTGCTATTAAGCTGGCTGACGAAGGTTACAATCTTGCGATTTGTGCCAGAAATGAGGCTGAACTCAGCGCCTTGGCTTCAACGTTAGCAGCTTTCGATGTCAAGGTACATTACCGCGCGACAGACTGCGCGAGCAAGTCTTCTGTTTATGAATTTTGCGATTTCTGTTCGACCGTGTTTGAGCAGGTAGACCTGCTGGTAAATAACGCTGGGGTGTTTATTCCTGGGAGTTTCCTGGATGAAGATGATGATAGTTTCGAGCAACAGCTGCAAATAAATCTCAGCAGTGCCTATTACCTCAGTAAATATATAGGTCGGCAGATGCGTACACAGACTTCCGGCCATATTATAAACATCTGTTCTACAGCGAGTAAGCAAATTAAGGAAAATGCCGGTAGTTATGCTGTAACTAAATCAGCCTTGCTCAGTCTTAATAATGTATTGAGAGATGAATTGGCAAAACACAATGTAAAGGTTACTGCAATTCTTCCCGGTTCTACGCTCACCGCTTCCTGGGACGGCACGGAGATTCCGAGAGAAAAGTTTGTTCAGCCTGAAGACATTGCCGAAAGCATCAGTCAGCTCCTCAAATTAAGCACTGGAGCGAACGTAGATGAGCTGATCATCAGACCAATAAAATTTTAGGAAAAGGAGGCCCATATTATGGAAAAGCGCTTATATCGAAACGACTTTGAGAAAGTCATCGCTGGTGTATCATCCGGCATTGCAGATTACATGGAGGTAGATGTTACCATTATCAGGCTTCTGTTTGTTTTGTCCACCGTCTTTCTGGTTGGAACCGGGGTACTGGTTTATCTGGTGATGTGGATCGTGGTACCGGTAAACCGGAACCCTGCAGCGAAGTACAACAAGTTTAATGATTTTTTCAGGCAGCAGGGACCCACTACCGGTTACACTGCACCGGAATGGCAAGCACCGGTAGAGCCCGTTGAACCTGCACAACCTGCAGATCCATTCGGTACTACAAATCCGTTTGCTTCAGGTCCAAACTGGACCAGGCCACAGGACTTTAAAAGCTTTAGCAAGCCGAATGATACCGGCCGGACCGTGGGCGGATTGTTTCTTCTGGTCATCGGCCTTTACTTTCTGATGAACGAATTCGACATTATCCCATATTGGTTTAAGCTGCATAAACTCTGGCCATTGGTGTTTGTTGCAATCGGTCTAAGCTTCATCATGAAATCAAAACGCAACGACAGCTTTCAGGACTGGAAAGATGAGACCCTGAACCAACAGGCGCAGGAGAAAAATGAAACTGATAACACCAAAACTTTGTAGCCATGAAACTAGATAGAATATTATGGGGCATTATCCTGCTATTTGTAGGTCTGGTACTCCTGCTCGAAAACTTTAATGTCATAGAATTTTACTGGAGAAATGTATGGGGCTTCTGGCCGGTGTTCCTGATCATTGCTGGTGTAAACATACTGTTTAACAAAAATAAGTCGCAGACTGGCAGCATGATCTCAATCGGTGTGCTGGTAATTACGCTAGGCTTCCTGTTTTATCGTGGACAACAGCCGCCGGAGCACCGCGGTTTGTTCGGGGGTAACTTTGACAAGGACATTAACATTGACATAGACGATGAGGTGGGTGACACTGCCCATATGGAGCGTTTGACCTTCACAGAGCCCTTTCATCCCGACAGCTCGAAGAAGGTGGTATTGAACATCTCCGGTGGTGGCACATCTTTCAAGCTGGATGGTCCAACAGACAGTCTGATCAATGCAGTTGTCGAAAAATCCAGAGGTACCTTTACCCTGCAGAAGGAGTTTGTTGACTCTGTACAAAAACTGACCTTCAGAATGCAGGAGAAAAAGGGAAAGTGGAACATGGGCGACGGCGGTAATGATGTCGACTTTAAACTGAACACCCAGCCGGAGTGGGAGGTAAATATGAACATGGGTGCGGGGGAGGTAGATTTTGACCTGTCCAGCTACAAGATCAGGACCTTCAAGTTTGAAGGTGGTGCAGCCGCACTGGACATTAAGATGGGTGATTTACTGCCTATTGCAGATGTTGTCGTAAAGACAGGTGTTGCTGATGTAAAGATCAAAGTGCCAACTGGCGCAGGCTGTCGCATCAAGAGCAGTACTGGCCTGTCTGCCAAAGATTTCACCGGATTTACCAAGCTGAACGACGGCTCGTATGAGACGCCAAATTATGCCGGTTCAACTAAAAAGATCTTTATCACACTTGATGGTGGATTAAGTAACTTTGAAGTATCCCGTTACTAAGACGAGAATTACGAAGATGGCAGATTCTGGATCGGTGCAGTACACGGTTGTGATCAACGGCAAGCCGCAGGGCCCGTATCAACTAGCCGAGTTAAAAGGCCTGAATATCAAGTCAGGCACCTTTATCCGTAAACCAGGCATGAATGATTATAAAGAAGCTCACGAGTTCCCTGAACTGCGTGAGCTTCTTGGTTTCAGATACCAGCAAACTGCGCCCCAATATTTTGCTTCCTTTGATCAGCGTTTGCTGGCATCGGTCATCGATTACTTCTTGATCCTGATGTTCTATGTGTTCGCCTTGCTGCTGAGTTTTCTGGTTATTCAGGAGAAAACCATGCGGATCTCGGTGGGCATAACGATGTTGCCAGCCATTCCGGTAATTAAGTTTATCTATGGTGTATTTGCTGAAAGTTCCAGGGCCCAGGGTACCCTGGGTAAAAAACTGCTAAATATTAAGGTTACTGATATGTGGGGCAACAGGATAGATTTGATCACGGCCTTTGGCCGTAATGCCGCGAAGATCCTTTCTGTATTGCCGTTCTTCTTTGGATACCTCTATAGTTTTCTCAATAAAAAGCAACAATGCTTTCACGACATGGCCGCAAATACGTTAGTTATTAAAGATCGATTGATATAATCTTTATCTTTGTAACGCATGGAAAACGTAACAACGCCGCAGGTACTTGGCGGCATATATTGCAACAGCTTAACTGATTATTCAAGATTTATTACCCGGGAGGTGTACATCGGTGATGTGCCTATGGGTGGAAACAACCCAATCCGGATCCAGTCGATGACAACCACTGATACCATGAATACCATGGCGACGGTGGAGCAAACCATCAGGATGGTGAATTCTGGTTGTGAATATGTACGGATTACGGCGCCCAGCATGAAAGAGGCGGAAAACCTGGCAAACATCAAAAGGGAGTTGCGAAGCCGTGGCTACAATGTTCCGCTGGTGGCGGATATTCACTTTACCCCGAATGCTGCTGAAGCGGCGGCAAGGATTGTGGAGAAGGTTCGCGTGAATCCGGGAAACTATGCGGATAAGAAACGATTTGAGAATATAGAATATACACAACTTGCCTATCAGGCGGAGCTTGAGCGCATTTACAAGAAGTTCAAGCCCCTGGTGAACATCTGCAAGGAATATGGTACCGCCATGCGTATTGGAACCAATCACGGTTCGCTATCCGACAGGATCATGAGCCACTATGGCGATACACCGAGAGGAATGGTGGAGTCTGCAATGGAGTTTATCCGCATGTGCGAAGATCTGAACTACTACAACCTGGTGATTTCTATGAAAGCCAGTAACACCCAGGTGATGGTACAAGCCTACCGTTTGCTGGTGGAGACTATGGTGAAAGAAGGGATGCACTATCCGCTGCACCTTGGAGTAACAGAAGCTGGTGATGGGGAAGACGGGCGTATTAAGTCGGCGGTAGGTATTGGAACGCTGCTGGAAGATGGCCTTGGTGACACGATCCGTGTGTCACTAACCGAGGATCCGGAATTTGAAGCGCCTGTTGCAAGAAGCCTGGCGGACCGCTATGCTAAGCGCCCAGTGGGCAAGGCTGCTGTGCAGGTTATTGATCCTGGAAATTTAACGTATAGTCCTTTCGAATATAACAGACGACAAACTTCCGTGGTGCAAAACATCGGTGGGCATCATCATCCGGTGGTGATGCTGGATGTGCGTGCGGAGAACCTGAAAGATCCTTATTTTCTAAATGCAGCAGGGTACCGTTACCAGGCAGGCTTAGATAAGTATAACCTGGCAGATCAGGCTGCCGATCTTGTCTTCCTAGGTGACGAGCTGCCATCATTTGCCTTTCCCGGAAACCTTCGTCAGGTTTATAACTATAATACCTGGTTGTCGCTTAAAGACAGGACCAACTGTTATCCATTGTTTCTGGCAACTGACTTTATCCAGGCAGAAGTAAAAGACCCATCCATAAATTTTCTGCTGATTAATGCCCTGCATTTTGATGAGGCTTTTATAAGGTCTTTAGGAGATCATGTGGTGTTGGTGTTAGAAACATCTGCAGAACATGGCATGGCTGAGCAACGCGCGTTCTTCAATAAAATGCAGCAAGCAGGTATTAGCCTGCCGGTAATTATCAGACGCAGCTATAAAGGGATCAGCAATGATGATCTGATGCTTTATGCTGCGACAGACCTTGGTGCTTTGTTAACCGATGGATTTGGTGATGGTATCTGGCTGGTCAAAGAAGAGGATCAGGATCTTGGCCTGGTAAACAGCACAAGCTTCGGGATTCTCCAGGCTACACGCACCAGGATCTCGAAAACAGAATACATTTCCTGCCCGAGTTGCGGCAGAACACTTTTCGATCTGCAGGAAACAACTCAGTTGATCCGTTCCAGGACAGATCATCTTAAAGGGATCAAAATTGGTATTATGGGCTGCATCGTTAACGGTCCGGGCGAAATGGCGGATGCCGATTATGGTTACGTGGGTACTGGTCCGGGGAAGATCACCCTTTATCGTGGCAAGCAGGTGGTGAAGAAAAACGTGAATACAGAACGTGCTTTGGATGACCTGATTGAGCTCATCAAAGAAGACGGAAACTGGGCTGAAAGTGGCCGATAAAATAGAACCTTTCTAAATTATTGTTAATTACAGCCTAATGACAGTGGTACAGCATCCGCTTGTTACTTTTGTTACCTAGAAAATAACACCAGAACCTACCTTGGAATATTTAAAGATTATTGCTTTCACTCACAAACAAATTGATCTAAAAGCTTTAGGTAAATTGGTGATTTGCGAGCAAACACTTGATGACCGACTTAAAAAAATTCAGGATGAATTGAACATAAAGGAGATCTTTTATGTCGGCACTTGTAACAGAGTTGAGTTTATTTTTACGACACCCGAGAAGGTTGACCGTGATTTTACGGTTAAGTTTCTGACAGTTTTGGATATGGGGCTTCCGGAAGAATACATGGAAGCATTTGTGGATAAAGTATCTGTTTACGAGAAGGTGGAGGCCTTCAATCATTTGTTAAGAACCTCTTGCTCTTTAGAAAGTCTGGTGGTGGGTGAGAAGGAAATTCTTGCACAGATCAGAAAAGCCTATGAGAACTGCAGGCTGGGTGGCTTTACTGGCGATGGTCTTCGTACCATTATGGATCGTGTAGTGAAAACCGCTAAAGAAGTTTATACCAATACAAATATTTCTAAAAATCCGGTATCTGTTGTTTCTCTTGCTTACCGGAAACTTCGTGATCTAAGCATGTGCGCCAATTCCAGGCTGCTGATCATTGGATCCGGAGAAACCAACAAAAACTTAGCACAGTACCTCAAAAAACATAAATACTCCAATTTTTCTATTTTCAACAGGACCGTGGAGAATGCGGCCTCTATGGCTGCTGACCTTAATGCGCAAGCTTATCCACTTACAGAACTGGAGAACTTCAAAGGTGGCTTTGATGTGATCATTACCTGTACTGGTGCTACAGAGCCAATCATCACAGAGGAGCTTTATAAAAAGCTGCTGAATGGCGAGAGCGACAAGAAGGTTATTGTTGACCTCGCTATCCCCAATGACACCGCTGTGGAGGTGATCAAAAACTATCCTGTCCACTACATCGAAGTGGAATCTCTAAAGGAAATTGCCCGCAAAAACATCCAGGAACGTTACGACGAACTGGTAAACGCGGAAACCATCATTGAGCAGAACATCAAAGAATTTGATCTGGTATTACGTCAGCGCAAAATAGAAATTGCGATGAGCAGTGTACCGAAGAAGATCAAAGAGATCAAGAATACTGCAATCAATGGCGTGTTTGCTGACGAGATCAGCACCATGGACGAAAACTCCAAGCTTATCCTGGAAAGGGTAATGAACTATATGGAGAAAAAATGCATCAGTGTTCCGATGGTTATGGCCAAAGAGATCCTGGTGAATAGTAACGAAATCTAAGCTTCGTCAAGGCAATTACATTATTTCTATAATATTTAAGACTATAACTCTTTTAGGTTAAATTTGTCCTCGATCAGCATGGCAGCGACATCATCTGGTGCGCATAGATCCATGTTGTTAATGCGTTATATCATATTAAATCTGAATGAAAAGACTTATTATCGGCACTAGAGGTAGTGACCTGGCTTTGTGGCAGGCCAATTATATCAAGGATAGACTTTCTGGTATTGGTGTCGAAGCTGAACTGAAAATAATTAAGACGCAGGGAGACAAGATCTTAAATTTAAGGTTGGATAAACTGGAAGGAAAAGGTTTCTTCACCAAGGAGCTCGAAGAAGAGTTGTTAAGTGGTAAGATTGATCTTGCGGTGCATTCGCATAAGGATCTTCCAACGGTACACCCCGCCGGCTTAGTTATCGCTGCAGTTCCAGAACGGGAAGACCCGTCAGAGCTTCTGCTGATCCTTAAAGATTGTGTCGATGTAACGCAAAAGCTGTCGCTTAAAACCGGCGCGATGGTTGGTACATCATCCAACCGCCGAAAAGCACAGATCCTGGCCGTAAGAACGGATTTAAACATCGAAGATTTACGCGGAAATGTTCCTACCCGGATCCAAAAACTCCGTGATGAAAACTACGATGCCATTCTACTGGCAAAAGCTGGTGTGAACAGGTTGAAGATTGACCTTAGCGAATTTCATGTTGAGGTGATCGAACCAACGGAGTTGATACCTGCACCGGCGCAAGGTGCCTTAGCCATTCAGATTAGAGAAAGTGATACCGCGCTTTATGAGCTTCTGCAACAGATTCACGATCCGGAAACTGCAAGTCAGATTGCGGTAGAACGGAAGGTGCTGAATATGTTCGAGGGTGGCTGCCATATGCCTTTAGGTTGCTACTGTAAAAAAGAAAACGGTAAGTATGAGATCTGGACCTCGAAAGCAGACGATAGTGATGCTTTCCCGGATCGCGTTTTCTTTAGAACGGAAAGCCTCGAAGGTATGGCTGAGAAGATTGTAAGTAAATACAACCCTAGCCGTAAAAAGCCGGGGAAGGTGTTTATTTCAAGGGAAATCGGCCCACATAGTTATTTCAGACGTGCTTTAGATAAGCACAACATTCAAATAGAGGACCGCTCATTGATCCGGACATTTCCGATCGTGAACATTCTTGATCCTTTTTACCTGAAAAACATCGATTGGATATTCTTCAGCAGCCGTAATGGTGTCGAATTCTTTTTTAAGCTGAAGCCTGCATTATCTAAGAAAGTCAAGTTTGGGGTTGTGGGCCGCGGTTCCGAAGATGCCCTGCGCCGTCATGGCCACCTTGCTGATTATGTTGGGGAAAGTGGCGATGTGCAGGATGTAGCTGTGGAATTTGCCGCATTGGTTAAAGGTGAAACGGTGTTGTTCCCAAGGGCGCAGGACTCGTTGCTCACCATTCCGAAAGCTTTATCTGCCGACACGAAGGTTGTAGATCTGCCGATCTATGAAACGGTGATCGCTGATGAGACGGACAAGACCTTTGCTGATGTGCTCATATTTACTAGCCCTTCGAATGTGGAGGCATATTTTAAGAATAATTTACTGGATCCGGGACAGAAAGTAATTGCTATCGGCAGTTCAACAGGGAAGAAGCTTGATGAGATGGGTGTTTCCTACATCCTTCCGTTCTCACCTGATGAATTGGGACTTGCCGAAGCTGTGTTTGGATTAGAAATTTAAAAAAGAGAGGTCACAAATGTTAAGCCGTCCTAGAAGATTAAGAAAAAACCCTATTGTCAGAGAAATGGTTGCCGAAACCAGGCTGTCGAAAGATATGTTCATCTATCCTTACTTTATTGTACCGGGAACAGGTGTGAAACATGCGATTGATGCTATGCCTGGTGTTTACCATTTTTCTATCGACACCCTGATCAAGGATGTTGAAAATGGGTTGAAATACGGTATCAACAAGATAATGCTGTTTGGTGTAGGCGATGAGAAAAGTGAAGACGCACGTTCTGCTTATCACGACCATTCGCTGGTACCTACAGCGGTAAGAGCATTGAAAAAACAGTTTGGTGACGATTTGTATGTCGTAACCGACGTATGTGTTTGTTCTTATACAACACACGGGCACTGTGGTATTATGCATGACGATTACGTTCAGAATGATGCAACGGTAGCGTTGATTGCAAAAATGTCGCTTACCCATGCACAAGCTGGTGCAGATTTGCTTGCGCCATCGGATATGATGGACGGGCGCATTTTAGCTATTCGTAATTTATTGGACAGCAATGGCTATGTAAATACCGGTATTATGTCTCACGCTACGAAGTTCGCTTCGGCGTACTATGGTCCGTTTCGCGAAGCCGCAGATTGTGCACCAAGCAAAGGTGACCGTAAAGCTTACCAGATGGACTTCCGGAATGGAAAAGAAGCGGTCAGAGAAGCGTTAATTGATGAAAGTGAAGGTGCTGATATCTTGATGGTAAAGCCAGCATTGGCTTATCTGGATGTTATTGCAGACTTAAAGCAGCAATGTGATGTTCCAATTGCGTGTTATAATGTTTCAGGTGAATTCGCGATGATTAAAGCTGCCGCTGAGAAAGGCTGGATCGATGAGCAGAAGGTCGTAATGGAGACCATGTATGCTTTTGCCAGAGCAGGCGCAAGTGTGATCACCACCTACCACATTAAAGATATTGTTGAAAATAACTGGTTATAATGTTAGAATCCTTTAAGAAAATGTTTTCCGGGAATGAAGGTGATCTGCCTGTAAATACTGGAACAAAGCCAGATATTTCAAGAGAGAAATCGGCTGAGCTGTATGAAAAAGCAAAAACCTACTTCCCTGGTGGGGTAAACTCACCGGTACGTGCATTCAAATCGGTATATGGCACACCATTATTCATTCAAAAGGGTGATGGTTGTTACGTATGGGATGCTGACGGCAACCAGTTTATCGACTTTTGTGCAAGCTGGGGTCCTTTGATCCTGGGGCACAACAATCCGAAAGTTCGTGAGAAGGTGATGGAGGTGATGCAGCATGGCATGAGCTTCGGCGCACCTACGGCCCTGGAGAATGAACTTGCCGAGCTGATCATCAAGAACAACCGTTTTGTAGAGAAGATCCGTTTTACGAGCTCGGGTACCGAAGCGGTAATGTCGGCAATCCGACTTGCAAGGGGGTATACCGGCAGAGATAAGATCCTGAAGTTTGAAGGTTGCTACCATGGGCACAGTGACTCACTGCTGGTAAAAGCCGGCTCTGGTCTGGTAACCTTCGGAGAAACATCTTCCAAAGGGGTACCACATTCATTCGCCCTGGAAACGATCGTTATTCCATTGAATGATGAGCATGCCGTTACGGAGGCTTTCGAACAATTTAAGGACCAGATTGCTGCAGTGATCATTGAAGGTATCCCTGCAAATAATGGTTTGTTAATGCAAGAGAAATCCTTTGTGCAGTTTCTGGAGAAAACCTGCCATGAGCACAAAGCCTTGTTGATTTTTGATGAGGTGATCACCGGATTCAGGATTGGATTTGAAGGTGCTGCAGCATACTATGACGTTAAGCCGGATATCGTGACCTATGGAAAGATCATCGGTGGTGGTTTACCAGTAGGGATGTACGGTGCTTCAGCGGAGATTATGGGGCACATTTCACCAGATGGTGGTGTGTACCAGGCAGGAACACTGTCCGGGAATCCAGTTGCCATGGCTGCAGGTATCGCGCAGCTAACAGAGCTGCTTCGTTCCGGTTTTTACAAGGAGTTGAATGCGAAGACAGCAGAGTTTGCAGAGAGCATACAACGGTTTGCATCTGCAAGGAGCTATAAACTGAAAGTTTTCCATGTAGGTTCCATTTTCTGGTTTGCCTTCACAGATAAAGATAAAATTCAGACTGCCGAGGATATTGATGTGGCCAGCATGGACAAGTTCAAGCAGTTCCACCGCGAGTTGCTGAATCGTGGTATCTACATCGGACCATCAGGTTATGAGGTTGGATTTGTTTCGGCAGCACATACCAAGATCGAGCTTGAAAAGGCCAAAAGAGCTATTCTGGACGCCCTGGATATAGTTTTTAGAAATAAGTAAATTAAGTGGTACATTCGTCAGGAAAATAGGTCATCCGTATTGAAAAAGTCGATCATCATATTTTATTTCATGCTGCTGTATGCCTTAGTACAGCTGATCTCCTGGGGTGCCCTGGTTATTAAACTACAGCCTTCCAGAATGGCCATGGTAGTGGGTGAGGGGGCCGTATTCGTGTTCCTGCTTGGCATTGGTGCTTATTTCCTGCACCGTTCCATCCGTAAGGAAGAAAACCTGCATGAACAACAGACGAACTTCCTGCTTTCGGTAACGCATGAGCTCAAATCGCCTTTGGCGGCGATAAAGCTTTCCCTGCAGACCATTGTTAAACGTGACCTGGATAAAGCGAGACAAACCATTCTGCTCAGCAATTCTTTAAAGGATATTGAGCGTCTGGATGATCTGGTGGAAAACATGCTGCTGGCAACCAAGATTGAGAATAGATCTTATTCTTTTCCAAAGGAGCAATTTAGCCTTTCGGATCTTGTTGTAAAGATCACTGATCGTTTACAGATACATTCCTGCGGTTCTGCGCAGATGATCAAAACAAACATTCAACCAGATGTTAAGGTAGTTGGGGACCCATTTGCTTTGTCATCTGTAGTGACCAACCTGATTGAAAATGCAATTAAGTATTCTGGTCCTTGTGCCGAGGTTTCGGTAAATCTCGGGGTCGAGAATGGTAGTCCTTTCTTAAGGGTTGCCGACAAAGGGCCAGGTATTCCCGATAATGAGAAGATGTTGATCTTCGATAAATTTTACCGTGTGGGTGATGAAAGTGTGCGCAAAACCAAGGGTACCGGGCTTGGTTTATTTATAGTTAAAGAAGTTTTGCAAAACCATGACGCTGACATTAGCGTTAAAGATAACGTACCGCAGGGTGCCATTTTTGAAGTAACATTTAGTTAAAGCATATGCCACAGAAATTAAGAATATTATTGGTTGAAGATGAAGACCATTTATTAGATGCAATAAAATTGAACCTTGAACTGGAAGGCTATAAGGTTCATGCAGTAAAAGATGGCAAGACTGCACTAAAGGTTTTCAAAGAGGAGCGTTTTAATCTGATCATTCTGGATGTAATGCTTCCGGAAATGGATGGCTTCCAGGTATGTGAGACCATCAGACTGGAGAATTCAGAAGTTCCAATATTATTCCTGACAGCGAAAAACACCAGTGAAGATCGTGTGATGGGTTTGAAAAAAGGTGCTGACGATTACTTGGTGAAGCCCTTTAATCTGGAAGAGCTTATCTTAAGGGTTGGTATTCTTGTTAAACGCAGCATGAAGTCTGATGATCTAAAAGAACTGAACTCTTACAAGATCGGTGACAAAACCATTTATTTCAACTCTTTTGAATTAAAGCAGGACGATGGGCATATTGTTCCTTTAACCAAGAAGGAGACGATGTTGTTGAAGCTACTTATTGAGCGTAAGAACGAGGCAGTTTCCAGGGAGCAGATCCTGGAGACAGTTTGGAACTACGATGTATATCCAAGTACCCGCACCATTGACAACTTCATTTTAACTTTCCGTAAGTACTTTGAGCCTGATCAAAAAAATCCGGTTTACTTTCACTCGATCCGCGGGGTTGGCTATAAATTCACAGACAATCAGAATTAATGTATAACGCAAAAGGCAGGTATATCCTGATGGCAGTGTTTTTAATTGCCTCAGCGATATGCCTGGTGTATAAACAAGAAGAACTTGCCGCTGTTGGAGCAATGTTCTTTGGCTTTGTATTGTGGAGCCATTTCAAACAGAGTTCCATCTTGCTTGCTGCGAAGTATTATCATAAGGGAGATTATGATCATGCCGAACGTGTGCTGGCCGAAGTGCCAAATCCGGATAGGCTAGCCAGAAAGCGCAGAGGGTATTACGAGTTTATGATGGGGAATATTGTTCTTAAAAAAGGCATGTTCGACGATGCCGAGCGACATTTCCAGATCGCGAGCCGGTTTCCACTTGGCGGGAAGAACGACAAAGCTTTTGTAATGATCCACCTGGCAAATCTTGCACTCCGGAAAAAAGATAAAGAACGTATGATCGCTTATATTGAGCACGCGAAAACACTCGCCGTTACGCCAAAAGCGCAAGAGATCATTCATAAATTAGACATAGAAGCAAACAAATTATAAAAACACACAGATTGATGAACACGTTATTTTTAGATGCCGCATTTTCAAAACCTACCGAGCGTCCGCCAGTATGGATGATGCGCCAGGCAGGGAGGTTTATGCCTGAATATTGGGAGATTAAGAACAAATATTCCTTCCTTGAAATGTGCAAAACTCCGGAGCTTGCTGCCGATGTAACGATGTTACCTGTAGATCTGTTGGACATTGACGCCGCCATCTTGTTTTCAGACATCCTGGTTACCGGCGAAGCAATGGGTGGTGACTTGAGTTTTACGCAAGGCGTAGGACCGAAGTTTGCAAACCCTGTCCGTACCGCTCAGGATATTGATAACCTAAATGTAGATTGTTTAGACAACCTGCAATATGTTGCTGATGCAATCAAGGTTATTCAGCAGCGCCTGAATGGTCGTATTCCATTGATTGGTTTTGCGGGCGCACCGTTCACCGTAATGAGCTATCTCGTGGAAGGCGGTTCTTCAAAAGATTTTAAGTTAACTAAACTTCTGATCCATAACCATCCTGAGCTTGCACACCGCTTGTTGGCGAAGATTGCGAAGGTTACTGCGGACTACCTAAACCTGCAAATTGCAGCGGGTGTAAATGCACTTCAGATCTTTGATAGCTGGGCGCTTGCTTTATCCTGGAACGATTATCAGGAATTCTCTCACCGGTACATTCAGGAGATTATTGCCAATCTGAACAGAAATGATATTCCTGTGATTTCTTTCTGCAAGGGCAGTTCTGTATTCGCGCCGATCATGGCGGAAGCAAAACCTGATGTGGTATCCATTGACTGGAATGCAGATTTGTTGAATATCAAAAAGGCACTACCTGCAGGGATTGCTGTTCAGGGAAATCTTGATCCACATATTTTATATGCCGATAAGCCGGTGATCAAGAAACACATCCTGGCATTGTTTGAGCGTATGCGTGGCGAGGATGGATTTATCTTCAATCTTGGTCACGGTATTATGCCCGACATTCCTTTTGACAACGTTAAGTTTGCGATAGAAACAGTTAAAGCCTTCAAATACTAATGTCAGCATACCTGTCTGTTCAATCTGTTCACATCATATTTGTGGTTAGCTGGATGGCAGGCCTGTTTTACAGTGTCCGCTTGTTTATTTATCATACGGAAGCGAATGAGAAGCCAGCGCTGGAGCGCGACATTCTGCAGCGGGAGTATGAGAAAATTGAGCGTAGACTCTGGAATATTATTACAACACCGGCAATGGTACTCACTGTACTTGCCGGTGTTACCATGCTTATTATGAGGCCAGCTTTGCTTCAGGCACCATGGATGCATGTTAAACTGGCCTTCGTAGCTGGTTTAATTGCTTATCACTTCATTTGCCAGCGTATTATGAATCAGCTTAAAGCTGGTATCTTCAAGCTGAGCTCCTTTAAACTTCGTCTCTGGAATGAAGTTGCGACCATTTTCCTGGTGGCCATTGTGTTTACAGTAGTACTGAAAAGTGCCGTAAACTGGATCTATGGCCTTGCGGGATTAATCATTTTTGCAGTCCTGATCATGACGGCTGTGAAATGGTACAAGCGCTATCGCGCAAAATATCAAAAATAATTTCAGTTGCGTGCAACCATCTGCCGGCTTTCATCATCTTTGTGTTATAAGAGATCATGAAGTTGACGCGAACCTATACCATAACCGAATTAATGGAAGGCTGTAAAGCCGGTAATCGTAAGATGCAGGAACTGCTTTATAAGCAGACTGCCTCGAAGATGCTGGCCGTCTGCATGCGCTATGCCAAAGATCGGATGGAAGCTGAGGACTCCCTGCAGCTGGGTTATATTAAGATCTTTCAAAAGGTTACTGAATACCGGGCTGATGGATCATTTGAAGGTTGGATGCGTCGCATTATGGTAAATACAGCAATTGAAAGTTATCGCCGAAACATCAAGTCGATGAATGTTGTACCTATCGACGATGCGTATGAACAACCAGCTACGGGTTTCGACTTTCATAGGCTGGGCATGCAGGATCTGATGAAGCTGATACAGAACCTGGCTGATGGCTACAGACTCGTGTTCAACATGTATGCGATCGAAGGTTATTCGCACAAAGAAATCAGCGAAATGCTTGGAATTTCGGAGGGTGCAAGTAAGTCGCAACTATCAAGAGCCAGAGCAATTTTGAAACAAGAGATTATTAAAATGGAGGGCATAAATTATGCAACATATACCGGATAATGAATTTGATCGCTTATTCAAGGATCGTTTAATGGATGCGGAAGTGCAACCTGGCAATGATCTATGGGAGCGTATCGCACCAGAGCTAAAAACAAAGAAAAAGCGTAACCCCTCTGTATACTGGGCTGCGGCGGCCACGGTGGTGGTAGCACTTTCTGCTGGTTTGCTGTTCAAGCCACAGGAAAAAATTGCCTTACATGCGCCTCAGGTATCAGTGCCGGTTGAAGCACCAGCGACAGCTGCTAGTCCGGTTGTGTCCGCAGATCAACACGCGAATGCTGAAACCCAAATCGCTGCGCCTGAGGATCAGTCCGGTTCTACTGAGGAGATCAATAATGCTTTCCTTGGTGAAAAGGTTGATGATGCGTCCAATGATTTAATCGCGGAAGAAAAAAGTTTAGTTGCCATGCAACCAGTTCAGGAAGATCTTCATCATACTATTAGAGCGGCTGAGGAACCTGCTGCTGCGATCACAACGGAAGTGGAAACAGCAATCACGGAAACTGCCCTGGCTAATAACAGTAAGCCGGTGGATTCGGAACCTGTAATAAGCTCGGCGATTAACGAAACCGCGGAAGTGGAGCAACAGACAAAGCCAAGGATCAGAAATGCAGGGGATCTGGTAAACTTTGTCGTTGATAAACTTGACAAACGTGAACAGAAGTTTGTGGAGTTTAGAACAGACGATGATGAAGGGACCTCGCTTGTAGCGATCAACATTGGACCGCTAAAGATCAACCAAAGAAGAAGTAGATAAAGAAATACACAAATAGACCAACACAAAATGAAACGACTTATTTTAACTGCATTGATGGTAAGCGGACTTGCCGGTGCAATTGCCCAGAATGTTCAGGCACAGCAGGATTCTACAGAAAAGAAGCAACAGGACACCACAGGAAAGAAACGATACAAATTTAGCGTGCAGTTTGGTGATGATGAAAGGCCCGGCCGTCGGAGCAACAGAGATACCATCAGGCACCAGGATGAAACAAAAGGGCGCTTTATGGGCGGTATCACTTTGACCAGGATTGACCTGGGCTTTTCTAAGCTGATCGATGATGGTAGTTTTAGCTTATCGCCGACGAATGATTTTCTGGATTATAAACCAGGTAAGACCAGTACCGTTTCCTTTGATGTACTGCAGTTCGGATACCGTTTCAACCAAAACTTTAAGGTATATCTAGCAGGTGGTTTCGACTGGACACTGATCCGTTTGAAAAAGGATATTACACTACAGAATGAACCACAAAACCTTACCTATATCAACGAGGATATCCACTTTGACAAAAACCGTTTTTCTAGCAGCTACGTACATATTCCTTTGAACTTTGAATTACGTACCAAAGAGAACGATAATGGCAAGCGCTTCTACTTTGTTTTTGGCCCGGAGATCGGCTTTTTGTTAAATGGAAAGATCAAGCAGATCAGCGATGAGCGCGGTAAGCAGAAGGTAAAGGATGATTATCACTTGCAGCCGTTCCGTTACGGTGGTACGGTACGCTTAGGTTATGGCAGTCTGGGTGTTTTTGCAAAATACTACATGAATGATATGTTCGACAGTCCTGCACAGAAAAACCTTCGCAACATGTCGTTCGGCGTAACCCTTGGCTTAAATTAAGAAACAATAGAACACACAAATACCCTGTAACTCCCGCTGCCTAACCTACAGCGGGATTTTTTATGCTAAAAGCTTATCTTTGTGTAGTGAATACAAGCATTCTTAGCGTAAGAAACATCTCCAAACAATATCAAACCGAACAGCTTTCAGGTATCAGCGATATCAGTTTCGACATTGATGAAGGGGAGATCGTCGCCATTATTGGCGAGAGTGGCAGTGGTAAATCCACCTTGCTGAAGTCGATATATGGATTACTATCCCTGGATCAGGGGGAAGTCCTTTTTAATGGTAGGCGGGTGCTTGGCCCTGATGAACAACTCATTCCGGGCCACAAGGGCATGAAGATGGTTACCCAGGATTTTTCATTGAACATCTATGCCAAGGTGTATGATAACATCGCCTCCATGCTGTCTAATACCGACGTGAGATCAAAGCATGACAAGACCGTAGAGATGATGAAGCACCTTCACATTGAACATCTCCGGGACAAGCGGATCACCGAGCTTAGCGGCGGTGAACAACAGCGGGTGGCCATTGCAAAAGCGTTGGTAAGTGATACCAGAATGCTGCTACTGGATGAGCCATTTAGCCAGGTCGACGCATTGTTGAAAAACCAGCTGCGTGCGGATTTAAAACGTATTGCCACGGAGACGGGAGTTACGGTTATATTGGTCTCCCATGATCCTGCAGACGGACTTTTCCTTGCCGACAAG
Source organism: Pedobacter sp. NEAU-ZC8 (assembly GCF_059278965.1). Taxonomy (NCBI): domain Bacteria; kingdom Pseudomonadati; phylum Bacteroidota; class Sphingobacteriia; order Sphingobacteriales; family Sphingobacteriaceae; genus Pedobacter; species Pedobacter sp. NEAU-ZC8. The sequence continues at coordinate 40,597 of NZ_JCAJXC010000026.1, forward strand.
CTCTTGTTGGTTAAAGACGGTCAGCTGTTACAACAGGGAAAACCCCATGAATTGTACAATACGCCTGAACATATTTATACAGCAAAGTTGTTGGGCAATGCCAATGTGCTCAGTGCAGCTGAGGCGTTAAAGTTGAATATTGATACTGGAGGTAAGCATCTGGTGTTTTACCCGGAATGGGTTGAGCTTGGTGCAGGTTCGTTAACATTTGAAGTTAAAGACGTTTATTACAAAGGGTTCTATGAAGAACTTCAGCTCGAAGCCATGGGCATTAAGCTGCGGAGCATTCAGCTGGCTACAGATCTTGGGCACAAAAAAAACGACCAGGTTCTGTTGAACGTTGGCCGTTTTCTTAGTATCGATTAATGTTATTACGTGATGTCAACTGATGGAATAAGTACCACCTTAACCCGGATTGGAACGGTAGGCCGTCCCGGGTTCTGCGTAGAAAATTCTGAACGCTGAATATCGATCGCTATCCCACCATTAAAGTGTTCAAAGGAATAGCTGTTACCGCTGTAAGTGTAAGGCAAGGCGATGTAGCCATTTTCATTTACCGGATGATCCAGATATACCAGAATACCTTCTACATCAACATTAAACTGATCAATCTCGGGAATCTCAAGATCCGTCGTAATGGTCCTTCCTTCATTAGCGATTACCCACTGGTTCGGCTGAATAGTTAGAATAATAGTCCTGTTTGGGGTGTCCTGGATGTAGGTGTCCTTTTTGCAAGATGCCAAGCCAAGCGAAGCAATACATAGCAAGAGTAAAAGTTTGATTTTCATTGGTGTTGGATTTATAAAGGCCTAGCAATTCTTCAGCCATAAACAATTTTATAGTTCCCGGATCCAGATATTTCTGAAACTGATCGGCTCACTTTTGTCTCCATGTGATTGTAATTTGATTGGAGATGGTCCATGTGCTTTACGGTATGCCGCTTTTCCGATGTACTGCGTAGGACCTTGAAGTTCAAAGTTGTTTTGTACAAGTACGCCGTTAAAAAATACCGTAACTCTAGCTGGTGTTTTCACTGTGCTATCAGCATTGAAAGTCGGCGCGGTCCAGATTACATCATAGGTTTGCCATTCACCTGGCTTTTTACCTGGGTTAACCAAAGGAGTAGTCTGTTTGTAAATACTTCCTGCCTGTCCGTTGGTGTAAGTCTTGTTGTTGTGTGGATCCAGGATCTGTAGTTCGTAGCCGTCATCACCTTTTCCGATGGAAGCCAGAAACAGTCCGCTATTTCCACGCGCTTGTCCTTCACCTGTGATATTTGCAGGAATTTGCCATTCCAGGTGAAGTTGGTAGTTGCCGAATGACTTCTTTGTTTCAATGTTGCCCTCACTTTTCACAACGGTAAAGCTGCCATTTGATACCTTCCATTTAGCAGGTTTACTACGGTCGTTCGTAGATACCCATTGAGAGAGGTCCTTACCGTCAAACAGAATGGTTGCGTCTGAAGGGGCATCTGTATTGGTTTTACCAGGCGTAACAGTTGCTGGTACAGGGGTATAGAATTCAGTGTCCTGAGGTTTCGCTTTTTCCTGTGCAAAGGTAGTACCCAGGGCAGCAATCATTAACGAAGTGGTGATAAAAGCGGTTTTGATGTTGAATTGGTTCATAGTTAAATCTTCAATTTGGTTAACGGTCTAAGTTATGATATTTTTTAATTGTGCATTGTAACAATGTTTACTGTACGACTGTGCAAAAGGCAAAAGGTTTATTGCGCTACACGACTGCGTTTTTGAGCACAAGGGCAACAATTAGCCGTTTCTTAAAATGTTTTTAATAATTTAGCAAGACGGGTTTGCTTAAGCGATGTTCGTGTTTATTGCCCGGGAATTTTTCATGAGAGATCAATTATCAGAGCAGGTTTATAAAAATTTATTCTACTCCAGTACATCGGCGCAGCTTATGGTGGGTGTTGACGCACCTATATTCACTATTCTGGACGTCAACAATGCTTACCTGAATACGACAAATACAAAGCGTGAGTTAATTATCGGCAGGCCAGTCTTTGAGGCTTTTCCGGACAATCCGGACGACGCTGCTTCGGCAAATGTCGAACGCTCAGCGTATTCGTTTTCACAAGCCATTAAGAACAAGCTGCCACATACCATCAGCAATTATCGGTATGACCTTCCTATTCCGGGAACCGACCGCTTTGAGGAACGCTATTGGACCACCACAAACACGCCGATTTTAGATGATGCCGGAGAGGTAATCCTGATTCTTCATACGCCGGTGGATGTTACCGAAATGGTGAAACTTGTAGGGCGTGATAAAGCCAATCTTCGGGCGCTGAAAGAACAGCGCAAGCAGCTTTACTCTATTTTTATGCAGGCGCCGGTAGGCATAGGTATCTTCAAAGGCAGCGACAATATTGTAGAGATGATCAATCCACAACTGGCGGAAATCTATGGCATGCCTCAGGAGCTTTTAATCGGGCGCCCGGTATTTAGTGTGCTCACCCATGCAAAGGGTCACGGCTTCGAGGAGAAGATGGACCAAGTAAGGCGGACCGGGCAGGCGTTTAAAGGCCATGAAGTTGCGGTACCACTTGTTCGCAATGGCCTGCAGGAGGATGTATATATTGATTTGGTGTATGAGCCTTTCCGCGAAGAAGATGGATCAATATCCGGAGTGATTGCAATTGCACGGGAAATAACGGAGCAGGTGCAGTCCAAACGCAAGTTAGAGGAAGCCGAAGAACGGGCGCGCCTAGCGGTAGATTCTGTGGGCATGGGTACTTTCGATCTGAACCTGATTTCCGGTGAAATGGTCACATCAGATACCTTCGCAAGAATTCATGGTTTTGAAGGTCCGGTAAGCCGAGAGGATTATGTGGCCCTGTTCCATAAGAATGACCTCGAAGGCAGGGCAAAGGCCATCGAGGAGTCATTGAAGACCGGGATCTTGTATTATGAAGCCCGTGTCAATCGTAAAGATGGCTCCTTACGTTGGGTGCGTGTGGAAGGTAAAGTATATTTTGAATCCGGCCTCGCCGTAAGGATATTGGGTATTACCCTTGATATTACCGAACAAAAGCAGTCAAGAGGGGAACAGAAAAAGCTCCTTTCACTGGTTGCCAACAGTGTGGACATGATGTCGATCCTTAACCTGAATGGACGGCATTCCTACATCAATGATGCGGGACGCACCTTATTAGGCTTCACTAACGATGAACAGGTGCGGAATACCCATGTGAAAGCACTATACACCCCGGAAGATTACAAGATGATGAAGCGCGAGGTGATGCCGGCGGTGATTCGTGACGGCCGATGGTCGGGGAAGATGTCGATCCGGAACGTGATCACCGGTGAATCCTTTGAAGTGTTCAACAACAGCATACGGATTGATGATCCTGAATCGGGAAGTCCTATTGCAATTGGTGCGGTGGTCAGGGACCTGCGCCCGGAGCATGCATCCAAGCAGGCACTTGAAAAAAGTGAAGCACTATTAAGAAGTATCACCACTGCTGCGCCAACAGGTCTCTGGCAGTCGGATGCAGAAGGCAATATCATCTATGTCAATCAGACCTGGATAGACTGGACCGGTATCCCTTTCGAAGCACAGTTGGGCCAGGGTTGGTTGAAGGCCGTGGTTGAAGAAGACCTGTTACGCTTGGAAAAACACTTTCAGGCGATATTTCAGACCCATGATTCTTTTGAAATCGAATATCGCATTCACCACACCGACGGCACCATACATTGGTGCGTAGCCACCGGCCGTCCGCAATATAATGGAGAGGGTATTTTCGAGGGCTATATTGGTGCTGGCATGGACATCACCGAACAGAAGTTCCTGCAGCAGCAAAAAGATAACTTCATCGGTATTGCAAGCCATGAGCTTAAGACACCTGTAACGAGTATAAAGGCATACACACAGGTGTTGGAGCGTATGCTCCGGAAGAACGGCTCCATGAAAGAAGCGCAGATGATCTCGAAAATGGACGGACAGCTAAACCGATTAACGAGTCTTATTGGCGATTTGCTCGATGTGACTAAGATCAATTCCGGCCGCCTGCAGTTCAATGACCGAACCTTCGAATTCAACACGCTCGTAGCCGAACTGGTGGAAGACCTTCAACGGACCACTCAAAACCACCTGCTAGCGGCCACATACTCGGATCCAGTTGAAGTCTTCGGGGATGAAGAGCGCATTGGTCAGGTGATTACCAACCTGATTACGAATGCAATTAAATATTCGCCCGGCACAGGCAAGATAGACATCTCCACGACGCGTGTAGCGGATGGCGTTCAGTTCTGTGTGAAGGACTACGGCATCGGCATTGCAAAAGAAAACCTGGACAAGGTGTTTGAGCAGTTCTACCGGGTAACCGGCGATATGCAACATACCTTCCCGGGCTTGGGTCTGGGACTGTACATCTCCGCGGAGATCATCAAAAGAGCGGGCGGGGAAATATGGGTTGACAGCATCGAAGGGCAGGGGGCTACCTTCTGCTTTAAATTGCCGCTCCGGAAAGCTACCCAATAAAAAAAGGGCCTTGCTGGCCCTTTCTGATAACTTATTTTACGCTGATCGCAAATCCACCTCCAGGTGCCATTTGCTGTTTTATCACCGTCTTAGCATTAACTTTGATTTTTTTGATGGTATAGCTTTGCGGATTTTTGTCATAGTTCGCATCCTTGCCATCGGCGTAGATGGTCGCTGTAAAGCTCTTTCCTTTTGGCAGGTACTTAAAGGTTATTGTTGAAGTACGAGCGTTCTCATCGGTGATACCACCGATATACCATTCATCTTTTCCTTTTGCTTTACGTGCAATCGTGATGTAATCGCCAGGTTCCGCTTCCAGAACGTAAGACTCATCCCAATCTACCGCAACATCTTTTATAAACTGGAAGGCATCCATAAACTTGTTGTAGGTTTCTGGGAAATCTGCCGCCATTTGCAAAGGACTGTACATGGTAACATATAAAGCCAATTGTTTAGTCAAGGTAGTATGTACATAGGAGTTGTTGTCCGGGTTATAAGCACTGATTTTGGTCTGGAAAATTCCAGGTGTGTAGTCCATCGGTCCACCAACCAAACGGGTGAAAGGAAGGATCGTGGTATGATCCGGGTTGTTTCCACCGAAAGATTCGTATTCGGTTCCTCTGGCAGATTCGTTACCGATCAGGTTTGGATAGGTACGGTTTAAACCCGTTGGCCTAACAGCTTCATGCGCGTTAACCATAATCTTGTAATCCGCAGCTTTCTTGATGGCATACAGATAATGGTTGTTTAGCCACTGTCCGTAATGATACTCGCCACGGGGAATCATGTTACCTACATAGCCACTTTTCACGGAGTTATAGCCATGCTCAACCATGAACTTGTATGCCGTATCCAGATGACGTTCATAGTTACGAACCGAACCGGAGGTTTCATGGTGCATCATCATTTTTACACCTTTCTCAGCAGCATAACGCTGAAGTTCTTTCACATCGAAATCCGGATAAGGCGTTACAAAATCAAAAACATAGTCCTTGGTTTTTCCAAACCAGTCTTCCCAGCCTTCATTCCAGCCCTCAACGAGTACTGCATCAAATCCATGCTTCGAAGCGAAGTCGATATATTCTTTTACATGAGCGGTGTTTGCGCCATGTTTACCATTGGGTTTGGTTTTTTTGTAATCAGTCACGCCAAATTGGATCTTCTCATCTGTATAAGCCCAGCTGCTTTTTCCGGTAATCATTTCCCACCATACACCAACGTATTTTACCGGTTTAATCCAGGAAACATCTTTGTATTTGGTTGGTTCGTTTAAGTTAAGCACCAGCTTGGATGACAGGATGTCTCCTGCTTTATCACTCACAATAACTGTTCTCCATGGTGTTTGTGCAGGTGCCTGAAGGTAACCCTTGTCGCCGATTGCATCAGGAGTAAGGTGCGATTCAAAGACCATGGTTTTATCATTCAGCTCCAAGGACATGGTTGAGTAATCAACCAATGCTGCCTCGTGAAGGTTGATGTATAAGCCATCGTTACTTTTCAGCATCAATGGTGTTTGAACACCAGTGTCGGAAAATGGAGTTTGGGAAGAGTTTGGTGTAACCGCTGATTTCATCAGTCCTCTGATCTCAGACAATTTGGAAGTTACCGTGCTGTATTCCTGCGTGTCGTAATCTCCCGGAAGCCAAAAAGCTTTGTGATCTCCAGCCATGGCGAACTCGGTTCTTTCTTCCTTGATGATGAAGTAATTCAAATTATCCTGTTCCGGGAATTCATATCTGAATCCAAGGCCATCATCAAAAAGGCGGAAACGCAACCTGATAAAACGGTCCTTTTCAGCCTTTTGGCTCAAGGTAACCAAAAGCTCATTGTAGTGATTACGGATGGTTTTCTGCTCACCCCAAACTGGGTTCCAGGATTCGTCAGCAGTTGCCTGCTCCGTTTTTACAACCGTAAAGCCGGTTAAAAACGAGGGTACATCCTTGGTTTCGATACCAAGCTTGCTCGTTTTTATAACATCTTTCTTTTTGTATTTAAGCTGATAAGTAGGAGTGCCCGAAGCATTTAGTTCAAATTTTAAACTTAGATTTTTGTCGGGCGAACTGATTTCCTGTGCCTGGACCATCCATCCGGAGCCTAGCGCTAAAAGGAAAAGTAGTAATGTTTTACGCATGTTTTATTTCATTTATGTGCTCCAAAGCTAAGCTAAGTGCCTGGCAAAGCGAAATAAAACCCCAAACAGGTACTATTAATTACATTTTTGTGCAATTCTGGTTATACCAGATATTCGAACAAGGTTTGATCTTTATTCAACTCGATGGTCTCGAACTTAAACTCGGCCATGCGTTGCAAGAGCAAGGGATAGTCACCGCTTTCTTTGAGCTCAATACCCACCAATGCAGGTCCACTTTCTTTGTTTGTCTTTTTGATAAACTCAAACCTGGTAATGTCATCGTGTGGGCCCAGCACATTATTTACAAACAACTTCAGTGCACCCGGGCGTTGTGGAAAGCGCACAATGAAGTAGTGTTTTAAGCCTTCGTAAAGCAAGGACTTTTCTTTAATCTCCTGCATGCGCTCGATGTCGTTGTTCCCACCGCTGATGATACAAACGACCTTTTTCCCTTTAATCTCCGCAGCGACCTGATCCAATGCAGCTACCGACAATGCTCCGGCTGGTTCTACTACAATCGCATCTTCGTTATAAAGTTTTAAAATGGTGGTACAGATCTTCCCTTCGGGCACAAGCAGCATGTCGTTTAAGAGTTCACTGCAATACTGATAGTTTAGTGTTCCGACACGTTTTACGGAGGCGCCGTCTACAAAGCGGTCTACCTGCTCCAGGGTTACCGGCCCGCCATGCTGTAGTGCATGTTTCATCGATGGCGCACCTTCTGGCTCCACGCCAATCAGCTGAACAGCCGGTGCAATGTTCCTGAGGTAGCTGCTTACACCAGAAGCGAGTCCGCCGCCACCAATCGGCATAACCACGTAGTCCACGTCCGGTAGTTCTTCAAACAATTCTACACCAACGGTGCCCTGGCCTTCAATGATCTTCGGATTATCAAAAGGAGGGATGAAGGTCATGCCATGACTTTGGGTATAAACCAAAGCTTCGCGCATACAATCATCGAAGGTATCACCAACGAGTACGATCTCGATGTGGTCACCGCCGAACATCTCCGTTTGTTTTACCTTTTGCTTAGGGGTAATCTCTGGCATAAAGATCACCCCTTTGATGTTCAGCTTCTTACAGGAATAGGCAACGCCCTGGGCGTGGTTGCCGGCGCTGGCGCAAACAACCCCCCTTGAACGTTGATCATCCGCAAGTGTTGATATCATGTTAAATGCGCCCCGCAACTTGTAGGAGCGCACAATTTGTAAATCTTCTCTCTTCAGGTAGACCTCAGCCTGATATTTAAGCGATAGTCCGGCATTATATTCCAATGGTGTACGGCGTACGGTGCCATGTATCCTGGCTGCGGCAGCCTGGAAATCCAGTGCTATGTTTTTGGTCTTGTTCATAATTATAGGAATTTATTTACGGCATCCAGGTAAGCATTTGCCGATGCCTGCACGATATCGGTGTTGAAACCGTAGCCCAGGTAAGACTTGCCGTTGTATGAAATACGCATGTTTACTTTACTCACGTCGTCACTGCCGCCGTGCATCGCCTGTATATTAAACTCTTTCAACTCTACAGCTTTGCCGATGATGCTTTCTATAGCTTTGATGGTGGCATTCACCGGGCCATTGCCACGGGCAAGTGCTTCATGTTCCTGACCTTCGTATTCTAACTTCACCGTCGCAGTTGGACTTAAAGGGTCTCCACACAGCACCTGTAGCAATTTCAACTTGTAACCATTTTTAAACGGGTCTTCTTTCCCATCACTCATCAAGAGCAGTAAGTCATCATCGCTGATATGCTTTTTCTCATCGGCCATCGTAAGGAAAGTCTCATAAACCTGATCCAGATTGATGCGTTCGATTTCATAACCCAAACGCTCCAGGTGGTGCTTCAAGGCATGGCGACCGCTTCTTGCCGTTAGGATGATATCGGATTTATCGATGCCTACATCCTCAGGGTTAATGATCTCATAGTTCTCCCGGTGTTTCAAAAATCCGTCCTGGTGAATACCCGAGCTGTGTGCAAAAGCATTCTGGCCGATAATCGCTTTATTAGGTTGTACCGGCATGCGCATCATGCGGCTCACCATATTGCTGATCTCCGAAAAATGTTTGCTGTTGATGTTCGTATGGAGGTTAAGCGCATGGTGTGTTTTCAGGATCATGGTCACCTCCTCCAGAGCGGTATTTCCTGCACGTTCGCCGATACCATTGATCGTACATTCTACCTGCCTTGCACCGTTCACGATACCTGCAAGGGTATTTGCAGTCGCAAGTCCAAGGTCATTGTGGCAATGCACGGAAATGATCGCCTGATCAATATTAGACACATGTTCTTTCAGATACTTGATCTTCGCGCCATACTGATCCGGAAGGCAGTAGCCATTCGTATCCGGAATATTCACCACGGTTGCACCTGCAGCAATGACGGCTTCAACCATTCGGGCCAGGTACTCATTATCTGCACGGCCGGCATCTTCTGCATAGAACTCAATATCTTCCACAAAACCTTTCGCGTATTTAACTGCTTCCACGGCACGCTCCAGGATCTCCTCACGGGTGCTGTTGAATTTATACTTGATGTGCATGTCGGAAGAGCCGATGCCGGTATGGATCCTTGGCCGTTTAGCATATTGAAGCGAAGCAACTGCCGCGTCGATATCCTTCTTATTTGCGCGGGTGAGTGCACAGATGATGGGCTCGGATACGGCCTTTGATAGTTCAACAACACTCTGGAAGTCGCCCGGACTGGAGATCGGGAATCCCGCCTCAATCACATCAACGCCCAGCGCTTCCAGTGCTTTCGCAATTTCTACCTTTTCTGCGGTCGCAAGCTGACAGCCTGGAACCTGTTCTCCATCTCTAAGGGTGGTGTCAAAAACGTATACTCTGTTCGGATCGTGTAACATAAAATGATGTGATTAAGAAAGTGAGTGTTGATCGATGAATTTTAAAATTAGTTTGCCCATATCCTTTGTACCGAGCACCTTATAAGGGTTGGTGCTGCCATCGGCGATGTCATTGGTTCTGAAACCATCGGCAAGCACCTGCTTTACCACATCTATGATGAGCTTGGATTCGGATTTAAGTCCGAAGGAGATGTCGAGCATCAATGCCACCGAAAGGATGGAGGCCAGTGGATTCGCCAGATCCTTACCTGCAATGTCATGTGCAGAACCGTGGATCGGCTCGAAAAATCCGGTACCATCGCCAACGGAAGCCGAAGCCAGCATACCCATCGAGCCTGCGATCTGCGAAGCTTCATCGGTAAGGATGTCGCCAAAAAGATTGGCGGTAAGCACAACATCAAAACGCTTTGGATCTTTAATCAGCTGCATGGCCGCATTGTCGATAAACATGTGTTCGGTTTCTACCTCAGGATACGCTTTGCTTACCTGCTGTACCGTTTCCCGCCACAGTCTGGAGCTCTCAAGTACATTGGCCTTATCCACAGAACACAATCGCTTGCTGCGGGTCATTGCAGCTTCAAACGCTTTGTGGGCAATACGTTCAATTTCATAGCGCTGATATACCATCAGGTCAGATGCGGTATGGCCATCTTCAGAACGCTTTTTCTCTCCGAAGTAAACGTCGCCGGTGAGTTCCCTGAAGAACAGGATATCTGTGCCTTTTAAGATGCTTGGCTTGATGCTCGAAGCATCCAGTAGTTCGTCAAAAAGTAAGATTGGCCTCAGGTTGGCATAGAGCCCCAGTTCTTTTCTAATCTTCAGCAGGCCTTGCTCCGGGCGAACTTTCGCCGAAGGATCGTTGTCATATTTCGCATGCCCAACAGCGCCAAATAAAATGGCGTCGCTCTGTTGTGCTTTTTGTAGTGTCTCGTCAGGAAGTGGATTGCCAGTCGCTTCAATGGCAACATGGCCCATCAAAGCTTCCTGGAAACTGAATTCATGGCCATACACTTCAGCGATCTTTTCTAAAACTGCTTTGCCCCAAGTGGTAACCTCAGGACCAATCCCATCTCCAGGTATGACCAATATATTTTTTTTCATGTGTATTCTTTTTCTAAAATGGGTTTATTACGAATTGCAATACCTTGTTCAAGCATCAGCTCATGACTAAGAAAATCAGGCAAGGCATGCTCAAAATGATTCACATAGATCAGGCTGCGATTCGTGTTACATAATAATTCCACAAGCTGATTGAACATACTTGTTTGGGCTTCATCCAAGCCCTGACAAGGCTCGTCCAATATGAGCAATGGTGGGTTTTTAATGATCGCACGGGCTAAAAGTGCCAGGCGCTGCTTGCCTAGCGGAAGCTGTGTTAGTAGATCATTTGCTTCGGTGTGCAAACCAAATAGCTTCAGTAGTTCATTCGTTTTTTCTTCTTGCTGCAGACTCAGTTTCCTGAACAATCCGCTGGTGTCGAACAATCCGGAAGCAACCGCCTGAAAAACGGTAGAACCTGGTTCAAAATACCATTGCAGTTCAGGCGAGATAAAACCAATTTGCCTTTTGATGTCCCAGATGCTTTCACCAGTACCGCGCTTTCGGCCGAACAGCTGTATTTCCTGTCCGTAAGCCTGAGGGTTATCTCCGGTTAGCAGGCTGATCAGGGTCGACTTGCCCGAGCCATTATGGCCCTTCAAAAGCCACTTTTCACCTGCCTTGACACGCCAGTTCAAATCTTTCAGAATCTGTTTTTCGCCATAGCGGATGTTCACGTTTCTCATAGAAACGAGTTCCTCTACCGCTAAAACTGGAGCTTGCTGCAGGAAGTGAGGAAGCTGATAGTCAAGGTTCGTCTGCTGCTTTACCGCTATGGGTTCGTTACTGGTCACCAGTTTACCATCCAGGAGCGAAGCAAAGCGGTTGATGCATCCAGGTTTGGCTGCATCATTACTTACAATTAACAACTGCATACCTCCAGCACAGGCAAGTTCTAGCTGTTTGTTCAGGCAGGTTCTGGTCTGCACATCCAATCCGGTATATGGATTGTCCAATATCATGAATTGTGGGCGGTAGAGTAATGCTTTGATCAGCTGCAATTTTTTGTGTTCACCGCTGGAAAGTTGAATGATCGGTGCATCTTTTCTGCTCCAAAGGCCAAAGGTCTCTAAAAGCAGCTGTGCTTTCGCCTCAGAACGATGTATCCTTGTTGCATATTCAAGCAGGCTCTCCCAAACGGTAACGGTATTTTCCGCATCAGCACTATTGAAGCGCTGTTGAAAGTAAAAACTGGAACTGCCTTGTTTATCCTTGAACTGGAACCATTGTGGAACGTACAATGTGGAGGCGGGCAGGGTAGAGCCGGCGTCATAATGAACCTTAATTTGTCCGCTCATTCGTCCAAGACCAGCGATGGCTTTTGCCAGCATGGTTTTGCCACTTCCACTTGCGCCATTTAAGAGCCATTGCTCTCCTTTAGCAATTTGCCAGGACAGATCAGCCAGGATAACCCGGTTTCTGATCTTTAAGTTTACATGCTCAATCCCGACAAATACTTCCATTAGACGACGGCTTTCTGGTGTTCAAAATGTTCTATTGCCTGACGCTGATTTAAAATGAAATCAATGTCATCATAGCCATTAATCAGGCAAGACTTTTTATAGGGGTTTATTTCGAAATCCTCGTACTCCTTGGTGGTTTCAATGGTCACAGTTTGGGCTTCCAAGTCTACCGTAACTTTAGCTTGAGGGTCGGTTTCCACAGCAAGAAAGATGCGCTGTACAAAGCCATCTGAAAGTTGTATTGGCAACAAGCCATTATTCAAGGCATTGCCTTTAAAGATATCCGCAAAGAAACTGCTGATCACCACATCAAATCCATAGTCCTGCAGCGCCCAGGCGGCATGCTCCCTGCTGCTTCCACAGCCGAAGTTTTTGCCTGCTACCAGCACCTTACCGCTATAGGCTGGATTGTTCAGTACGAATTCCGGGCGCGGATTTCTGGAAGCATCGTAACGCCAGTCGCAGAACAGGTTCTCACCAAAACCCTCACGGGTCGTGGCTTTCAAAAATCTCGCTGGTATGATCTGGTCGGTATCCACGTTCTCCATTGGAAGTGGCACCACCGAGGAAGTTAAAGTTGTAAATTTCTTCATCTTAGGCGTAAATATTTTCGGTAAGCATGGAACGTACATCGGTAATGCGACCGGTGATTGCAGCTGCTGCGGCAGTCAGCGGGCTTGCCAGGAAGGTTCTGGAATTCGGGCCCTGACGGCCTTCGAAGTTCCGGTTCGATGTAGACACGCAGTATTTTCCTGCAGGGATCTTATCTTCATTCATACCCAGGCATGCACTGCATCCCGGTTCACGCAGTTGGAAACCAGCGGCTTCAAACACTTTGTCTAGCCCTTCCGCAATCGCTTGTTGCTCAATTTGCTTAGAGCCTGGTACAATCCACACGGTAACATTGGGTGCTTTCTGCCGGCCTTTAACAAATTCCGCTACAGCGCGCAAGTCCTCCATTCTGGAGTTGGTGCAGCTTCCAATAAAAACGTAGTCAATCTCTTTCCCGAGCAGCGAAGCATCATCGCCAATGCCCATGTAGTTCAATGCTTTCTCATACGAGGGACGCTCAGACAACTCCTGGCTGGCTGTTGTAGGTATCTGCTGACTGATGCCTACACCCATTCCCGGGTTAGTACCATAGGTGATCATTGGTTCAATATCAGCCGCATCAAAGTGCAGTTCGGCATCAAAAGCAGCATCAGCATCGCTGTAAAGTGTTTTCCAATAGGCCAGCGCTTTGTCCCATGCAGCACCTTTAGGCGCAAACTCACGACCATTAACATAGTCGAAGGTAATGTCGTCAGGTGCGATCAGTCCGCCTCTGGCACCCATTTCAATGCTCATGTTGCAGATGGTCATCCTGGCTTCCATGCTCAAGCTACGGATCGTGGAACCGGCATATTCGATAAAATAGCCTGTTCCTCCAGCCGCTGAGATCTTCGCGATGATGTACAAGATAATGTCCTTTGCACTAACGCCCGTGCCGAGCTCACCATCTACGGTAATGCGCATGGTTTTCGGAGGTTGTTGTAATAAACATTGTGTTGCCAATACCTGCTCCACCTGAGAAGTACCAATACCAAATGCAATGGCACCGAAGGCTCCGTGCGTGGAAGTATGACTATCGCCACAAACAATGGTAGAACCTGGTAGGGTAATACCCAGCTCTGGCCCGATTACATGCACTATACCCTGGTAAGGGTGTCCTAAGCCGTAAAGTTCTACGCCAAATTCCGCGCAGTTCTTGGTCAGCATATCTACCTGATAACGTGACAGGGTCTCCTGAATCGGCAGATGCTGGTTCAATGTGGGCACATTATGATCTGCCGTTGCAATGGTTTGTGCAGGGCGAAATACAGGCAAGCCTCTTTTACGAAGCCCGTCAAATGCCTGAGGACTGGTTACCTCATGTATAAAATGCGTATCGATATACAAAATATCAGGAAAGCCCGCGTCGCGTTTAACGACGTGAGCATCCCAGATTTTTTCTACTAAAGTCTTTCCCATGTGGGTTTATTTTTATGCTTCTAATTCTTTCTCTGCTGGTTGATTTTCAGGACGTAAACTGCGCACAGTTTTACCTGCCTGCCATAATTCACTGTCCCTTAATTCTGCCAGTTCAGCGTTTAACTTTTCACGGTAGTCCGGCTGACTGTTACTGTCAATAGATCTTTGTGATTCCTGACCGGAAGCAACGCTTGCATATAGCTCTTCAAATACGGGTTTTGTTGCATCGCGGAACTTCTTCCACCAGTCCAAGGCACCACGTTGTGCGGTAGTGGAACAGTTTGCATACATCCAGTCCATGCCATTTTCTGCTACCAACGGCATTAAGCTTTGGGTAAGCTCCTCAACGGTCTCGTTGAAAGCTTCAGAAGGAGAGTGGCCGTTGGCACGTAATACATCATATTGTGCTGCGAAGATGCCCTGGATACAACCCATCAAGGTTCCGCGTTCACCAGTTAAATCGCTATATACCTCTTTCTTGAAATCCGTTTCAAACAGGTAACCGCTACCTACAGCGATACCTAAGGCAACCACTCTTTCATAAGCTTTGCCCGTTGCATCCTGGAAAATGGCATAACTTGAGTTCAGTCCACGACCCTGTAAGAACATTCGGCGTAGGGAAGTACCAGAGCCTTTTGGTGCTACAAGGAACACATCAACGTCTGCAGGTGGTACAATGCCCGTTTGCTCATTGAAGGTAATTCCAAAGCCGTGCGAGAAGTACAATGCTTTACCTGGTGTAAGGTGTTTTTTAACCGTAGGCCATAGTTCAATTTGAGCGGCGTCACTCAACAGGTAGCAAATGATGGTTCCACGCTCCAGCGCTTCTTCAATTTCAAACAGGGTTTCTCCGGGAACAAATCCGTCGGCAATGGCCTTATCCCAGGTTTTTGATTCTTTACGTTGGCCAACAATAACATTGATGCCATTGTCTTTTTGATTAAGCGCCTGTCCTGGACCTTGTACGCCATAACCGATAATCGCTACGGTTTCATTTTTCAGGACCTCCTGTGCTCTTTCCAATGGAAATTCATCACGTGTTACTACATTTTCGTCTTTACCGCCGAAATTTAATACTGCCATAATTTTGGTTTTATAAGTTTTGGTTAATCTATGTTTTAGTCTGTTTAGTTATTTAAAGATTAGCACTACATGGTGAACACATCTTTCTTGGTGTCGGAGTGTTCGAGTTCCACAACATCCTGCCCAGGCTCCTCACGTTCAAACTCCCGGAGTTTCTTGTTGAAGCCCTGGCTGTTTTTGATGATCGCTACTCTGGCACTTCGAACAAATTCAATCAGGCCATAAGGTTGAAGTACTTCAATGAGTTTGTCGGTTTCTTCACGATGGCCGGTAGTTTCGAACACCGTGTAGTCTTTCCGGATCACGACCGCTCTTGCCCCATTTTCGCGGAGCAAGCGTTCTACGTACACTTTCTCGGCAATCACATCCGTCGGTACTTTATACAGGGCCATTTCCTGCCAGATGATGTCGTCGTTGGTATTGAAATATACCTTCAATACCTCAACCTGCTTTTCAATCTGTCTGGCAACTTTGCGAACCGTATCCGGTGTTTCGTTAACAACAATGTTAAAGCGGTGAATATGCTGGATCTCCGAAGGCGATACATTCAAACTTTCGATGTTGATCTTTCTTCTGGAGAAGATTATCGCAATGCGGTTTAACAAACCCACCTGGTTCTCTGTATAAACCGAGATGGTGTATTCCTGCTTTTTATCTATGAATTCTGCGTCTTTCATGTCCATTTATTTAAGTCTGATTTCACTTACGCTGCAACCTTGCGGTACCATCGGAAATACATTAAGTTCTTTTTCAACCATCACTTCCAGCACGAAGGATCCTTGATGCTCAAGCATCTGTGTTAGTGCCGGGATCAACTCCTCGCGTGCAGTAACTTTCTTCCCAGGGATATAATAGGATTCTGCAAGCTTGATAAAGTCAGGACTGGTGATGTCTACAAAAGAGTATCGCTTTTCGTTGAACAGTTGCTGCCATTGGCGCACCATGCCCAGGAACTGATTGTTTAAAATCATAATCTTGACGTCCACACCGCTTTGCATGATGGTTCCAAGCTCCTGCAGGGTCATCTGGAAACCGCCGTCGCCAATTACAGCGACTACCGTGCGATCTGGTCTGCCGAATTTAGCACCAATCGCTGCTGGAAGACCAAAGCCCATGGTACCCAATCCACCACTGGTAACGTTGCTGCGGGTATGGTTCAGTTTAGCATAACGGCAGGCAACCATCTGGTGCTGACCTACATCACTTACAATGATGGCTTCACCTTTGGTAAGCTGATTTAACTGATGGATCACTTCGCCCATGGTCAATTCGCCGCTTTCTGGCTCAAGCTCTTTTTGGATCAGCTCTTCCCGTTCAATCTTGTCAAAAACTTTAAACTCAGCAAGCCAATCCGTGTGTGTACGTTCTTCGATAAGCGCTGTCAACAGTGGAAGCGTGTCTTTACAATCACCCCAAACCGGAACATCTGCTTTCACGTTCTTATCGATCTCTGCCGGATCAATGTCCAGGTGAACTACCTTAGCTTGGGTAGCGTATTTATCTAACCTGCCAGTTACGCGGTCATCAAAGCGCATTCCTATAGCAATGAGCAGGTCGCAGGAGTTGGTCTGTACGTTAGGACCATAATTTCCGTGCATACCAAGCATACCAACATTTTGCGGGTGATCTGAAGGGATAGCGCCGGCACCTAAAATGGTCCATGCTGCAGGAATACCACTTTTCTCTACAAAGGCCTGGAATTCTTTTTCTGCGCTACCGAGTAGCACACCTTGCCCGAAAAGGATAAAAGGTTTCTTCGCTGCATTGATCATCGCTGCCGCCTGCTCAATATATTCCACACGGATATTCGGCTTTGGACGATAGCTGCGGATGTGATTACAAGGCGTATAACCTTCGTAAGCGATCTTTTGGATCTGCGCATCCTTGGTGATGTCAATCAGTACCGGACCTGGGCGACCGCTTTTAGCAATGTAAAAGGCTTTTGCCAATACAGCAGGGATCTCATTGGCATCAGTTACCTGATAATTCCATTTGGTTACCGGTGTGGTAATATTGATCACATCTGTTTCCTGGAAGGCATCGGTGCCAAGAAGGTGACTGAATACCTGACCCGTAATACACACCAATGGGGTACTATCAATTTGTGCATCAGCGAGGCCAGTGACCAGGTTGGTTGCGCCCGGGCCGCTCGTGGCGAACACCACGCCAACTTTCCCAGATGTTCTTGCAAAGCCTTGCGCCGCATGTGTTGCACCCTGCTCATGACGCACCAGGATATGCTGAAGTCGCTCTTTGAAGTCATACAAGGCGTCATAAATTGGCATGATTGCACCACCTGGGTAACCAAAGACCACTTCGGTTCCTTCGGTAATTAATCCCTCCAATAATGCCACAGAGCCGCTAACTGTCTTAAGTTCTTTCGGCACTGCCGGTCTGATTGTTTCTTCAATTGATAATTCCATTTTCTAAGGTATTATGTGCAGATTAATCGGTATAGGCGTCGGTAACGCAGCCTTCACTGGCATTGCTTACCTGTTTCAAATATTTATAAAGTACACCGCCTTTTACTGGTGGTGGTAACTGCTTCCAGTTTGCGCGGCGCGCCGCAAGTTCTTCATCGGAGATCAGGACGTCGATGGTGTTATTCACCGCATCAATCCGGATGATGTCATTGTCTTGTACAAGTCCGATGTTGCCACCTGACCAGGCTTCTGGCGTGATGTGTCCCACCACAAACCCGTGGGTCCCACCAGAGAAGCGGCCATCGGTTATCAGCGCCACCGACTTACCCAAGCCCGCACCGATGATGGCAGAGGTTGGTTTAAGCATTTCTGGCATTCCAGGTGCGCCCTTCGGACCAACCTGACGGATCACCACCACATCACCCTGATGAACTCTGCCGCTGGAGATACCTTCAATCAGCTGTTTCTCCCCATCAAATACCCTTGCAGGGCCCTCAAATCTTTCCCCTTCTTTACCACTGATCTTAGCAACAGCACCGAGTTGTGCTAGGTTACCATAAAGCATTTGCAAATGGCCTGTTGCTTTAATTGGGTTTTCTATCGGTAGGATCACCTTCTGCTTTTCAAAATCCAGGTCAACAGCGTCAGCTACGTTTTCAGCTAAGGTTTTGCCAGTTACGGTCAGACAATCGCCGTGGATCAACCCAACTTTCAACAAATACTTCAATACTGCTGGTATACCGCCAATCGTATGTACATCTTCCATCAGGTACTGACCGCTTGGCTTCAAGTCTGCCAATACCGGGGTATTGTCGCTGATGTGCTGGAAATCTTTAAGCTCCAGGTTCAGACCCACGGACTTCGCCATGGCAATCAGGTGCAGAACCGCATTGGTACTTCCGCCAAGAACCATTACCGTTACTATCGCATTGTGAAATGCTTTTTCGGTCATGATATGAGAGGGCAGAATGTTCTTTTCGAGCAATACTTTGATCGCTTCACCCGCGCTTAAGCATTCTGCTTTTTTCTCCTCGCTAAGGGCAGGGTAGGAGGAGCTGTAAGGCAAGCTCATGCCCAATGCCTCAATTGCTGAAGCCATGGTATTTGCGGTGTACATACCACCGCATGCACCTGCACCCGGACAGGTATGTCTGATGATGCCCTGATAATCTTCTTCTGAAATTTTGCCGGCAATCTTCTCACCAAGCGCTTCAAAGGCAGAAACCATGTTCAATGATTTCCCTTTGTAGTTACCCGAGTGGATACTTCCACCGTAAACCATGATGGATGGGCGGTTTAAACGACCCATTGCCATAATGGATCCCGGCATATTTTTATCGCAGCCCGGTAATGCGATCACCGCATCATAATATTGTCCGCCGCAAATGGTTTCTATAGAGTCGGCGATAACGTCCCTGGAAATCAAGGAATATCGCATTCCGTCGGTCCCATTAGACATTCCATCACTCACGCCAATGGTGTTGAAGGTTAAGCCTACCATATCATTCTTCCATACACCCTCTTTCACCAACTTGGCTAAGTCGTTCAGGTGCATGTTGCAGGTGTTGCCATCATAGCCCATACTAGCTATGCCCACCTGTGCTTTCTGCATATCTGCAGTAGTAAGGCCTATCCCATAAAGCATGGCCTGTGCACCAGCCTGGGTTGGATCCTGTGTAAAAGTTTTACTGTATCTGTTTAATTCTAAAGTATCTGACATGTTGTGGTTCGGAATAATCGCTTATATAAAAACTTCGTAGTTCTGTTTCTCTAATACCAGGCATTTGTAGGTGCGCTGTAGGGTTGAACCCAGGCTGTCTGACCATTTAAGTGGGAAGGTGGTCTCATCAATGGATTTCATGCCGATGATTTCTGCTGCGGTACCACATAGAAACGCACTGTCTGCCTGTTTCAGTTCTCTGGCGGTGATCTGCGTTTCGATACATTCGATATCAAGGCTTTTACATAATTGAAGCACCGTTTCACGGGTAATTCCAGGAAGGATATGCCCTAAAGAAGGGGTGTAAAGTTTACCTGATTTTTCGATGAAAATATTGGCCCCCGGTGCTTCTGCTACAAACTCATTTTGATCTAATAATACCGCCTCATCGTAACCACGCCCCTTAGCTTCTGTGGTTGCAAGGATGGAGTTTACGTAATGACCGCTTACTTTCGCTTCCATAGGAGTAGACTTCGGATTTGGGCGCTGATAGGATGAAATGCACACCCGTACCTGCTTATCGCCAAGGTAGGCTCCCCATTCCCAGGCACAGATCATGATGTTTACGCTTGCCGGTTCAGAAAGTGTCATGTTGGGGCTGCAATACACTAAAGGACGGATGTACGCGTCCTTTAGGTTGTTCAACTCCAGCAACTTATACGTTTGTCGTACCAGGTCGTCTACATTCCATTCAAATGGAATATGTACCAATTCACACGAACGTTTTAAACGTTCATAATGACGTTTGGCTTTGAAAATCCTGGTGCCATTATGGGTGTTATATGCCCGGATTCCTTCGAATACGGCATAACCATAATGTAGTGACTGACTGTAAAGGTCAGTACTGGCATCCTTTGCGGGAACAAACTCGCCGTTTAAGTAAAGCTGGGTAGATGAATTATAGTATTGCATGGTCTAGGTTGGGATTTCAAAAAGCTGGTTATTAAAAAAGCGCCTCTTTGCTGGGGCGCTTGTAAATATTCTGGTTTAAATTCTCGTTTACAGCGCCTTGGTCTTCTGAATAATCAGCAGAAGGATATTGTTAATCAGGTTGTTGACGTTGTTAAGAATTGCGGTATTCATGTCTTTTTATTATCTCTTGTTTCTTGAAATACAATTTAGATTATGAAGAACGCAACGGCAATAGCAAATGAAAATAAATTGAAAAAAAATTTATAACGTATAATTCATAGACAATCGAAATAAAAATTGGTATAAAATGGTTTTATGATACAAATCGCTAGTGTGAGTATACCAAAAGTGTTTTCGGTATTCGGTCTGCATACTATGCTTGCATTATAAAAAATGTGAAATTCTGCGTGAAATGCTGGTAAGTCTAAGAAAATGTGTCAAAATCAGGTAGAAATTTCGCGTATAAACCTGTACAACTTTCGTGGCTTTAGGTCTGGCATTTGCTGCCTGCAGATTCCAGTAAAGACAGTGCAAAAAAAATCCCCCGAACTTCTTCGGGGGATTTTTAAATCGTTATGGGTTATTTAAAGGGCAACGCCTTCTGCAAGCACCACAATTTTATTTTTCAAAACTTCTACAACGCCACCTTTGATGTTAAAGGTTTGTTCATCTGTTTTGTTTTTAATGATAACCGGACCATCTTCTAAAGTTGAGATGATAGGGGCATGGTCTCTCAGGATCTGAAAAGAACCCATTGTTCCCGGTACAGTAACCGCAGTTACTTCTCCTTCAAAAACTTTTTTATCTGGGGTTAATATTTCTAATGTCATAATTATGCGTTTGCTTCGGCAAGGATTTTCTTACCTTTTTCGATAGCATCATCAATATTACCAACTAAGTTGAAAGCAGCTTCTGGATACTCATCAACTTCACCGTCCATAATCATGTTGAATGCTTTGATGGTGTCTTTAATGTCTACCAATACACCTTTAAGACCAGTAAACTGTTCCGCTACGTGGAAAGGCTGAGAAAGGAAACGCTGAACACGACGTGCACGGTGAACAACCAATTTATCCTCTTCAGAAAGCTCGTCCATACCAAGGATGGCGATAATATCCTGAAGCTCTTTATAACGTTGAAGAATTTCTTTTACACGTTGAGCGGTGTTATAGTGCTCATCACCTAATACTGCCGGAGATAAGATCCTTGAAGTAGAATCCAATGGATCCACAGCAGGGTAGATACCTAGCTCAGAAATTTTACGTGAAAGTACTGTTGTTGCATCTAAGTGGGCAAACGTAGTCGCCGGAGCCGGGTCAGTTAAATCATCCGCAGGAACGTAAACGGCCTGTACTGAAGTAATTGAACCACGTTTGGTTGAAGTAATACGCTCTTGCATTAAACCCATCTCGGTAGCAAGGGTTGGTTGGTAACCTACCGCTGAAGGCATACGACCTAAAAGTGCCGATACCTCAGAACCAGCCTGCGTGAAACGGAAGATGTTATCAACGAAGAAAAGGATATCTTTTCCAGCGCCTTCACCTTCACCGTCACGGAAGTATTCCGCTACAGTAAGACCAGATAATGCCACACGTGCACGTGCACCAGGAGGCTCGTTCATCTGACCGAATACCAGGGTTGCTTTAGATTCTTTTAATTTCTCTACATCTACCTTGCTCAAATCCCAGCCACCTTTTTCCATGGAATGAAGGAACTCATCACCATAGTTGATTACACCAGATTCGATAAACTCACGTAAAAGGTCATTACCTTCACGAGTACGCTCACCTACACCGGCAAATACAGAAAGACCTGCATAAGCTTTAGCGATGTTGTTTACCAATTCCATGATAAGAACGGTTTTACCTACACCCGCACCACCGAATAATCCGATTTTACCACCTTTTGCATAAGGCTCTAAAAGGTCGATTACTTTAATACCGGTGAAAAGAACTTCTGTTTCGGTAGAAAGCTCATCAAAACGGGGAGGAGCACTGTGAATTGGCTTGCCGGCAGTTTTATCAATTGCATTGATACCATCGATGGCTTCACCAACAACATTGAATAAACGACCTTTGATTTGATCACCAACAGGCATTTTAATAGGCGCACCAGTATCTAATGCTTTCATTCCACGAACTAAACCATCTGTAGAGTCCATGGCAATTGCACGAACGCGATCTTCACCTAAGTGTTGTTGAACTTCTAAAATGATCTTCTGTCCGTTTTCTTTTTCAATCTCTAATGCAGAGAAAATCTGAGGTAAATGAGCATCGTCAGCAAAACTCACGTCAACTACCGGTCCTATAATCTGCGCTATTTTTCCAATGTTAGGCATATATTGTTTTGGGTAAATTTATAAATATCAAATTGTTAAAGTCCGGATTTATGGTCCTCAATTCAGTCCGCAAAGTTAAGTTTTTTCTCTTAAAATTCTATATATAAATAAAATGATTTTCCACAAGATTTTAGTAATAAATTCGCTTGTATGAAAACCGTATTAGTGACCGGGAGCAATGGACTACTGGGACAGAAAATTACCGAAAATATATTGTTAAACAAGCAGTATCATTTAATTGCAACCTCAAAGGGTTCAAATCGTTACCCGATCAAAGAGGGTTATGTGTATGCCGAAATGGATATTCTTGATCCCGGACAGGTACGGAACGTTGTAGCACAATACAAGCCCGACGCCATCATCCATACAGCAGCTATGACGAACGTTGATACCTGTCAGGTGGAAAAAAAACTTGCGCATGCACTGAACGTGGAGGCTGTGAAAACCCTGGTCGCCGTATGTGAAACCATGAACATACAACTTATCCATTTATCCACTGATTTCGTTTTCGACGGTGAACAAGGACCCTATGAAGAATCTGCTGAACCTAATCCACTGAGTTACTACGGGCAGACGAAAGTGGAAGCCGAGGAACTGGTTAAGAATTCCCATTGTCGCTGGTCCATCATCCGGACCATTCTTGTTTACGGTATTGTCAAAGACATGAGCAGGAGCAATATTGTGCTTTGGGCCAAAAATGCGCTCGAAAAGGCTGTACCGCTGAACGTGGTCAATGATCAATGGCGTATGCCGACACTTGCCGAAGACCTCGCCTGGGCATGCCTGGCCGCGGTTGAAAAGGAAGTAACCGGAATCTACCATATTTCCGGGAAGGATATGATGAGTGTGTCGGAACTGGTGGCCAGGGTAGCGGACTATTTCAATTTAGATAAAAATTTGATCACTGAAGTTAGCTCTTCAACTTTAAACCAGTCGGCTGCAAGGCCAAAGCGAACCGGGTTTATCCTGGACAAGGCTATACGGGATCTAAACTATCAACCGCACAGCTTTGAAGAGGGTATCGAAATATTAGAGCAGCAAATGGCTAATGCTTCACGATAAGCCGATATATTTACATTTCACGATTAAACTTATATTAATTTATGGCATTACAGGTAGGCGATCAAGCCCCAGATTTCAAACTATTCAGTTCAGACCTTAAAGAAGTATCCTTAAAAGATTTCGCAGGACGTAAAGTGGTGATTCAGTTTTTCCCAATGGCGTTTACCGGAACATGTACCACCCAACTTTGTACGATGCGCGATAGCTTTGGGTATTATGAAGGCATCAATGCTGCTGTTCTCGGCATTTCGGTAGATTCTCCATTTACCCTGGCAAAGTTTAAAGAAGATCAATCCTATCAGTTTCCTTTATTATCAGATTTCAACAAAGAGGTGTCCCAAACTTATGGTGCTTTTTACGACGAATTCGTATTTAATCTAAAAGGTGTATCGAAAAGAGCAGCGTTTGTGATCGATGAGGCCGGAAAAATCAGCTATGCAGAGGTTCTTGAAAATGCTGGAGACCTGCCTGATTTCGAAGCAATTAAGCAGGTTTTAGGCGCCTAATGCAGGATTGGCGCTGGAATAATTATTAAATTATTTCAAAAAAAGTTGGGAAATATCAAGTGAAGTACTACTTTTGCAATCCAATCACACGGAAATGCATTCGTAGCTTAATTGGATAGAGCACCTGACTACGGATCAGGAGGTTAGGGGTTCGACTCCCTTCGAGTGCACGGAAAGCCTTAGAGAAATCTAAGGCTTTTTTATTGCCTTGATTTTTGAGGGCTGTCCTGAGCAACATTATTTAATGGGTTGTGCTTACAGCAGCAGAATTACAGTGCTTGCACGGAAAAACTTAATAAGTAATGCAGATACCGGATTGAAAGTCGGAGATCGACTGCTTACATCAAGAACAGGATAGTTTATAGATCGGGATAAAACCCGTATTTCGAATAGATGTCCACAATAATCCTGGCAGATCGCTCAATTAAAAGGAGTTTAGACCGCCTAAGCTGGGCAATCTCTTCCTGGCTCGGATGCTCGTCTTCCATGGCAACAAGGATAAGGGATCAAGTCAAAAAGTTGTGGAGCAGATCATATATTTTTAGCTTTGGTGTTTTAGATTTCTTACTTCATGCAGGACGGATACCACACCTTAATAAGCTTACTACTTCCCGATTTCATTCTTGACTTTTTCGAACTCAAAGAAGTGCGCAAAGAAGAAGATATATTTCATTTGGATTTGCAAGAGGTTAATATTACTCCAAATGTGCCAGAAGGAGAAAAGCTGCTTTCCAAAGGCTTTTTTCCAACCATTACCGTGCAGGACTTCCCGATCCGCGGGCACAAGGTGTTCCTCCATATCAAACGTCGTCGCTGGCTCAATACCAGCACAAACAAAGTGGCTTACCGGGATTGGAATATTGTTGCAGAAGGCACGCGAATAACAGAGGGATTCGCGGCTTTTTTAAAAGAAATCAGTCGATACCAGCCCTAATTCGGTCCATACTGTAGGTGGCTTCTATGGGGTAAAAGGAAAAACACTTCAGCGGAATTATCGCGAGTCATTAAGCGGATTCAAGGACTGGAACCAAAGGTTGCATGCAAAAGATTGGCTGCTTTTCCCCGAGAACTTAGGCGTTCAGCTGTCCATCGATGAGACCTCGTTATCTCATGGGGAACTTTATACAATACTAACAAATAAGGCTGCTAAGGGTAAAAAAGGCGCTATTGTCGCCATTATTGCTGGCACAAAGGCAGATACTGTCATAGAAGTGCTGCAGAAAATTCCCGAAAA
>NZ_JCAJXC010000027.1:0-39025 GCF_059278965.1 Pedobacter sp. NEAU-ZC8
GCAGCAGTTTATCAGATCTCCCCGGGTAAGAACGCAAACTTTCTCTCCATATACCTGTCGAATATACAGCGGGATGTTTCGGATAGTTTTGGGCTTTATTTTGTTGTGCAAACTCACCCACATCCAACTGCCTGATTCGCTTCCTGTTCGTCAGGCCAGAGATTTACCGCCGGCTTCCTTCAGATTCCTCCTCGCGAAGGACACCCTTGCCTTAGGTTAACGCTTCCCACTATCAAGGCGCGTTCGGGACTTTCACCCTATAGTTTGCGCCCGTGCCGGGCGCACACAAAAAAAATCCAGCCTTTTGGAGACTGGACTTTTAAATGGCTTGTATGCGCTAAAAATCGAATTTTACCCTGATTCCGGTGCCGATCAGCCTGAGGTTGTCGGCAGAGGTTTCCTTCATCGGCAGCTTTACAAATGGCTCTAGTGAAAGCGTGTTTTTCTTTGATAAGGGCTGTTTCACACCAAACGAAAGGTTGTAGAAACCTATATATTTATCGCCAAGGGATGCATCTGGTGCCGGTTCAGTCACCTTCTGGTTCATGACCACGATCCTTAATTCACCTGCCGTACCAGGGTCTGAGGAAACGGTCTGCATGGAACGTTCCTGAATATAGGTATTATTTTTACGCTCATTCAGTACCGCGAAAGCAGATACGCCAACATTGGCATAAATCTTCTTGCTGAGGTTGTACTTAATTCCAAGTGGAATATCAATACCGGAAACGCTAGCTTCTACAGATTGCAGATTCTTCGATTCCCCGGAAAAGAATGCGGCAGTATTTGCGGGTGCGGCGGGCACCTGGTTGGAAGCATTCATATCATTATAGGAGATCCCGGATACCAAAGAAACTTTTTTCGACAAGGCATAGCCCATGCTTACACCATAACCCAGGTTAAGTTTATTGTTGTTGGCAATTGAAGGGGCAACCATTACACCCAGCTCCCATTTATCTTGCTGTGCAGGGTTCTCCTTTGGGGCGACTTTAGTGCTTGCCAGAAGCTGCTCCCTTTCGAGGAATTTCTCAAAATTAGCGGAGCGCTCGGCTTGTTCCGGCATTGCGCTAATCGTAGGTACAGGGAGGGTGCTACGTAAGGACAGTCCTGCATTAAATTGCATTCTTCTTGCCCCGTTCAAATTCTGCAGCTGAATGTCTTGTTCAGGTGCCCTCAACATGGTCGTTTGTTCCAGGATTGCAGCGGAATCAACCGCACGGTAAGCATATTGTTGTACTATGCCTGCCTGCATTGCAGAATCCAGCAGCTCGTCGGTAGATTTTCGCTTTGCAGTGTAAATACTTCTGTCTATTTCCGGTAAGTCGGCGCCAGCCTCCAGATCTTCCGGTGTAACATCAGCTTTATTGTCTGATGTTTGTACTGGTGCAGCTTTCTTCTTTACCACATCCGTTTTAGGTTTTTCCACAACCTTATCAACATATAAAAATACAAAAGCGCATACCAGCAGCATGGCAGCAATGTTAAGGACCTGATAGAAACCAAAAAGGCGCTTCTTGTCTTTAGCAGTACTTTCATTAAATTTTTCCCATGCACCAGGCAGGTATGGCTCCTCATACGAGGCCATCGTCTTTTTGATGTGGGAAATCAACTCATCTTCTGAAGGTTTCATGCGCTTAATTGTATAGAATATAGTTCCCTAAGTTTATTTTTCGCTCTAGTGAGGTAAACCCTGCTGGAGCTTACCGGAATATCAAGCGTCTTTGCTATTTCATCGTGCGAATAGCCTTCAATTTCATACATATTAAAAATAATGCGGTGCGTGTCTGGCAAAGCATTTAGCAGTCTCATAATATCCTGAGCATTCAGTTGTGCAATTGCACTTTCAGGTGTTGCAGTGTGTTTATCTTCTGGAATGTCATCCACATTCAGGTACACCTTTTTGCTACGCAGGAAATCTATTGCCGTACGGGAGGCTACTCTGGACGACCAGGCTCGAAAAGCATTCTGCAATTGTGCAGGATCCTGCGGGTGACGGAAGGTGTGCAGGTTTTTGAAGATCTTAATGAAGCTATCGTTCACAAGCTCTTCAGCATCTGCGCGCTCTCCAACATAGCGTAAAATTACGGCAATCAGGTAGCCGTAAAATGACTTGTAGATCATTTCCTTACACTTATTGTCTTGCCTTAAACAACCTGCCAGAATTTCCTCAAAGGTGGACATACGTATTCTGGACAGCAGGGTATACGATCATATTGATGCGCAACAGATTAACAATGAATTTATTTAAACCGGCCCGGTATGCTGGACCGGTTTAAGGGTCAAACTTAGTGTGTAAAAATGGCAAGTCCAAGTTTTGTTGAATCGGTTGCGGCTTTTAATCCTTTTACCCAAATCGTATAGGTTGCACCTGATTTGATCTCAACATCTGCCAAGGTTGCTTCAACAGCACCTGTAGCTTTGTTTTTAGCAGTAAAAGTTACCTTAGGCGCAGCATCGATCGTCGTAAACTCAGAGTATTGTTTGTATGCTTTGTCGGTCACAAGGTCTGTTGCAGCAGTGCCTACCGCAAGGTTTAAAGCAGGGGCATCAGGGCTAACATTCACAAAGCGAACATTTGCTTTTCCGCTTGCTGGCATGGATACACTGTCTTTTACCATCAGGAATTTCAATGAATCCACTTTACCGATTACAAACAGGGAATAACCGCGCTCTGGGGCAAAGTTGAAGTTCTCACTTGCAAGGGTTGTCTGACTTCCCTTTTTAGTGATACTGATCTTGCTGGTTCCGGAATACAGATTGTAGTAACCTAGCTTTTTACCTAAACCGAAGTTCTCGTTGTTGCCACGTGTGTTGTTCACGTAGAAGTCTAACAACTCCGTTGTTGGCGAAGCATTAATCATGTTTAAACCTGAAACCGCTGGTGCAGGCGTATTATCAAAATCCTTTGAACAGGATGTTATTACCGCAGACAAAGTCAGCGCTGCAAACAGCATTTTAAAGGACGATTTAAGATTAGTTGAAATTTTCATAATTCGTGATTTTAATATTGATGATCGTTATTGGCCTTTAACATTTTAACCTCTAAACGGCTGCACCATACCAAACGCTACAAGCTTTGAAAAAATTTGCGCAACATGCCAGGGACATGGGTAGCCAGCCCTCCTGAACCAGGCTGGATAAAAAGAGACAAGGCTCCCCTGCTGATGCAGAAGAGCCTTGTATTTTAGATTGCTATTGTTGGTTATGCAAGACGAATCGCCTCTGCAAGTGCCTTTGCTGCTGCAGCAGGATCTTCCGCTGCATAGATTGCTGCACCTGCAACCGCTACCTGAGCGCCTGCTTTAATTACCGCGTCGATGTTGTTGATGTTTACACCTCCAGCGATGGAAACCGGTACACCTACCGCTGATGCTTCGTCGATAAGTACCTGAATAGAATAACCTTCAGCCCATTGCTCGTCTAAACCAGCATGTAGTTCTACGAAATCCACACCCAGTTCGGTCACTTCACGTGCACGTTTCACACGGTCAGGGTGACCAATGGTATCCACCACTACCCCTTTGCCATGTGCTTTAGCAGCCTTCACTGCACCAATAATGGTCGCATTGCCAGAAACACCCAATACGGTCACTAAATCTGCACCAGCTTTAAAAGCGATGTCCGCTTCCAGTTCCCCGGCATCTGCTGTTTTTAAATCTGCAAATACCAGTTTATCCGGATGTGCAGCTTTCATTGCGGTGATCACGGTCGAACCCATGTTTTTGATCAATGGGGTACCCAGTTCGATAATGTCTACATAAGGTGCAACTTTCGCCGCAAGTGCTAATGCTTCTTCTGTTGTTAATAAATCTATTGCTACTTGTAATCTTGCCATTTTATTGAAATTTTAAATTGATGATTGTATTTGTTGATCGCTAAGCCTTACTCCAGGTTCGCATGTCTTTTCCAGAGTTCTTCGGCAGGTATACCGGACGATTTCCAAAGCTGATGGAATATCGCGTCACTGAGCAGGAGTAGAAATTGCTCGAACAGTCCACCGGCATATTGTCTTGAGCGGTTGTTGTCGTGGTCCTGCTTATCTGCGGCAGGGATGTGCACGATCAGGTCTGCAAGTGCGGCGAGTGGTGATTTGCCTTGTGTCGTTAGCACCGCTACCGCCGCGCCGACTGAGCGTGCTTTGTCGGCCGCTTTAACGATGGTGCTGGTGGTGCCAGATCCAGAGGCCGCGATTAACAGGTCGCCCGACTGAATTGCAGGGGTCGTAGTATCCCCAACGAAATGGACCTTCAGTCCAAAGTGCATGAGCCGCATTGCCGCGGAGCGCATCGCAAATCCGGATCTGCCCGCCGCAATAATGAATATGTTTTCCGCACCCTGAATGTATTTCATCAGCGCTTCTACCTCGTTGAAGTCAATCTGATTCAAGAGCCAGCTGTTCTCCTCCAGAATCATGTTCAAATTTGCCTTGAGCTTCTTTGCAGTTTCTGTCTGGTTTTTTATGGTCTGCATACTTGTATGGTTTGTGCATCAAAAGTACCTGCCAGCCCGGCGGCCGTGATTACACGATATGCCCCAAAGGGTGTACAATTTGGAAATACAAGTAAGCTGAAAGTCATAAACAACAGCCTTAATCAGGCGATTTCCATATTGTGCACCATTATTGCCGGATCATCCAACAAGCCCTTTTCGCAGCCCTTACCTTTGTACACCATGAGCACCGCACAACATCCACCGCTACAGAAGTCTGTTATTTACATCAGAAACTTGGCAAATTGTCCACCCAGCTACCTGAATGATCCAAGCAGGAAAGATTTTTTCGAAATTGTATGGCTAAAGAATGAACTGCCTTTACACGCACTGAAGAACCCCGAACTGCAAGTTAAAGGCGACTGGATCTACCTGATCCCACCCTACCGGGTGCATCAGCTGAACAAGGCCGGAAAGAATGGCGTGCTGATCTCCTTCAAGCAGGAGATGCTGGAAGATGAAGACAAGGAGTTTTTGCTGGACCTGTTTAAGGTGTTTAACGTTCAGGGAGAATTTTCCTGTTTGCATTTGGCGGTAGCGGAAGCTGCAGCACTGGCAAGCGTTTATGAACTGCTGGAGCAGGAATATCAAACCGCTACGAATAGCTACCTTATTGTAAAAGCATTACTGAAGGTCTTTCTCTTAAAACTTATGCAGGTTAAAGAGCAGCAGTCTACCAGCCACGACATTAACCAAAAGCGGGTATATGCCTTTTTTATGTTGCTGGAAGATCATTACCAGGAGGTTAGAAATATAGAATTTTATGCCGAAAAGCTTGGCATCAGCGCGAAACGGCTTAATCAGATCCTAAAGGAGAACCTGGATAAAACTGGGATGCAACTCATCCATGACCGGGTGATTCTGGAAGCAAAGCGGAACATCATTCATAGTGAACGTACGATCAAGGAAATTGCCTACCATCTTAACTTTTCAGACCGTCCGTATTTCAGCAGGTTCTTCAAAAAGCAAACCGGACAAACACCGGAGGAATTCCAGAAAGAAGTGAAGAATCATATTGAATCAAAATTCAATACCCTGGTTTGAGTTTAAATCAGGGTATTGAAAGGGAATACTATGAGGCGCAGGCTCATTGCAGGAGCCTTAGTTAACTTCAATTTGTACCTGCGCAGCCTGCAGACCTTCGCTGCTCGCGCTTAAGGTTACCTTCGAAGCTTTACTTCTTGCTTTGATGATTGCAAGTGCCAGACCATTGAAGGCCTTCCGGTGATTGGCCTGAAAAGACTCGTGACTTATTGGACTGCCATTGTCAACAGCCCTGATTTCAGCATCACCTTCTATTTTGAAATTGATCAGGTTTGCCGCATCCGGAACCAGGTTACCATCTTTATCCAGCACGCGTACCGTTACAAAGGATAGATCTTTCCCGTCTGCATGGATCTTGCTTCGATCGGCGGTAAGTTCAAGCTTGGCCGCTGCACCCGCTGTACGGATCACCTTTTCCAGTACAGTCTTGCCGCTTTTCCGGGATACGGCTTTAAGTTCACCCGGCGCATATTTCAAGCGCCACATCACCTTCATGTCCTGACCTTGCTTAGACTTCTTACCCTGTGATATGCCATTCAGGTAAAGTTCAACCTCGTCGGCCTGACTATAATAGCTGATCACATCGATCTCTTGTCCATCTTTCCAGTTCCAATGCGGCATAATGTGTAATACCGGCTCATTGGTCCAGGCGCTTTTGTACAAGTGGTATACGTCCTTTGGAAATCCAGCGAGGTCCATAATGCCGAAGTAAGAACTTCTTGCAGGCCAGGTGTAGGGCGTTGGTTCGCCCAGGTAATCAAAGCCGGTCCATACGAACATGCCCGATACCACAGGATTGTTCTCAAATGCCTGCAGAGTTTGCTCATGTGAGGAGCCCCAGGGCGTATAGCAGTTATCATAAGCAGAACAGCTGAAATCGTCATTACCAGTAAGTAATGGTAGATCCCAGCGTACCGGCCAGATTCTCGCACTGTCAGATTTCATATCATAACTTCCACGCGTCTGCAAGGCCGAGGTGGTTTCCGAAGCAATCAGCTTCTGTCCAGGATAAGTTTTATGGAAATCCTTCCATTTGTCGTGGTTGTAATTGTAGCCGATCACATCCAATGCGCCGGATAAAACCAGGTTGTTATTGGCCTCTACATTATTATTTCCTGTAGTTATAGGGCGCGTTTTATCAAGGTTCCTCACAATTGCCGCGAGCTCACGGGTAATTACCCTGCCGCTGGTATCGGCACCTGTTCCACCTTGTTCCGGAATCTCGTTTCCTATGCTCCACATCATCACCGAAGGGTGGTTACGATCCCGCAGGATCTGGTCTTCAAGGTCTTTCTTGTGCCACTTATCCCAATCCAGGTGATAATCATAATCACTCTTCTTTTTAACCCACATATCGAAAGCTTCATCCATTACAATGAAGCCCATCTTATCGCAAAGCTCCAACAAGGCTTTCGCAGGAGGATTATGAGAAGTACGCAGGCCATTCACACCCATGGATTTAAGGATCTCCAATTGTCTTTCCGCCGCACGTACATTAAAAGCGGCGCCGAGTGCACCGAGATCATGATGCATACACACACCTCTGATCTTCATTTCTTTACCATTCAGACTGAAGCCCTTGTGCTGATCAAAGCTGAAGCTGCGGATGCCCAGTGGGGTATCATAGCGGTCAACTTCCTTACCATTTACAAGGACCTGAGATTGCACAGTGTACAGGTAGGGATGCTCGACGGACCAGCGATTAGGATTTTTCACTTCCAGGCTTGTTGTAAAAGGTGCTGTTCCGCCCAGCTGCACTTTCTGGGCTGTGCTGGCAACTACCTTTTTGCTTGCATCAAGGATCAGGGTTTTAATTTCCGTAGCCTGCTTTTTACCGGCCGCAGCAACGCTCAGTTCTACCTGCACCTTTGCCGACTGCTCCGTCACTTCGGGGGTGGTCACATAGCTGCCCCATTGTTCAACATGAACCGCATTGGTGGTCAGCAACTTTACGTCCCGGTAAATGCCGGACCCACTGTACCAGCGGCTATTTGGCTGTTTGGCATTATCAACCTTTACGGCGATGGTGTTCATGCCGCCATAACGCAAGTGCTTGGATAAGTCATAGCGAAAAGCGATATAGCCGTTCGGCCTTTTACCAAGGTAATGGCCATTGATCCAAACCTCAGCATTGCGGTACACCCCATCAAAATCAATGGCGATGTATTTGCCTTTGGCACTGGCCGGCACCTGGAATTGCTTCCGGTACCAGCCTGTTCCGCCGGGAAGTGCCCCACCACCAACAGTGGCCGGGTGATTCTTATCAAACTTACCTTCAATGCTCCAGTCATGGGGCAGATCCAGTGTTCTCCAGGTTTTATCGTTTAACTCCGCTGCGGACCAGCCGGCCTGATCGCCAAGCGTAAACTTCCAGCCTTTATTAAAATCCAGCTCCTGGCGTGGCTGCTGCTGTGCAAATGTTTTAGTTCCCCCGATGCATAACGCAAACAGGAGAACCAAATATGTTTTAGACTTCTTCAAATGTTGTTTCTTCTAGGTATTTTCAATTGTTTTTTAAAGTACATAGTGGAAGGCAAACCACTCATCCTTCTCCGCGTTGTAATCCGTTCCGAACCAGATACCATTGGTTTCAACCTTTCCTGGAAAAGCTTTTACCACTTTGAAGGTGTTTTTAGTTGGCGACATGAAGCTGCCCGGGTTTTGGATCAACAAGTTGCCATTTAAGGTCACCTCATTGGTTGCTTCATTAATCGTGAAGGTACCGGTGGTGACCACGCCGTTTTGATTGCGGGTATATTTCTGTCCGCCTACACGGTCAAACAGGATCCATGAATCCGCTGCTGCTGCATCCCAACTTGCATTCCATCCCCAGTCCCTGGAGTCGACATGCGATTTTGTCCAGCCTTTGCCTTTACCGATCCAGTCTACCGGATTACCTGTAGCATCCAGTTTCCACAACCTGCCGGATGTGGTACCCGTTAGCATGCTCAGCAGTTCACCTGCCTTAAATGTCGGATCGAAACCTTCATCTGGGCCAGTTACCGGTGGCACATAGCTGTCCTTAAACTCCTGGGTGATGAAGTTGTAAACCAACATCGCCGGTCCTTCTCCATCCACATCACGGTCTCTGATCACACCCAGCTGCATGCTGTTCTCATCTAATGAAAGTACTTTATAGTTGGTCCAGTTGCTCACGCCCGTAAGTCCATTTTTAGCAGGTTTGTAACCGCGCAAGATGGAGGCATTGTTAATGGTCAAGGTCTTTGCTGCCACATTCAGGTAGTAAGTGCCATTCTGGGTAG
This sequence comes from Pedobacter sp. NEAU-ZC8, assembly GCF_059278965.1. Classification (NCBI taxonomy): domain Bacteria; kingdom Pseudomonadati; phylum Bacteroidota; class Sphingobacteriia; order Sphingobacteriales; family Sphingobacteriaceae; genus Pedobacter; species Pedobacter sp. NEAU-ZC8. The sequence goes on from NZ_JCAJXC010000027.1 coordinate 8,796, forward strand.
CATTGTTTTCCATGGGCTTTACCGCTTTGAAAGAAGCGGTGCCTTTTAAACCGAAGGTCATCATGCCATAATCGCCTGCAGCCATCATGTTCGGATAGATATCCCCTGTTCCCGGACCCCATGTCCAGCAATCGCCACCATAACATCCGGTCGCATTGGCGCCATCTGCCCATGCACCACCTTCTTTAAGCCAGCCATTGTTGACACCATAGAAGGATAATGGACCAGAAAAGAAGATACCATCAGTATCCAGGATCCAGTTTTTTTCATTGCCCACACCACCGGATAAAGCGGTCCATAGTGGATCGTTCACGTAGTTCAGGTTGTCTTGAGTAACCTTTACGACTACAGAATCCATCTTTACCACCAATCCACCGGTTACCGCGGAAAACTTAATCACATAATCCCCTGCAAAAGCAAACTTCACGGTGTCCGTTTTACGGGTAGAAGTTCCGGTTCCATAATCCCAGATGGATAAGGTGCCGGGGGTATTATTCTGCAGGATCACGGTATTACCCCCGGGGTCTGCTGCCATATCTTGCGTTACGCTAAAGTTAATGGCGGATTTATCGAGCACCGGCTCCAGCCTGTGTTCTTCTTTTTTACATGCAAGGAATGCCATAGAAAGCATAAACATTGCAAATATTCTAACATGTAATTTCATCGTCTTGTTGTTATATAATCAATGTTACCAACCTGGATTTTGCTTTAACGTACCATTCGCCAGGTTGATCTGGTTATATGGAATCTGTTGCAGACCCTGTGTTGCAATTACGTTTGCTGCCAGGATCGTCTTTTGGGTACTCACACCGCCATTGAGTACAGTTGTACTTTCTGCAATCTGCTGGGCTGCACGGTCCACACCCTGGCGTAGCAGGTCATAGTAGCGGATGCCTTCAAATGCAAACTCCAGTCTGCGCTCTTTCATAATGTTTTCCTGGTTTACAGGAAGCGGGCTGAAAGCATCTTTCAACGCACGTTGTCTAACCTGATCGAAATAGGTCTGCGCATTGGCACTACCCAGCTCCGCTGCCATCAGCAGCACATCGGCATACCGGATCGATACGTAATCCTGGAACTGCGCGATCTGGAAGTTCGGGTTACCATAACCCTCAGGCACTGGCTTTCCGTTCTCATCCACCATTGGGCTATACTTCTTGGTATAATATCCGGTGTATTCTCTTGCTTTACTTTGGTTGGTGAAGGGAAGTTTCTCATCTACAATGGAGATGATGGAAGCCGCTCTGCGGGTATCATTTGCAGCATAAGCATTCCATAGTTTCGGGTTCACGGTTTCAGCACCCCAGCCATTTCCGTAAGGGAAAATTGCCTGCTCACGGATACCGCCCATGATCATCCAGTGGTTACCATCGGTATTGCCGTTGTAATCACTGGTGTAGGTGTATTTAATTGCGAATACAGTTTCCTTGTTGTCCTCTTTGGCGTAATTCGCTAAAGAAGCTGCAGGCCAAAGACTTGCGAAATCTTCAACTAAACCATGACCGCTGTTGCTGATCACATCTTCCAGGTAGCTAAGCGCCTGGGCTTTGGTCACCACACCTACAAGGTCAGCTTTACCATAATATCCGGTATAGTACAGGTAAACCCTGCCTAATAGAGACTCTGCGGCGTATTTAGTGGCGCGTCCGCGTTGCGCTAGTGGTTGTGCAGCATATCCAACCGCTGGCATGTTTTCAGCAGCAAACTTCAGGTCTTCTGTAATTACTTTATACACCTCCTCCGGGCTAGCCTGAGGTACATTTTCTGCGGATGCTTCAGTTAGCAAAGGGATGTTACCCCAAAGGCGTACCATGTCAAACAGCAAGTATGCACGAAGGAATTTCGCTTCCGCCTCATAAGCCAATCTGCTTGTCGCATCATCTCCCCACTGGATCTGATCAATTTTGCTGATCAGCATATTACAGCGGTATAGTGCTTTGTAATACAGGATCCAGTTACGCTCATAAAGGTTCTGATCTGAAGGAGAACGGTTCCTGTCAAACTCGTCGATCATCTGGTAACCGAAACCATCAGAAGCACCGGTACCCCCGAAGGTATTGTCGGACATGACCTCTGCCGCTACCGGCAGGGCTACGCCCTCCGACCATACGATCTGTAATCCGTCATAACAGCCAACAAGGGCCGCATAAGCATCTTTTGGTGTTTTATAGAAGTTCTCATCCGTAACTGAGGTGATCGGTTCAGTATCCAGAAAACTTTTCTTGCATGCGCCTGCAGATAGTAATACCAGGGCAATTGCACATATTTTTATAGCTTTCATAATCGTAAAATCTGCTTGATTAAAATCTAAAATTAGCGCCGAACATAAAGGTTCTAGGTCTAGGGTAATAACCCACGTCTACACCTGAAGAAAAGCCTTCAGAGCCATATCCGATTTCCGGATCCATACCATCGTATTTCGTGAAGGTGTACAGGTTAAGTGCTGAAGCGTAAAGTCTCACTTGTTTTAGGTAGCTCTTTTTGAACACGCGTCCAAGATCATAGCCTAGCGTCACGTTGCTGATGCGCAGGTAATCGCCTGACTGGATGTAAAGGTCGGAGAAGTTGGTCCAGTTGCGGTTGTCTTCCGTCACCCTTGGCGTTGTATTCGAAGAACCTTCACCACGCCATCTGTCCAGTATTCTACTGGTGTAGTTGCCATAAGGATTTGCCTGATTCCGGTAAGACTGTACCAGATCATTCCCGGCAACACCTGAAGCAACTAAAGAGAAATCGAAGCCTTTATAGTCTGCCGAAAGCGTGATACCGAATGTATAATCCGGGTTCGGGTTACCGATCATGGTGCGGTCGGCGCCGTCAATTTTACCGTCGCCATTTAAGTCAACGTAACGTACATCACCCGGAGCTGCCGTAGGCTGGATCGGGGATCCGTTGGCCTGATAAGCTTGTACATCCGCTTCATTCTGGAAGATACCATTAGTCTTTAAGCCCCAGAAATAACCAATCGGGAAGCCGCTTTGTGCACGGTAAAATTCCTGTGCATTATCAAAAAGCTGGTTGGTTAAGCCGTGCACGATACCGTCTGCGGTAGGAATATTGCCTACGGTATTTTTGTTATAGGCACCGTTTACACCGATGCTGTAGTTAAATTCTCCAATTTTGTTTTTGAAGGTTAAGGCAAGCTCCACCCCAGAGTTCTTTACATTACCTCCGTTTATGAAAGGCGCATCCGCACCTGCTGTTGCAAGAATTGGTGCAGAGATCAACCAGTCTTTGGTGGTTTTCTGATACCAATCGAAATTAATGCTCAACATACCTTTGAGGATGTTCGCATCGAAACCGATATTGCTCTGCTCTGAAGTTTCCCACTTCAAACCTGGATTAGCAATACGGCTAGGGTAAGCGCCAGGTACCAATGTTCCTTCTTCAGGTCCGAAAATGTAGTTGGTATTGCTTAGGGTAATTGGTGCCAGGTATTGGAAAGCAGCAATGTTCTGATTTCCAACCTGCCCCCAGCTCGCACGAAGCTTGAAGAAATCAAGCCAGCTGCGCTGTCCTTCCATAAATTTCTCGTTGGTGGCAACCCATCCTGCAGAGATCGAAGGAAAATAACCCCAGCGATTTTGAGAAGAGAACCTTGACGAACCATCCGCACGGAAGGTTGCATTCAGGAGGTAAGTTTGTTTGTAGTTGTAGTTTAACCTACCGAAGTACGACATCCGGCGATCTTCATCGTAAGGCGCACCACCAAGTGAGATACCAGCGATGTTTTTACCGGTGGCATTACTCAACCAGGCATGATCAAGGTCTTCAAAGATCAAGTTGGTGTTGGTACCAAAAATATTCGATCCATCTGCCTGGTAAGCAGAGCTACCAGCCATGACTTCAAAGTCATGATCGTTATTAACATTGAACTTATAACTTGACAAGTTATCCCATATCAAGGACTTGCCCTTGTTCATCGACTGGCTTGCGCGTGTTGTCAGGTTATATGCGTAGATAGAAAGCTGATAGATTGGCACAAAAGAGCGACTCTCCGCAGCATTGTAGTCCATACCAAGGCTGGTGCGGAACTTCAGGTTTTTAATGGGCTCCACAGTCAGGTAAACATCACCCAGTAAACGCTGATTGTTTCTTCTGTTTTGATTACCATACACCATCTGTGCATAAGGGTTAGCCTCACCATTGTTCCAGCTGGAGCTGGAGTTGTCAAAGAAATTACCATTCTCATCATACATCTTTACAAAGGGGCTGGTATTAAATGCGCCACGCAGCGCATTGTTGTACTGGTTGCCTACGCCGATACCATTATTGTTGATGTCGGTATACGTTAAATGTTGACCGATCTTCAGGATGTCTTTATAGAAGTTATGCTCGGAGTTGATCCTGAAACTGTAACGTTCATAGTTACTGAGGTCTTTACCACCGACGATACCTTCCTGACTGGTGTAAGAGAAAGCTGTAGAGAACACAGAAACATCCGATGCGCCGGATGCACCAAGTGAATAGTTTTGTGTTAAAGCGTCTTTTACAAACATCTGATCCAACCAGTTGGTGCCTTCACCATATGCAAGGATCTGATCATTGGTAAAGATCGGCTGTTTGCCCCCATTAATGGCGGCTTCGTTCATGATGGAAGCAAACTCGCTTGCATTCAGCATGTCTGTCTTTTTAGCCACGTTCTGTATTCCAGCATAAGCATCGAAAGTGATGGCGGCCTGCTGACCGCGCTTACCGGTACGGGTAGTTACGAGTACAACACCATTTGCAGCCTGCGAACCATAGATCGCAGCAGAAGCCGCATCTTTTAATACGTCGATGGACTCGATGTCTGCAGCGTTCAGGTAGGTGATATCTCCGGTGAGCACCCCGTCAACCACATACAGTGGTCCGGAGTTACCGATGGTACCAAGACCACGGATGGTCACTTTCATGGCTTCACCGGGCTGACCTGATGTGGAAGCGATCTGTACACCTGGTGTCTGGCCCTGAAGTCCTTGCAGCGCATTGGTTGTACTCTGCCGCTGCAGCGTCTCCCCTTTTACCTGTACAGTAGCACCAGTAACGAGTTTCTTCTGCTGCACGCCATAACCAACAACGACAACTTCGTCAAGTTCCTGATTGTCTTCTGCAAGGCTCACATTGATGTTCCCTGATGCGGCCACGGTGGCTTCTTTGGTGGTAAAACCTATGGAGCTAAATTGTAAAACATCTCCTGTTTGTGCCGTGATGCTATAGGCGCCATTCTGGTCCGTAGCGGCACCGCCGGTTTTGCCTTTTACTTTGATCACCACACCGGGGATCGGCTGTCCGTCGCTGGTTCCGGTCACCCTTCCACTAACTTGCCTTTGCTGCGCAAATGAAGGATGATTCAGAACAAGTAACGAGAGCAAAAACAGCAGGTAGAAGCCTGCTTTTTTAATACTGGGTTTCGTTTTCATTCCGTTCATAACGATTGAGTAAATAATTGATTCATTTATATTTGGTTGTTGTTTGTGCAGCTTATTTCAGTCTCAGGGAAGTTGCCTTGCCTGAATACTTGATCAGATTTTCTGTTTTCTGATCGAAGTCTAATGCTTTTGCCGACTTTGGTGTGATGTAGACCACACGGATATTTCTGTTTGGCAACATGCCTTTGAAGCTTCCCTTACGGTCTGCGATGTTCAAGGTTTTTGTTGCTTCCGTATAGTTCAGGGTGATGGTTGAAAAAGCACCCTTCTCGTAATTGTAGTTGGTGCCTTCATCTTCATATAGGGTAAAGGATGCATCTTTTCCACCGTAAACAAAGATGGTTAGCGGGTCTGCTTTCTTCTCTGAGGTGTACTGAAGCTCCGGCCCGGTTGGAATAATGGAACCTTCTTTTACATATACCGGCATTCTTTCATATGGTGCGTCCGCATTGATCTGCTGACCACCTTTCAGGTAGTTACCAGAATACAGATCGTACCAACCCTGCCCCTCCGGCAAGTACAGGCTACGTTTGGTGTCTTTATAGTTGTAAACCGGGTTGATCAATAATGAAGGTCCGAACATGAATGCATCGTTCAGGTTAGATGCTTTAAGATCTTTCGGGAAGTCCATCATGAGCCCTCGCATAATGGTATAGTCATTCTGATGGCTCATACCTGCAAGGGTGTACACGTATGGCATCAAGCGATACCGCAGCTTGTTGTAGTACAACATAGATTGGTAGGCTTTATGATCTTCGGGTGCGATGTTGTAGATCTCGCGGAACGGATATTGTCCGTGTGCACGGAACAAGGGTACGAAAGTACCGAATTGGAACCAGCGGGTGTTTAATGCGCGCCACTCTTCCAGGTTTTCTGCGTTAGGTTGTTCGTACCTTCTTTCTACAGAGAAACCGCCAATGTCCATGGTCCAGTATGGCATACCGGATAGGGAGAAGTTGATACCTGCACCGATCTGTGCTTTCATATCTTCCCAACGTGAAGCAATATCTCCGCTCCAAGCTGCAGCAGCATACCTTTGTAGTCCTGCGTATGCAGAACGGGTTAAGATAAACACACGATCCTGCGGATTGGTCTTACGCTGCCCTTCATATACACCTTTAGCATTTACGAGTGGAAAAGCATTGAAGTAAGTCGTTGCAGAACCCTCATAGGTTGGCGTCATCAGCTCCTTGCGGATCTCCACCGGCAGATTGGAGTGCATATCTGGCTCCGTAGCATCCATCCACCAGGCATCGATGCCCTTGCTATACAGTCTCTTGTTCATCAGGCTCCATAATGCCTCACGACCTTTAGGGTTGAAAGCATCATAGAAGGTGTTAGAATAGCCCTTGCCAATCCAGTCTTTACGTCCATCTTCGATATTACGCTTGTACAAATAGTTGTTCTTGTCAAATTCATCGTAGACATCGAAGCCTTTGTTGAACTTCGGCCATACGGAGATCATCAGCTTCACATTCTGATCGTGTATGGTTTTGATCATCTGGTCCGGATCTTTAAAACGTGCAGGATCAAACTCCTGGCTGCCCCATTCTGGTTCTTTCCAGTATGACCAGTCGAGTACGATGTTGTCTAAAGGAATTTTCCTGCTGCGGAACTCTTTTACGGTCGACAGGATCTCGTCCTGTGTTTTGTAACGCTCACGACTTTGCCAGAAGCCCATTGCCCATTTTGGCATGAGTACGGCTTTGCCAGTCACGGTGCGGTAGCCGGAAATGACCTGGTCGGCATTTTGCCCCTGTATAAAGTAGTAGTCAAGGGCAGCGCCAGATTCTGAGCTTAAGGCGAAGGTGTTTTTATGCGACTCAGGTGCCGGTGGCAGCACTTCCAGTCCGATATAGGACTCAGCGCCATCGGGTATCCATTCGATCTTTACTTTGGTCTTTTTATTCTGTTCCAGGTTTAAGTCCAATACCGCGGAACCGGCATTCCAGGCCTGGCGCCAGTAATCAGCCACCAACTTGCCATCAAACCATACTTTGATGTAACCTGCATATTTTAGCTGTAACTGATAGAGGCCACTAACACCGCTAGACACAGAACCTTCATAGGTTACCAATGCATCTTGTAATTTGATGCGATCGGAAGGAAATTTGTGCTGGTCTGTTAACCAGTTCATTGATAGCTCTGAAACGGCAGTGCTGAACAGCGTTTTCTCCGGTGCTGTTTTGTTCGCATAACTTGCGGTCAACCAGCCTTCTTTATTATCCTTAGAAAAAAGACGCATGGCACTCAGGGGTTCATAGTCCCTGATATCACCTGCACGGGTGATGGAATAGTTGTCCCATAGAATGCCATAACCTTTATTGGAGATTACAAAAGGTACAGCGATCTCCGTATTGTATTGTACAAGGTCAACCCTTCTGCCGCGGTAGTTTACAATACCTTGCTGGTGTTGGCCCAAGCCATAATAGGCTTCATTATCCTGTGCATCGAAGATTTGAGTAACCTGGTACGATGGCTCACCATTGAATACTTTGGCGCGCAGGGCAGGTTCCGCAATTTTGCTTTGTGCAAGTAAGATGTTATTGTTGGCGTCGCGGTAAGTGATCAAACCTGTTTCCTTGGAAACCTCAACTTTTACCGCTGCGGTGATCAGTGAAACGATTTGTGCGTCTGAGCTGGCAGAGAATTTTACATTGCCACTGGTTTTGATGGCCATTAAGGATTTACTTTCCGGGAAGGCCTCCGCTGCTGCGGATATGCCGCGGACATGAATGATCTGGTCTGTAACAGGTTCAAGTCTCAATTTTTTCAGGCCGTACAAAGAGTCGCCAATGGTTACTTCTATGCCATTTGATGTTTTAACATAGTCTTTACCTTCCTGGGCAGATACGTGGAGGTACAGGAAAAAACTGCCCATAAACAATAAGGATTTCGCCCTAAATTTATTCATAAGAATACATGATGGTTTACATTCGGTTTATTGACCTAAAAGTATCCGTATGAAGCTTTGATGAAGGGATAGAAATGTTAACAATTTGGTATCAAAATGTTAACAAACCCGCCTGTTTTTACGATACAGGCGTTTTTGACTGCCTGGACTGGGCATATGTGGAAGGTAGGATTCCGAATTCCTGCTTGAAGTATTTACTGAAGTGTTTAGGGTTGCTGAAGCCAACCTGGTAGGCTACTTCGGCTATACTGAGTTGTGATTCCAATAGTGGTTTTGATTTCTGAAGGCGGTAAGAACGGATCACTTCGACTGGTGATTTTCCGGTTAGCGGCACCAGCTTTTTATACAAGCCTACCCTGCTCATATTTAAGTCGGCGCTGAGCTGATCTACGCTATAATTGCTGTCTGACAAATGCTTTTCTATCTGCATAGAGAGCTGCCGGATAAACTTATCGTTTACCGATTCTATCTCGGCCTCCTGTGGTTTCAGGTCAACCTGCTTCTGGTAGGTCTTTTTACTTAGTGCCTGTTGTGCCAGCAGGTTCCGGATCTTGGACAGCAGGATCTCAAAGTTGAATGGTTTGGTCATGTAATCATTGGCACCTGTTTCCAGTCCGGTGAGCTGTTCGTCATCGGTGGTCAGGGCGGTTAACAGGATCACGGGCAGATGGGCGGTACGCTTATCCGACTTGATCTTTTTACATAGCTCGATACCATCCATCTCCGGCATGCTCACATCGCTCACAATGAGATCAGGATGCAGCGCGAGTACTTTCTGCCAGCCTTCCCTGCCGTTTACAGCTTCTACGATCTGGTAAAATTCTTTTAGGTTATCTTTAAGGTAGAAACGGAAGTCTTCATTGTCCTCTACCAACATCAACACAGGCTTCTTGCTATTTGGATCCAGCTCATTCCTTTCCTTTGATGCAACATTTTTACCGCTGATCAGCATCGCCTGTGGCGGCATGATGCTGTTGTATTCGGCATGCTGTTCAGCAAAGGTCAGCGTAATGGTGAAGGTGCTACCTGCATTGACAACACTCTCGGCTTTGATCTCTCCGCCATGAAGCTTTACAAACTCTTTGGTGATGGACAGACCAATGCCACTACCCTGATTCACGATGGAATCTGGTACCTCGTTCTGAAAGAAACGTTCGAAGATCCGGTCGATCTTGTCGGCTTCGATGCCGATACCGGTGTCTATAACCTTCAATACCAGCGCCGTTTTATTCTGAAGGGTGTACCTGGTGCTGAGTTCAACGCCAACTTTACCGCCTTGCGGCGTGAACTTAAAAGCATTGGAGAGCAGGTTGAACAGGATACGCTCGATCTTATCATGATCAAACAAGGTGATCAGGCTGCTGCGGTCAGCTTTGAAGTTCAGGCAGATGTTTTTACGATCGGCAACGTCACTAAAGGAAAGGCATAGCTCTTTGATGAAAGCGATGATATCGCCGGTTTTAGGATGCAGTTTAAGCTCGTGTACTTCCATCCTGCGGAAGTCCAGTAGTTGGTTTACCAGGTTGAGCAAGCGGCGGCCATTACGCTGTATCATCTGTAACTGCTGCTTGTCAGAATCACTGGCATGTTTGATCAGCTTCTCTAAAGGGGTAATAATCAGTGACAGCGGTGTACGGAATTCATGACTAACATTGGTGAGGAACTTAATTTTCAGCAGGTCCAGCTCGTGGAGGCGTTTACCTTGTTGCCGTTCCTGTTCGAGTAGAAACTCTTCCCGGGCGCGCTTAATGCCACGGTGCCGAAGGTACAGTAAGGAGCCACCAAACAGCAGCACATACATGATGTAAGCGAAGGTGGTACGCCAGATGGGCGGTTTGATCACGATCCTAACACTCTCCTCATTATTCGCCCAATTTCCAGAGGCATCCGTGGATACGACTTTAAACACGTATTCACCAGGATCGATATTGGTGTACGTGGCTCTTCGGATATCTTCCTGGAGTTCCTGCCATTGCTGGTCGAAACCCTCCAGCTTGTACCGGTACTTGATTTTCTGCGGACCGAAGTAGTTGAGTGCCGCAAAGCTTAACGTTATACTGTTTTGGCTGTATTTTAGTTCGAGGGTGTCTGTAAAAACAATGGATTTATGTAGAAGCACCCGCCCGTCGATCTGCTCACCAATACCGACGCTCTTATTGGAGATCTGCAGTTCTGACAGCACGATTAGCGGCTTGCTGTTATCTGTCTTGATCTCATCGGGGTTGAAGAGGTTAAATCCGTTCGCCCCACCGAACAGCAACTCCCCTTTTCGGGTTTTATAACCGGCATTGGCATTGAACGCACTGCCTTGCAGACCATCATGCTCATCATACTTCCGGAAAGAATAGTTGAAGCGCTTCTGTTGATCACGCTGGACGATGATCTTGAAAAGTCCGTTCGCCGTACTCACCCAAAAGTTTTTATCCTGATCCTCAATTACCTTTAAAGTAGCTTTTTCAGTAAGCCCGTTCCGGCTGTCGAAGTTCAGAAAGTCCATGGTTTTTGGATTCAAACGACTCAAGCCGTCCCTGGTAGCAATCCAGATGAAACCATAGCTATCTTCCATCAGGTCATATACGATGTTATTGATCAGCGTATTGCGTTTACCCGCTTCCGTTTTGATGTGCTGGAATTTACCTTGCGGCGAAAGCTTATCTATACCTTCTGAGGTACCAATCCAGATGTTTCCAGCACGGTCTTCAATAAGGCAGGAGATGAAATTGGAGCCTACACTATTAGCCATACCGGCTTTGTAATGAGTAAACTTACCGGTCTGACGATCCAGCTGATCCAATCCCCCGCTCAGCGTTGCTACCCAAAAGCGCCCTTTTCGATCTTCCAGGATATCCCATACCCGGTCGTCGGCCAGGCTGGCGGGATCCCCTGCTTTGTGTTTGTAGTTGTAGAACTTCCCATTTTCAAAGCGATCGAGCCCACCGAAGTAGGTTCCGATCCATAAGATCCCAGCTTTATCAATGAACAGGCTCACAATGATGTCGTTGCTCAAGCTATTCGAATTTGCAGGATTATGCTGGAAGCGTTTAAACTGTCCGGTTTTGCGGTTGAAGTAAAATAGTCCGCCACCATTTGTACCGATCCATAGATTTCCTTCTTTATCCTCCACAAAGCGGTTGATGTCGTCATAGACCAGTCCCGCTGGGTTTACGCCCTGGTGACTGTACAGCGGAAACTTCAGGATCTTCTCATGGTAGAAACTCAGCCCACGTTTAAAGGTGCCAATCCAGATGATGCCAGTCGGATCTTTATACAGGCTGGTAATACTGTTCTGACTTAAGCTTTTCAGGTCATCTTCCTTATTCAGCAGGTACCGGATCTTGAAATCACGTTTATTTAGCAGGTTCACGCCGCCATGGTCGGTAGCGATCCAGATCAGGCCTTTATTATCCTGCAGTAAGCCAGCAATAAGATTGTTGTTCAAGGACCCAGGTCCCTTGTCCAGGTAGCGCTTATTACCTTTCGCAGGGGAATAGTAGTCGATGCCATGTTGGGTGTTCGTGGTATAGATCCAGAGGTCCAGATCCTGATCTACAAACAGCCTGAAATCCTGGAATTCAGAAGTTTTCTTCAGTTGATAGTTGCGTATCCGTTTTTGCACTTTGCCGGACTTCCGGTCCAGCAGTTCTATGCTTTTGTTGCGGTGGATGACCCAGATGTTGCCTTCAGCATCTTGCTGGATGGCAGAAACCGGAGTCTGATCTAAAGCACCTTTTGTTTCTCCGGCATTCTTAAGGTGCAAAGTGCTTTTCGTTGCCGGATTGTATTTGAAAACACCGCCCTCCAGTCCGTTGAACCAGAAATTACCATCATCATCCCGGATGATGTCACGAATGGCGCTGGCTGTAATGTTTAGCGTCTTAAGGTACGGTTTGACATCCCGCACAAAGCGCTGGCTGATGTTATCGTAGATGTTAGGGCCGCTGCGGGTTTCCAGGTATAACTTGTGCCCGGGTAGCTCAAAGATTCCGGTTACGAAATCGTCTACAATGGTTGTACTATCCCGCGGGTCATTCTTAAAGGTTTTAAACTGGTAACCGTCATACCGGTTCAGCCCGGAGAGCGTACCGAACCACATGAAGCCTTTGGAATCTTTAAGAATAGCATTTACCTGATTGTGGGATAGGCCGTTAGAGAGATCCAGCCGGGCGAACTGAATCTGGTTCTGTTGCCCGAAGCAGGTCGCAGATATTAAAATTATGGTCAGGAAAACAAGAAGTCTTTGCTGCAACATCAATACTCTGGCGCTAACCCTTTAGATATATTTGGAATAACGAAATTAAAAAACTCCAGCCCCGAAGCAAGCATAATCAGCAAAGTATTTCAAGCTGCAGGGCTGAACACCAACTTATTTCAGTGTGATCTCCAGGTTAACTTCCCTGGTTTGCGGAAGATTTAGCAGGAACTTACGGTCTTTAATCCTGTTGTTGCTTACCGTGAATCCATTAATCTTTAGCTGCTCGACCTCTGCAGGCATCACCAGGTTAACCTGGCGGCGTACGCCAGATCTAAGCGTGACTTTGATGCGTTTATCTGCCCATTCCAGTTGCTGCAGTTGAATGTTCCCCCGTAATAAAGCGCCTTCAAGTTTTCCTTTGTTCCATGCTTTTGGAAGCGCCGGCAGCAGTTTGATCATGTCTTGCTCGGAATACACCAGCATCTCCAGGATCACAGCGGGAAGTCCACCGCTGATGTCGGTATTGAACAACTCGCCAACATTATGGAAAGAGCCCATACCAGTAGACCAGTATTTGGAAGCCAGGAAGTCTACCGCGGTTTTTGCTTTCTCGGCTTCGCCGATGTGCGCCGCAGCGAGGCCAAGTTGTACCAGACCAAAAGACATCTCCCCGCCGCCTTCGTCCTCCCTGAATTTCATTTTACCATCTATGGTCTTGTTTACCGCAGCCAGAAGCGCCGGGTTACCGGTGATTGTGGAATCTGCTTTATTATAGAGTGCATACAGTTGAGATACATGGCGGTGCGGCATGTTCTCCTCCAGCCCCGGCCACAGCCATTCGCGCAGGGTACCGTCGCTTGCCACTTCATATTCCGGCATTTTGCTCAACATCTCCGTCCAGAGCTTCACTTTTGGCGCATCAAGCGCTAAGGTTTTCGCTGCCGCAATGCAGTTGTTTAGCAGCTGGCGGGCGATCATCACATCCATGGTGGCATTGATCACCGCCTGGGATTTAGCGTTCGCCGGATTGTTTTCCGGGGAATATGAAGGATTAAAAATGTATTTCCCATCAGGTCCGATGGTTAGAAAGGACTCGTAAAAGGCCGCAGCTTCCTTCATGAAAGGATAAGCACGGCTTTTCAGGAACTCCCGGTTTTGGGTGTACTGATAATAGTCGTAGAAAAAATCTGCCGCCCAGCCTGCTGCCCCGGTCCAGTAGGTGAGGCACCAGATTTCACCGAAGTCGGTATCCAGTCCGTTGTTACTGGTATGTGCCGGAATGTGAATACCTTCGGCGCCGTATAGCAGCCTGGCATTTTCCCGGAAAGTAGGCATCTTCTCTTCAAGGTAGCGAAAGTATGAATCCATCAATTCCGGCATGTTGCTGCTTAGCACACTGGCAATAGCTGCAGGCAGGTTGCCGTCATGCGTAAAATCGGCCGACCATGGTGCTGTCCAGGTACCTGACCAGATGCCCTGCAAGTTTGGTGGGTTGGTACCCATCGCACTGATGATGTTATATCTACCAGCATCATATACCTTTTCGATCAAAGCTGCAGGAACACTGGTCTTTGACTGCGCTAACAATGCTTCGCTATTTAACTGGCATGACGCAGGATCCGCATTTAGATGCAGTCGCGAGCGACTGAATAATTTATTGTGAATTGAAACGTGGCGGTCACGAAGTACCGCATAGTCGGTACTCAGGTCATTCAGCTGTGCTTTCATTGCAGCAAGCTTAGATTGGCTCCAGTTTTTGGAAGGCTTGATCTGGATGAGCACTAATATTTCATCTGCATCTGTAATCTGCAGCTTTCGGCCAACAACCTCCACTTTCCCGCCTTTGAGCAGCACACGGCCAGCACCTTCATAGCCTTGTAAACCATCTTTGTAGTGGTTTTTAAATTTACATTGAAAGGTTAAGAAGTCAGGCTCCGCGGTGGCCTTTGCCTCCGCCACCCCAGTCTTCACGAAATCTGCCTGTTTAGCTTCTATGGGCCGTTGTGCAAAGTCGAGAGTCGTGCTGATCTTTGCATTGCCTTTAATGGAAATCACAATCACGCTATCCGCCCGCGAAACAAAGACCCTACGTTCGAAAGTACCTTTTTCATCCGCCCAGGTTACCATGGCTTCACCCGTTTCGAAGTTTACACTGCGTTGGTACTTTTTCAGGTTTGATGCTTGCTGATCGATATGCATGTCGAACGCAGGAATATAAGGATCGCGGCCAATATCAAAACCTTCCTTATTACGTTGATCAACAGGAATTCTGGCGGCAGCTTCGCCTTTACCCTCCAGCAGCAGCTTGCGGATCTCCTCCATCCGACTGCCCTGACTAATCGGCATTTTAGGTTCGTTTAAGGGAATATACAGATCAGCCTGACTGAAGATCAGTGTTTCCGCATGAGGCTGTCCCATGACCATTGCGGCCAGGGTGCCATTTCCACTAAGCAGTGCATGTGACCAGTTGGCTGCTGGTTCCGTACTTACAAAGCCTCTGGCAGGTGCAGTAAAGGGAATCGTTTGTGCACAAAGATTCGTGAAGAGTGTAGTCAGAAAAAACAACAGGGACAATCGGAATTTCATCATCAGGTATCGGGCTTAAATTACCAAAGTTAAAAATATAGTGCTTTAAGCATTCGCAAGGTATCCCAATGTTTACTTTTGGGTACTTAAATGTAAACTAAAGATCCCGGAAGATGTGATGATAAACTTTGCGGAACAGTTCATCTGGCAGGAACGGCTTCACGAGGATATCATCTATACCCGTTTCCGCAAGCTTCGTCTCGATCTCAGAGGGCAAGGTCGCCGTTAAAGCAACGATCGGGATTTGAATACCTTTAACCCGCATGGCCATCGAGGAGCTGTAACCATCCATCACCGGCATGTGCAGGTCCATCAGGATGAGCTTGTGTTTCAATACATCTACCTTCTCCAAAGCATCTGCACCATCTACAGCGACATCAACGGTGGCACCCCAGCGCTTCAGGAATGACTCTGCGACCATCACGTTCATCGGGTTATCCTCCACCAGCAGAATTGGGAAACCGGAGAACGGCTTGTTATCGCCTACCTTTAGGTCTTCTGCCTTTTTCACCTTTAGAAGCGTATGCGTTCGTTTGAAGGTGTGAGAGAAAAAGAAATTGGACCCTTTACCAGGTTCACTCTTCAATTGCAGCGTGGTCTTTCTTAGTTCGAGAATCCTTTTGGTAATGGCCAGTCCTAATCCAGTTCCGCCAAATCCCCTGACCGTAGACGAATCGGCCTGCGTAAACCGTTCGAAAATCCGGGCCTGGTTTTCTTGCGATATACCGATTCCGGTGTCTTTAACCTGTATTAGCAAGGTGACTGTTTGCGCATCAGCATCGGTGACATTGATGTGTAAGGAGACACCACCTTCGGCGGTAAACTTGATCGCATTATGTACGAGGTTGGTAATGACCTGGAACAGCCTGGTTGGATCACCAATAACACGGTAGTTCAGTGATTCATCGATAAACAGCTTTAAAGAGATCCCCTTATCCTGCGCTGCACTATTCAGACTTGAAACCAGGTTGTTCGCTAAAGCAGGAATGTCCATCTCGATCTCCTCGAAAGTGATTTTACCAGCTTCTATCTTACTGTAATCCAGGATGTCGTTTACGATATTCAGCAGGTTGTTTGCAGAGAAAATGATCACATCCAGCAACTTTCGCTGATCTTGCCGAGGTTCATTTTTAAGCAAGAGGTGACTCATTCCGATCACCGAGTTTAGCGGGGTTCGGATCTCATGGCTCATGGTGCTCAAGAACTCTGATTTCGCTACAAGGCCTTCCGCAGCTTGTTCGCCTGCTTGTTTAAGCACGAATGACACCCGGTGAGACAGCACCAATGATTGCAGAAAGAAAAAGCTGATGTAACCCACAAAGCTGATCAGTTGTAGCTGCGGCAGAATGTGCCAGTAGTGGAGCAGCGAGATCGTAAAAACCGACATCAATGCAAATGCGCTCGCAAGTGCATACAAGGAGCCTGGCCGTTTTTTAATGCAGGCGCGGATATACAGGTATGGCACGTACAACAAACAGAAGACCGTTACAACGAGGAACGGATTAATGAGGCTGCTGAACACGACCGGCGGAAACACCAGCGCCACAGCAGCAAAGCCAAAGCAAATGGTACAAATCGAAAAGACAACATACCGGTTGATGTCTTCTGGGTATAAATAGCGGCTATAAAGGCCAAAGAAACCAATTGCGGAGAATAAACTGATGTACTCAATTCTGATGGCGATATACCAGTTGATACCCGGAAACAAGCTATGCAGCACGTAATTGTCCGTACCAATCATACGATAGCTGTAGATCATGGCAAAGATCGCGAACAGTAAGATTGCTTTATCGCGGTTACCAAAAAGGTACAGTCCAAGAAAAAACAATCCCCCCATGAGCACACAGCCGGTAAGCAAGAGATCGAAGGCTTCCGTACGTTTGCGGTCGAGTTTTACAAACTCTTTTGGTCCCAGGAAAATGGGCTTACTGATACCACCTTTGTGGTGGGTGAAATTAGAGATCTGGAGCAGTACGTTTAAGGTGTCGACACCGAGATCAAGGTCTACGTCCTTGTTTATCCACTCTGGAGTGGCCTCTGCAGCGCTCTTGCCGACGCGTCCATTATGCGCCACAACGGCGCCATTGATGATCAACTTGTAGGAGGTATACACTTCAGGCATACTGATCCGAAGCAATCCGGCATCCTTCGGCAGCAGCACAGTAAGCTTGTATGTGGCATATCCGAAAGATGGATAAGACTTTCCGTCGAAATTATAGCTGGTCCAGAGCTTGGGTACCTGTACCTTAACCCCTGGTTTCGATGCTTGCTGATGATCCTCGATCAACTCGTTCCAGTAGAACAGCCATTCGCCGTTTAGGGTAATATTTTGGGAGATACTCTGCTTACGAAGGTCGAGGATACCATCTTTCGCTTCAACATCCATCGCGTAACCGGAACCAACACTGCAGGAAAGCAGGAGCACTAATATTACATAAAGTGTTGATCGATTGAGTGTTTGTACAGAAAGCATTAGCAGCCAGATGGTAGGCCCAAGATAAAAATTTTCTTCTTAGGATTGCATTGCTTTTCTACATGGGTTTTTATGGTGTTTGCCGTGATACCGCGGGCTTAACAATATTGCTGATCATACCTTTAAAAATGAAGCCATGAAACGGCAATACGGAATACCAATATAGCCGGCCCAGCAGGCCTAAAGGTCTGAAGGTTGCCGTTTGTGTAAGTATATTGTCTTCGTTCATTTTAAACTCCAGCCAAGCCTCACCGGGTAGCTTCATCTCCGCGTAGAGCAACAGCCTTCGCTCCGCTTTATTGGCAATGAGCACCCGCCAGAAGTCCAGGGACTCTCCGGCATAAATTTCGGAGTCGCTTTTTCTTCCCCTGCGCATGCCTACCCCGCCCACCATCTGGTCCATAATGCCACGGACCTCCCAAAGCCAGCGCCCATAATACCATCCGCTTTTTCCGCCAATCGCCCAGATACGCTGCAGTGCGAGCTCAGGCTGCAGCGCAGGTCGCCGCTGCACATCCTGAAAGCAGCCATTCACCGGAACATCCAAGTAGTGGGTCAGGCTGTTCTTGAAAAGGTCGCTCGTTTGAGCATCTTTCCAGCTGGATAAAACCTGGTTTTGTTCAATCTTGTCGAATGCCAGTTTGATCGAAGTATCATAGTCGAGCAGTTGAATATTCAGCAGTTGTGGGAGGTTATTGGCTTTGCAGATCACCTCCACTTTCATGCTGTTCACCAGATTTTTGGCCAGCACATAGGAGGTAGAAGTCACAAAGTACAGCCAGTAGGAAGATAAACGGGGTGTCATGACCGGCACAATAAAGATCCGTCTCTTCAAACCTCTGATCTTAGCAAAACGTAGCAGCATTTCTTTGTAGCTCAGTATATCTGTTCCGCCGATATCATAGGATCTACGGTACGTTTCCTCCCGTCCGAGCACCCCTACCAGGAACTCCACGACATTGCGGATACCGATAGGCTGGCATCTGGTCTTCAGCCATTTGGGTGTGATCATCACCGGAAGCTTTTCTACCAGATCTCGGATGATTTCAAATGAGGCACTGCCTGATCCTACAATAATACCTGCACGCAGCGTTGTCAGTGCAAAGCGGCCAGTGCTTAGGATATCTTCAACGTTCTTTCTGGACTTTAGATGTCGTGAAAGCCCGACATCATTTACGATGCCACTGAGGTAAATAACCTGTTTGATGTTCGTCTGTTCAATGCTTCGCTTGAAGTGCTCTGCACAGGTTTGCTCCATCTGGCCAAAATCCGCAGACTGCGTAGACATGGAGTGAATGAGGTAATATGCCACATCCAGATCAGCGGGAATCTGCTGCAAGGTTTCTTCCTTAAGAAAATCGACCTCAATGATCTGCAGTTTAGCCTGCGGATAGCTATGATTGAAACGGAGCTTGTCCCGTACACAGGCTACAACTTCATGGCCCTGATCCAGTAAGACCGGTAGTAACCGCTGTGCGATATAGCCGGTGACACCGGTGAGTAGTATTTTCAAAATCTAAAGGTTAAAACCATAAGAGCAAGTACAAAATGGGTATTCCACTAAACTCAGTCCTCCTGATGTTTCCTGCGGAAGATCTTCAGGAACTCACTTAGGAACAGAGGCACCAATCCGAGTGCAATCACCATCATCCAGCCTTTAAGATCAAGCATCTGCAATCCAAAAGCTTCCTGCATGAATGGAATGCCAATAACAAGCAATTGTAACGCCAGACCGAGTACAATTGCTCCGGCGAGGTATTTATTGCTGAATACACCAATGCTAAAGATGGATTTTACGTGATTTCTGATGGCCAGGGAATAAAAAAGCTGACTGGCAACAAGCACCATGAAAGCCATGGTTCTGGCATATTCCACGATTTCAGGACTTACGGAGTGGTCAAAAGGACTTGCTCCGTGCTCGTAGTAGCCATACCAGAAAGCGATAACGGTAAGCATACCGATGAGCAATCCACCGACCAGCACATTCCAGCCGCTGCCACCAGCGAAGAAGCTTTCGTTTTTGGCACGAGGTTTCTCCTTCATCACATCCGGATCTCCCGGATCCATCCCCAGTGCCACTGCCGGCAGGGAATCGGTGATCAGGTTGATCCATAGCAGTTGCGTGGCAATTAAAGGCACTTCCCAACCGATGCTCAGCGTAACGAACATGGTAACCACTTCACCCAGGTTGCAGGTTAGCAGGAAGATTACAGATTTTTTGATGTTGTTGTAAATGTTGCGGCCCTGCTCAATAGCAACCACGATCGTCGAGAAGTTGTCGTCGGTAAGGATCATGTCGGCTGCACCTTTGGCCACATCGGTACCCGTGATGCCCATCGCAACGCCGATGTCAGCAGCGTTTAGTGATGGTGCATCATTTACACCATCGCCGGTCATGGACACGATATTACCATGAGATTTTAATGCACGGACAATTCTAACTTTGTCTTCCGGCGATACCCGTGCAAAGACATGATACTGCTCGATGTTTGCCACAAAATCTTCTTCTTTCATGGCATTAAGTTCCTGAGTGGTTAATGCCTGTTTGATATCATCAGCAATGCCCAACTCACGTGCAATGGCAAAGGCCGTGTTCTTATGGTCGCCGGTGATCATCACACAGGTGATTCCCGCAGCTTTGGCGCGCTTTACGGATTCGATAACCTCTGGTCTTGGCGGATCGATCATGCCGACCATACCGATCAGCACCAGATCCTGTTCCATTTCGGCTTCCGGTATAGGGCCACTTACCTGCTTGTAAGCTGCACCAAGGGTACGTAGCGCCTGATCAGACATCTGATCTGCAGCTTTCAGAAAAGCTGCTTTATGGCTTTCTGTAATTGGAACTTCCTTCCCTTGTTCTAACACCCGGCTGCATTTGTCCAGGAGATTATCTATGGCACCCTTGGTGTAGACGGTATATTTTCCATCACTTTCGATCAGGGTAGACATGAGTTTTCGATCGGAATCAAAGGCAAACTCACCGACACGTTTATTGACCTGCGCCAAAGTTTTACGATCTAATCGGAGGTTATCGGCATAGATCAGGAGCGCAATTTCTGTCGGATCACCGGTACCTTCGTCATTTTCGTAGGTTGCGTCTGAGCAAAGGACCATCGCCTTTGCAAGCAGTTCAGCGTCGGCAGTGCCCTGCTGCTGATCTGCAACATCCTGCTCTCCCTCAAGCGTAAAACTTCTGGTAACGGTCATCTTGTTCTGGGTGAGTGTACCGGTTTTATCTGAACAGATGACATTCACGGAACCCAGGGTTTCTACTGCCGGCAACTGGCGGATGATGGCATTGCGTTTAGACATCTTGGTAACACCGATAGAAAGCACCACCGCAACAATGGCGGCAAGACCTTCCGGAATAGAAGCAACAGCCAGGGACACGGAAGTCAGGAACATCTCCAGCAACTCACGCCCTTGGAACCAGGCAACGATAAAGATAAATACACAGATTCCAATTGCAAGCAAGCCAAGCGTTTTACCCAGTTTATCCAATCGTTCCTCCAGCGGCGTTTTGGATTCCTGCTCATTGCCAATGATGTTCGCGATTTTACCCACTTCCGTCTGCATGCTTATCGCGGTCACCACGCCAACACCCCTGCCATAGGTCACCAGCGTAGACATGAAGGCCGAATTATCCCGATCACCAAGCGCAGTATCTTCATCATGTATTTCCTCGGCGTTTTTACTGGATGGAACCGACTCGCCGGTAAGCGAAGATTCCTCCACCTGCAGGTTTGCGGATTCGATCAAGCGGATATCCGCAGCGATAAAGCGGCCGGTATCCAAAATAAGGATGTCACCCGGCACGAGGCTTTCAGAATCAACTTC
This sequence comes from Pedobacter sp. NEAU-ZC8, assembly GCF_059278965.1. Taxonomy (NCBI): domain Bacteria; kingdom Pseudomonadati; phylum Bacteroidota; class Sphingobacteriia; order Sphingobacteriales; family Sphingobacteriaceae; genus Pedobacter; species Pedobacter sp. NEAU-ZC8. The sequence continues at coordinate 30,212 of NZ_JCAJXC010000027.1, forward strand.
CTTGATATTTCCGTCTCTCTTTACAATCGCTTTTGGTGAGGCAATTTTCTGTAAGGCTTCAATAGCATTCCCGGCTTTGATCTCCTGAACCACCCCGAGGACTGCGTTCAGAATGATAACGATCAGAATAATGACCGCATCTACATATTCGCCCATAAATAGGGTAATCACCACTGCTACAAACAGCACGTAGATCAGCCAATCCTGTAATTGCGCAATAAACAGCTGAAGTATACTTTTCCGCTTTTTACCGATAAGCTTATTGGGGCCATATTGTTCCTGCCGATTGGCGACGTCCTGCGAAGAAAGGCCGGTATTGGGATCAACATGAAGTTCGGAGAGTACGTTTGAGATGGCTTTGGCGAAATACGACATAAAGGAATGCTAATACTTAGGGAACAACCACTAATTAACAAATAAAAAATCGAGTTGTTGACAGCAATTGGAGAAACTGGATGTGTTTAAAACACAAGACCTTTAGCCACTTGGTTTATTTTCTTTCGCTGTTTTTTTATGGAAAAGCCCCAGACGAGACATCCTCAATTTAAAATAAATCTATTTACCTAACCCTTAATGTTATGTTCGGTTCCAAAATCAATCTGCACAGAGAAGAATGGCTTGATGTTATTTTCGATCAGAAGAATAAAAATTATGGTGCCTATGAATTACGGCGCCAAAGTGACGCGAACACTTCCAAATCACTGCTTTATGCCGGAACATTATTCATTCTCCTGTTCCTGAGTCCGAGAATTATCAGTTTGATCAACGGCACGGTACCCGAGGATGTTACCAGCAGCCCAGTGGAGGTGATCATTGCAGCACCGCCGCCAATAAACCCGGAAACACCACCACCGCCAGCTGTCGAACCGCCTCCTGCACGACAAAATCAGCTGAAGTTTCCTCCGCCGGTGGTTCGTGCAGATAATCTGGTGAATGATGTGGAACCGCCACAGATCAAAGATTTGCAGAATGCAGATCCTGGTCAGAAGACCATAGCAGGATCACCAGACGCGGATATTGTGATTGTCGAGCCTGCTGGCGATGGACCGAAAAGAGATGCAGCTGCAGTTGTTAACGACACCAAGGTCTATGACATGGCGATTTTGGAGGTGCCACCTACATTTCCAGGTGGTATTGAAAAGTTCTACCAATACCTGAATAAATCGATCAAATACCCGCCCATGGCTGCGGAGAACAACATTCAAGGTAAAGTTTTTGTATCCTTTGTCGTTGAGCGGAATGGAACATTAACAGACATCAAGGTATTGAGAAGTCTGGGCGGTGGTACAGACGAAGAAGCAGTCCGGGTACTGAAGGCAAGTCCGACCTGGATACCCGGTGTGCAAAATGGCAAGCAGGTCCGGGTAAAGTATAATATCCCGATCAGTTTCTCGCTTTCGCAATAATCAGCTGGTCAGCGTTGACCAGAAGGTTGCTTCTGGTTAACGCTGGCTTTGCAAATTACCGCTTTAAAATATAGAAGTTCATCTCCGAACGTACCACAAATCCCATTCTTTGATAGAGATCGGCAGCTATAGTATTCTCAGATTTTACGTGTAAATAAGGTACTTGTCCCGCGGCAGTTATTTGTTTAAGCTTGTGCAGTATTAATCTTTTTGCAAAGCCTCTCCCGGCATAATCCGGATGGGTGCAAACGGCACTGATCTCCGTGTAGGCTCCAGCACGCAGACGCTCGCCTGCCATCGCAACCAAATCATCCCCAAAGAATATACCGCTGTAGCCTCCAAATTCAATTGTTCGCTGGGAAAAGGGTCCTGGTGGAGCGATCTGCGTCAAGGTTAACATTTGAGGAACATGCTGTTCGCTAAGTTCAACAATATCCCCTACCTGTACTTCTTCAGGAATTTCAGCTTCAAAAACCATCTGCAATCCTGGGATTTTGTCGACAATGGTCCATGGCGATGGATCAAGATCATCCTTGGGCGAGAACATGACTATAATTTGTTCATCCCTGAAACGCTCGAACAGGCTGCTAAAGTTAGCAGGCGTTTCGTCAATTAATGCAGCGAAAGGCGAAACCTCCGGAAAGAAGTATTTCAGCTGATCCGTGCCTTGTCCAAGATGCCGGCTTTCACCGTTCAATGCCCACCAGATCGGGTTGTCTAAAATGTGTGTCATATCGTATGTTGCAAAGATAAGAAGATGTCCTTATAACATGGGCCTGGCTTAAAGCCGCAGCACAAACAACCTGAAAGCAGGATTGTTAACTTTACTAAAGCAGCTTATGAACCTTCAACGTCAGCCACATACCAGCACCCTGCAAAAAGTAGCGAGAATTCTGCTCGGCACCTTCATGGTCTTCGCCGGAATTGGCCACTTAACTTTTCAGCGCAAGGCCTTTCAGGCGCAGGTTCCGGAATGGTTGCCGGTTCCTAAGGACTTCACTGTAGTTTCGTCAGGGTTCGTCGAAATCGCATTGGGATTAACGCTAATCTTCTGGAAAAAGCAACGGGTAAATACAGGGATCTTTCTGGCGCTTTTTTATATTCTTGTGTTCCCGGGGAATATTGCTCAATATACCGGGCACAAAGATGCCTTTGGACTAGATACTGATGGAAAGCGCTTGGGCAGGCTGTTCTTTCAGCCTGTGCTGATCTTATGGGCGCTGTGGTCTACCGGGGCATTGAAGAAAATCAGCAATCGAAAGCTCCTTAAAGTCGGACGCCCACTTATCTGATATCTCCGCCGTACTAAGGTACAAGTAGTCGTAGATGTACGAATAAATTCAAGGCGCCTACTTTGTGATCCAACTGGCGCTTTGAATTCTTCTTTGAAATTATTTAGCAAGCGTGTAACGAATGTTGCTTATAGCGAATCCGACTAAGTCAATCGTTGATCCGGGACTATCCGCACTGCCAATTGTAATCATGGTAAAAGGTTTGGTCGCCTTAATAGCAACTAACTTTGCTCCAGGACTCTTTGCAGTTTTGGAACTAACACCACCTTTGGAATTATCATATATCCAGTCGCCAAATGAGACATCGAATAGATGGTCATAGTTCTTGTGATTTGGGGCTATCTCAAACCCGAATTCAGTGCAAGGTTTTGATAGGTAAATTACAAGGTCTTCTCGATTACCTACTTCGGCGTAAAGCACGTTGGGATTTTCTCGCTCAACGTTGGGCGATGTCCCCCAGGCAGAATTCCACCCCTTTGCACTCGATGTGTTTAATTTCAATAATCGAACGGGTGTATGTGAAATGAAATCAAAAAAACCGAGGGTAAGGCTTCCATTTTGAAGTTTATGGTAGGTCTTTTTATTCTCCAATTTAGAAATATCAAAAAGGCATGTTTCTTTCAAATATTCCGCAGTAGGCAGATCTATCAATGTGAATGGATATTTCGGTCCATAAGGAATATCTTCAGGTTGCTTTGGAAAGATCAGCTTAGTAGCAGGATCTGCACCAGGTTCGCCCACATTGTATGGGGGAAGTACTGCGTAAGTGCCATTGACCTTTCCTTGACCCCTAGATAGTTCTTTGGGTTGATCTGGTGCTGCGTTATCCTTTTTGGAGCAGCTTATGATCATGGTTCCTAAGACCACAAACATAAAAGAGCGCAAATAATGTCTAATCATTTTAGTTTTTTGTACAAAACTAAAATATAGTTTGCCTGCTGTCTCAGCTGGCGAACAGTTGTTACCTTTTAGAGTAATTCTTGTAAAATTTGAGAAAAGGAACGAAATGCCTGTTTTGATTGAACTTTAAAGAGCAACTAGGCTACTGAAATCCGCACCAGCGACACAAGGATTTTTAGTCCTTTGCTCTACCGACTGAGCTATCGTTTAAACACTGGTTTTATGTGTGAACGAGATAATGCGCCAAACCATGTTTTCAGAACTAAAAATCGTTTTAACCGAAGACAGTGTAACAAAGAGGGTATGAAACCTACTATTTTAATGGTAAAAGACAAAGAGAGTATATTGGTAAAAAGATCAATTTGAAGATCCATCCTAATAATTGCAATTCGTATAATGATCGAATGAAGCAATTCAAGAACGTCGACATTTGAAATTACCAAGGCATTGCATTCTGGTTGGAGTCCTTTACAGAGTGCACCTAAGAAAGAGGAACCAATTATGCATAATTCATTAGAGCTTATTCTCTCCACAAAAATCCTCACACGCTCTTCCAACAAAACCCTAGTAGCTGCATTGCCAGACTATAGGTCTGGCAATGCAGCTACTAGGGTAAACTAATTGCATCTTGTACTTTCGATCTATAACTCCAAATGTCCTGAATTTGCTAGCAGATACTCTATTTTTTCTTTCATTATCATCCGCATGTTCCCGCTCAATATAGCATTCCAAGCTTGATACTTGCTCCAGTCATTATAAGGTTCTTCAAGCTTGTTATACCACGGCCACCAACCATTAGGTTTAGTAGCTTTCCCTGCTATTTTCCCCAATTCGGTTCTTAATTCGATAGGGATAGAAAATTTTTCTGGATTCTGTTTAGTTGCAAAACCATATATTAAGTCTTTGTCATACTTCTGGAACTGGAAACCTATGCTTACATATTGCCATTCTTCTCTGCTTATCCAAAAGCCACTATAATTCTCATTCAAGTTCACTTTGTTGTAGCATTTAACACCGAGTTCCTCGCAGATTTCTTTGATCGAGTCGAAGAACTCTTTCGATAGTTCGTTTGTGGCTTTATTTAAGCTTGGTTATGCACAAGTATCATAAAACCTGCAACAGCCTTTAATGCCGTTCCAAATATCAACCTAGGAACTGTAACTGTTCCGGATACACCTCCTTGCGAAATGATTGTAATACCTAAAATTTTGTTTCCCCTATTAAGTAGAACAATTTTAAACTCATTTAGCAGATCAAGTTTGTCACAGTCCCGTTGATCCAGAACAATTCTGTAAGCCTCTTTAGCAATGCTTATTCTGAATCTTTCTGTTTTTTGTAGTCAACTGAATACTTGTTCGATTTCAGCAAGAATGGCAGCTTTGAGACTGGCAATAGTTTGCATTTATGCTAGTTCATTGGCTGACTAGCAGTCCACTTATTACAGTGAGTAAAACGTGTTAATTCCTCACTATTGTTGAGATCTTATCCAGTAACTCTTGATACTGCTTACTAATGTCCTTTGATTCCTGAAGTTGTTTCCTGTAATCTTCTAAGGTGTAATTGGCCAGGTCAAGTTCCAAATTTTGAACAAAGTATTTAAAGTAAAACTCTGCTTCTTTAACTGTAGAACAATTAGCATCGACTTCCAAGAAGAGCGTCCAAAGACTTTGAAAGCTTCGAATAGGCATTCCACCATTATCATCAAATGAAAACACTTGTGCAGGATCTGCTAAAAATTTCATTGTAGCACCTTGTATCAAGCTGTTCTGGAATAATTTAATATCTTGAAGTGACCACTTAGTTAATCTTATCTCCCTTGATGGATCACCAACTCGATTTACATAGGCAAATATTTGACGGCCCAACCTTCTCCCATACTCAATATATTCATGCACTGTGCAGCAGACTATATGGGCAGGATTATCAAGAACACCGGTAACTATATTGTTAGATTCTTGAACTACTCCGTCATCATAAATCGAGAAGTAATAAGAAGTAGGTGCATAAGGCCGCCATTCTGGCGACTTATGCGTGCAGCGTCAAATAGATCTTGAATAATTGGAATTCTATGCATGTTGTGTTTTAGCGTCAAGGTTGTCATATTCAATTGATGCGATTGGGTTGCTTCGGCGATTGAAAACTTCAAGTTCCCAATTAGCTAGCGACATATTTTCAATCACTGCTTTCTTCCTTAAAGAGTCCACTAAACGCATATAATCAACCGGCCCCGACATTTTCGTCCAGGATTCAGTCTTATACCTCTCAACTTCTGATAATACAATCCTGTCAACTGGACAGTGAGGTGGCTCAGGTATTTGTCCGCGGCACCATTCATATTTAAGAAATAGATTTAAGAGCTTCTGAGCTGAACCGAACTTTAGTTGCCCACCTATTAAAATGTCATCTTTCGTACATTCGATAAGGTCAATAATATTGTTGACATGCTGGTGCTCAGAAACAGGGCTACGGTATTGCTCGTAAATTTCCAGAACTTTATCCCTTAACCTCTTTCTAAAAGCAATTCTTTGCTTTTCAGGTGAATGTTCAGCATAAATCTTTGCTCTTTGGAACGCACCTGCTATTGATAATATCCATAGCTCATTGTCTAGAAACTTATTCTTCATATTTAGTTAAATTTGGTTTGAGGATGTTCGTTGTTCAAGATAAATAACCTTCAACGCATCTAAGCTGCAGTTATCAAGCTTGTGTATCATTTTGTGGCAATTAGAGCATAGTAGCATCAATTCTCCAATTCAGTTTTGAATCCCATAGCCAGCTACTTTACATGTCAAGAGGATGCAGTTATTTGCAGTAGGCCATGGCAAAAACAGATACTTTACCTAACATGTCATCACTCACTTTATATTGCGTTCTCAGCTTTTTGTAAGATTGTGTGTCTAATCTATCAACCAACGCTTGATGCTTTTCTCCAAAGTCCGGATATTTAGCATCGGCCTTATGAATATTTTCAAGTTCTATTTCTTTTAAAACGTTAGCTAAGGCGCAAAGCTCCAAACCCCGTTCGCTTAGGTAGGCTCTTAATTTCGCCAATTCAATTTCATCTTCGCTTTGGACATTGTCTTGTGAATTATTTAATGTAGTAACCTTCAATTCATTAAATGTTACGTCAGGTTCTATTTCATTAGGACTTTTAGAGAGCCTGACAATCCAATCAGCTTTGTCCTTCATCGCGTCTTTGGAGGTAAACAAATAAATGCCTATTACACTTGGCCCCTCGTGATTCTCAAATACATTCTTGTCTTTGCTGAGTCTATAGATCTCTAGAATGGTCTTACTCAAAGCCTCTTTCGAATAATCAGTATGTTTATACACTGCATACTCAAGAAGTTGAGCTTTGTAATTGGTTTCATATTTATCTTCAGATATCACCTCAAAATTCAGATTACTGGATGAATCGTTCGTATCTTCTGTTGTTATGACCTGCTTGTTGCCTTTGTTATCAGACTCGCGATTACAACTAGCAAGTAAAATAAAAAGGGCTAATAGCGATAGGCGTAATCTATAGTTTAAACTTTCCATTATAATTTTCGATTAAGAACGTTCGTGAATGCTAACATACTCCTCACTAAGAAGGGGGGCATTATAATACTGTTGGAATTATGTCTTTCTTCAGTTCATTGAAAGCAAAAACGGCTTGTTGAAGCTTCTCAAAACCATCAAAGTCTATCGTTAATACTTCCTTTGCATTTCTCAACTTTACTGCGGTTCCAGCCATACAGACCATAAGCATGCCCTTACCTCCACCAACTTCAGCATAGTCAACATCAGCTGCTATAACTGCATTACAACCTACCATTGCTGCTTTGTACCTAAGTTGGTTCCTACAAAGTATCTCTCCATCACTTAACTTGTTTTGCAACGATCCGGATTGTCCACCCATGAAGTCTGACCAAGTTGAGGTGAACTCAGACAAAAGTCCTGTACCTGTTACCGTTTGGGCACTTACGATACCGGAGATTAAGTAGTCCCAATTTAGCGGATTGTGTGTAGTAACAATTGGTATCAGCTTGAGATTTGTTTTGATAATGTCCTGTAGTCTACTCCTTTCTGTAGTTACTTTCTCTTCGTATTGGTTGAGGTAAATTACGGCGCACTCACTACAATAAGCTTCAGCTTTTTCATTTCGGATATTATTGATAAATGAAGTAGTTGATTCTTTTACAATATACTTGCTAGTCATAAAGCCATTGAGCTTTGTGTTGCAGTTTGGACAAACTTTGAATTCCATGTGAGAGGTAATTTCACCTAATATAATAAAGTACTTGCAATAACTATCAAATTGGGCAAACTTCCTGACTCGTGACTAGTTAGTACAAAGTGCGAAAGATTGGTTCCAGTAAGGAAGGCAAGTAACCTCAGTTCAATTCACCAGCTTTTGAAACAGGGAAGTTAGTAGTTGCAATAAGATGGCCCTATTATTTGGTAACTGTAATTTGCATATTAACTAATCTTAAATACATGGATAGTACCATAGAGAAAACAATATGTAAGATAGTTGTAAACCACTCTGTTGATGGAACATATAAGAACATCGGAACTGGTTGTGGATCAAGTCAAAAAGTTGTGGAGTAAGGTTGTTGTTAAGCATAAAGTTGGGTAAGGCGATACAAGAAGAACTCAGTACTTCTTACTCCTCTAAACTGGCTTCTGAATGCCTTTATTTTGGCGTTGAATGACTCGGCTGAAGCATTCGTAGATCGACTATCAAAGTAGTTCAGGATGGTTTGATAATGATACTGAATGGATCTTGAAATCGTGTTAAAGGACTTAAAGCCCGATTGTCTTACTGCCTCATGCCATTTGGCGAGTCTTGCCAGACCGTAAAGTTTGTCGGTAGTTTTCTCAAAGATATTGCTTAAGTTCAGGCTTAAGTTATAAGCTTGCTTAAGTTTAGGATACTTCTCAAAGAGTAGATCAGCTCGTTCTTTCTGACTTGCAGACCAGGCTTCAGGTCTTCTGTACAATGCGTATCGACTCCGGGCTAGTAATTGCTTTAATGTATCACCGTTTGAGAGTACTTCTGCATGGAAGGGTTTCTTTGCTTTCCTAGCCTGGTCTATGGCCTCATTTTCTGCATCTAAGGCTTCCCAGCGGTATTTAATGCGCATCTCCTGCAGCGCTTCAGTTGCTAGTTTCTGAACATGGAACCTGTCAGTCACACGAACTGCTGAGCGGAAGCAACGCTTTGCAATGAG
>NZ_JCAJXC010000028.1:0-33730 GCF_059278965.1 Pedobacter sp. NEAU-ZC8
TCCAGCATCTGCGGTAAGGGTTTCAGGCGCTTTGCCGAAGCTACGCTCATGCTGCTCCAGATGGGCTTTTAAGGTTAGTGTGTCTGTAGGATTTGGATGGATGGTGTAATTAACGATATACTGATTGGAGGTGGATATCTGCACGTTGTATCCGGGCTTTAATTGGCCATTCAACATGTGGTCCTCTTTCATGCGCATGAAAGTAGCATCTGTGTCTGTCTTGCTGTAACTATTGCGTTCTCCAAGAATAGCTTCCTGTTCTTCATATTTGGCAATGTTTTCCGGGAAGGTCTTATTGATATACCTCAGCTTGGCCTTCACCTTCTTATCAACCTGGTCATTTTCTGCAAGCAGTTTATTGAGCTTTTCAACGGTGGCATTCACACTTTCCGGATTGACGGTACTAAGGTCAGGTGGTTCAGGCATCCGATCTTCATCAGCAGCGACATGCTGGGCGTAGTTCCAGATATCCTCCAGCTGCTTTTTCATTTTCTCTTTATTGCTCTGGATTGATTTCTTCCAAACAAAGGTGTATTTGTTGGCATTTGCCTCAATCTTAGTTCCATCGGTATAAACCTGATCTATGCTTAACAGCCCTTCGGTGGCCAGTAATTGAACAACTTCTTCAAACACCGAGCGAAGTGCATGCTTCAGACGAACCCCACGAAAACGGTTGATGGTATTGTGGTCAGGCTTGCTCATGCCGCTAAGCCACATAAAAGGAACCCTTTCCCGGCAGGCTTCAGCAAGCTTCCGACTGGAATAGATATTGGTTACATAACCATAAACCAGCACCTTCAAAAGCAATAAAGGATGATAATTGGATCCACCCCGAATGTGATAAGCTTTTAAAAGCGGCTCAAGATTGATCCGATTAATCACATCATTGACAACGCGGACAGAATGATCCGCAGAAATTAAGTCGTCCAGACTCGGGGGAAGCATCACCAATTGATTTTGGTGATAGGGCCTGAAAGTAGGTCTTTTTACTGCCATTTCCTGGTATGTTTTATACTTAAAAATAAGGAAAACAGACCTTTAAAGCAACTATTTAGCACCTAAAACAGCACCTGTAGAAAATCATTATATAAAAAAGAGCCTGTTCATGATTTATGATACAGGCTCTTTTTTATATAATGCTGATTACTTAAACTCTGATGTTTTGTGGAATTCAATATCCGGATAATCGCGCATGGTCATGTTGATCATGAAGTCGTTATCTGCAAGGTACACCGGATTGCCGTCCTTGTCGGTACCAATATGTGCCTGTTTACGTTTAAGGAACTCTTCCAGCTTCTTCTTGTCTTTCGAAGTTACCCAATTGGAGCGGCTGTATGTCAGCGTACGAAAATGCGCTTTAGCGCCGTATTCGTGCTCTAAACGGAAAGCAATTACCTCGAACTGCAGTTCACCTACGGCACCAATGATTTTACGATTACCAGGCTGCTGTACGAAGAGCTGGGCAACACCTTCTTCGGTAAGCTGCTGTATGCCCTTCTCCAGTTGTTTGGTTCTTAGTGGATCTCTGTTCTCTACTTCCTTAAAAATCTCAGGAGAGAAGCTTGGAATGCCCTTAAATTGAAGTTTCTCGCCCTCAGTAAGGGTGTCTCCGATTTTGAAGTTGCCGCTATCATATAAACCGACAACGTCACCCGGCCACGCCTCTTCCACAATACTCTTTTCATTGGCCATGAAGTCCATCGGGTTGGAGAACTTCAGCTTTTTATCCTGGCGGGTATGGTAGTAGAACTTGTTACGCTCAAATTTACCGGAGCAGATCCTCAAGAAGGCAATACGGTCGCGGTGTTTAGGATCCAGGTTTGCGTGGATCTTGAATACAAAGCCACTGAAGTTTTTCTCTTCAACGGTTACCATGCGCTCTTCCGCTTCGCGGCTTTTTGGGCTAGGTGCAATATTGATGAAAGTATCCAGCAACTCTTTGATACCAAAGTTATTGATTGCACTTCCGAAGAATACCGGAGCAAGCAAGCCTTCGGTGTACATCTGGTTGTCGAGATTGCCATATACGCCTTCTACAAGTTCCAGATCGTTCTTTAAACCATCAAGTTCTTTGGGTTTAAGGAAGTTGCTTAACTTTTCATCTTCCAGGTCGTTCACTTCTATCACCGGTTCGCTGATCTTGCTTTTATCCGGTTCAAACAGGTTTAGGTGTTTATTGTAGATGCTGTAAACCCCTTTAAAGGTATGTCCCTGCCCAATTGGCCAGGATAGTGGGCACAAGCTAATGTTCAGTTTGTTTTCAATCTCATCAAGCAAATCGAAGGCATCTTTACCCTCACGGTCCATCTTATTAATGAAGATGATCACCGGGGTATTACGCATGCGGCAAACGCCCATGAGCTTCTCGGTCTGTTCCTCCACACCTTTCACACAGTCGACCACGAGGATTACGCTATCTACTGCAGAAAGTGTACGGTAAGTATCTTCGGCAAAGTCCTTGTGACCTGGCGTATCCAGGATGTTGATCCTTTTACCGCTATATTCAAATCCCATCACGGAAGTGGCTACGGAGATCCCGCGCTGCTTCTCAATTTCCATGAAGTCGGAGGTATTGCTTTGGTTGGCTTTGTTCCTTTTTACCGCACCCGCTGTGTTAATTGCACCTCCGAAAAGCAGGAATTTCTCGGTAAGTGTTGTTTTCCCGGCATCGGGGTGACTGATGATGGCAAATGTTTTTCTTTTTTCTATTTCTGGGTGGATCATAAAGGATTACGCCTGTTTTTGAATAAGGCTGCAAAGATAACTATAATATAAATAAGAAAAACCGGCACTAAGGCCGGTTTTATAATGGTAGCGTCGTAATATTAACCTCTGCCGCCACGGGTTGCCCTGGTAGCTCCCGAGCCTCCGTTACTGCTTCGTGGTTCGGCAGCACGTTGTGGCGCTTGTACACGCTCTGTACGTTGCGGGCTGGACATCTGCTGACGCTGTTGGCGTTGCTGAGATTCCCGCTGCTGGCGTTCCGCCTGATCCCGTTGCTGACGCTGTTGTGCCTCACGCTGTTGATTCTGTTGGCTCTCACGCTGCTGGCGCTGTGCCTGCTCACGTTGTTCCCTTTGCTGTGCATCCCGTTGTACATTTTCAACCTGATTCCGCTGTGCGGTTTCGCGTTGCTCACGTTGTGCACGGGCAGCAAGTGCCCTTTGTTCGCTGCTGCTGTTCCTGTCCTTTGTCGCTCTATCCAGTGTTACACGTTCAGAAGAGATCCGGTTATCATTGTTTCTATCCGTCCGGTTCTCGGTGCTTCTGGCAGAAGGTCTCACCTGGTTTTCAGTCCGCTGTTGCGGACGCTCATTCCGGGCGTCATTCCTGTTCCGGGTACTGCTTGTTGCGCCACGATCATTTCTTACAAGCGCATCCTTTTGTACAACAGTCCTAGGTGCCGCTTTACGGTTATCTACGCCTCTAACAGGACGTGGATTGTAAACGTTCACGGTGTTGTTTGAAATACCGCTTCTGCCTGGACGGTCAATTCTGTTGATGTTGTAAACCGGTACATCGCGATTGATGACCCTTCTGATCTCGTCCCTTCTTGGGCCGGTATAATAAGTATTACGGTTATGTACATAAACATTGTTGATGATCACCGTATTGCTGATGTACCTTGGATTTCTGTAAGATCGGTACCTTGGAAAGCGGTCAACATATATCCTGGTTTGCGGCACGAATACCCACCAGAAGCTTGGAACATTAAATCCAATGCTGATGCTTGGTCCGAGCGGTGCCCAGCCATATTGGCCAGCGCCACTGCGCCAGTTTACCCATGCAGGTCCCCAGGTGGTGTCTGGAATCCAAAGCCATTGGTTATAGCGGTCGGTTACCCAGCGGCCATAGTGGAAAGGTGCCCAGCCCCAGTCATATTCTGATACCCAGGTGTTACCATATTCGGTCATCACCCAGCGGCCGTTGGTGTAGTAAGGCCGGAATTCGCGCTGATCAACATCCGGGCGCCATACGTACCCATACTGCGGATCCTGAATCCAGGTGCCATAAGGAGAAAGCTCATCGTAGAAAGTCTGTAACGAGATGTCCTCGTCTTGTGCAAACACTTTCTGGTTGATTCCGGTGAGGAGCAGCATGAGCCCCAGCACAAGCGCCGGTAGTTTAATCATGTGTTTCATGGTATTTAGATTTGTGTGTGTCTTATTGATTTTCTAACCTAAAATCTATTGGTAGGAGTGGATGAAAAGGCAATAGTTTAATTATGCTTGCATAATAACAATTATATTACAATTGCCAGGCCCGGTCTTAAAAAGTTGAACTCCGTTTTTAAAAGAACTATTCAATATACTGATTATTAGATGATCAATCAACTGAAAAGGTTGCATGTGACCTAAAGATTATACTTCAATTTGCCGGAATTCGCTTTACAAGTAATTATTTCGACCTTTGTAATCTAAATCATCATCATGGAAAAAGGGGTTCTGTTTCTTATACCTGTACCGCTGGCGGAAAACGCCGCGCATAAATCTTTTACGGCTTACAACATCGAAGTCATTAATTCCATCAATACTTACATTGTGGAGAATGAGAAGACTGCCCGTAAGTTTCTAAAAGAAGCAGGTATCAAGATCCCACAGAGTGAACTCGTGATCCATGACTATGGAAAGCATAAACGTGGCAACTCCATGGTGCCCTTCTTCAAAGAGCTGATGACCGGAAAAGATGTGGGATTGATGAGTGAGGCGGGTTGCCCAGGCGTTGCTGATCCTGGTGCTGAAGTGGTTGCGGAAGCCCACAAACGTGGGATCAAAGTGGTTCCACTATCTGGACCTAACTCCATTCTGCTGGCGCTGATGGCTTCCGGATTCAACGGACAAAGCTTTACCTTTCATGGTTACATCCCGATTGACAAGGTAGAACGCGGTAAGCGGATCAAGGAACTAGAACAGCTTGCGGAGAAGAATCGCCAAACACAGATCTTCATTGAAACACCGTTCCGTAACAATCACCTGTTTGATGATATCCTGAAGAACACTGCTGCGCAGACCTTACTTTGCGTGGCCAGCAATTTAACCGCTGAAGACGAGTTTGTAAAAACGCAGACCATCGGACAATGGAAGCAAGAGAAGATCGATCTGCATAAAAAACCAACCATCTTTTTGATTTACCGCCAGCATCTGCGCTAAGCGCTGCAAGCCTGCTGAACATCAGGCAATAGGCCTCAGTAGGAGCATGCTGCATTGATCACGCTTAAACAATAGTGATTTCATCCTAAATTCTCGGAAAAGAATTGCTGTCCAACCAGTAGCTAGCGATACATATTTTTGCCTTCAATAAACTCCAGCACGCTATCTGGCAGGAAAAACTGCACGTTTTTACCATCCTTGATGGCGTTCCTGATGAAGGTCGAAGAAATCTCCATGTTTGGCGTATCCGTTACCCGTATTGCCGGATGATTGGCCCAGTCGCTGATGTCCGAGCCAGGTCTTGGGTATACGTAGATCTTGTAGTTCGCCAGCAGTACCTCATAATTCTTCCATTTCTTGAGTGAAGCGAGATTATCCGCACCCATGATCAGCGCGAACTCCCTGCCAGGGTACTTCTCATTCAGGTAAGCCAGTGTATCCACCGTGTAGGAGGGCTGAGGAAGCCCGAATTCGATGTTACTCACCTTCACCCGTTCCGCCTGCTCCGTTGCCAGCCTGGTCATTTCCAGCCGATCATACATGTTGGTCAGTTTACGCTTATCCTTTAAAGGATTGTGCGGCGATACCACCATCCATACCTCATCAAGATCCGTAAAGTTGGCCATGTAACTGGCGATGATCAGGTGCCCGGTATGTACCGGATTAAATGAACCGAAGAACAAACCTACTTTCATCAGCTGGGGTAACTATTTGTTTATGAAGTCAGCAACCAACTGCTCTGCTTCCTTGCAAGCCGTTTCAAGATCATAATTCTTCAAAATCACGTCGAACTTGTCAGCATACTGGAGCTCCTTTTCAGCCTTTACAAAGCGCTCTTGCAGCTTTTCAACGCTATCGGTACCTCTGCCGCTTAAACGTTCCTTAAGCACCTCTAATGAGGGTGGCTGAACGAATATTGCGAGGGCATCCTGCTCGTATTTGCGTTTCAGACGTAAGCCACCTTCAACGTCAATGTCGAAGATCACATGTTTGTCTTCATTCCAGATACGCTCGATCTCCGAGCGAAGTGTACCATAGAAAGTACCGCTGTAAACTTCCTCAAACTCTACGAATTCCTGGCGGGCAACGCGGTGTAAGAAGTCTTCTTTGGTGATAAAATAATAGTCGTTTTCATGAACCTCCGCACCTCTTGACTCTCTGGTTGTCGCAGAAATCGAGAAGCTTAAGTTGGGGAATTTCTTTAAAAGATGCTTTACGATGGTTGTTTTACCAGCACCTGAAGGAGCGGAAAATATAATGAGTTTACCTTGTTTCATTTGTGTATGTTGAGCCTGTTAGAGTACGTTTAACAGCTGTTCCTTAATCTTTTCCAATTCTTCTTTCATGCCCACAACCAGTTGCTGGATCTGTGCATCATTTGCTTTGGCACCCATGGTGTTGATCTCACGACCAATCTCCTGAGAGATGAATCCAAGCTTTTTACCGTTTGCATCTTTGCTTTTTAAAGTCTGTGTGAAGTATTCACAGTGACTTCTAAGACGTATCTTTTCTTCTGTAATATCCAGTTTGTCAATGTAATAGATCAGTTCCTGCTCCAGACGGTTTTGGTCTATATTCACTTTACCTACGTTGTCTTCTAGAAATTGGTTCAGGCGTGCCCTGATCTGAGGAATCCGCAAAGGCTCCAACACTTCAATCTGCGAGAAAAGATCGAGAATGTTCTTTATCCGCAGCTCCAGGTCGGTTTTAAGCACTTCACCCTCGGTGACTCTAAACTGGTTGAAGTTCTGTAAGGCGGCCATAAATGTGCTGTGCACAATGTCCCAGTCACCTTCATTTACCACTTCTTCCGCGTAGGAAATTACCTCCGGAAGGTTCAATACTGCCTGTAGCAGGTTGTTTGAATTGGCACCAAGATTTACGTTTATCGCTTCAAGCTCACGGTAGTATTTGCTTAGTAAAGCGGCATTGATGGTTGCGCCTTTAAGACTTTCTTCGCCGCGTTCAATGTTGATGGAAACATTTACTTTTCCGCGTTCAATGTCTTTACTGCAGATGTTGCGTAATAGCAGTTCCTTTTCAGAAAAGGCTTTCGGCAGCTTCAGGTTGAGTTCCAGAAACTTACTGTTCAGGGATTTGATCTCGACAGAAAACTTGCTGTTTTCATGATCAGTAGAAGCCAGGCCAAAACCTGTCATTGATTTTATCATGTGCAAAGATATGATTTATTGTTAAAATGCTTAATTCCTGCGATTTTTTAAGCTCAATATTGCGCCGCCATTGGCATTTAACATAATTTAACTTCAAAGCTCCTTAACAAAATGTAATTTTGCGCGTTACCACTTACATGATGCGTCGACTGATCTATCTTCTTAGCCTGTCTGCTTTTAGCCTTTTTCCAGAGGCCGAGGCGCTTGCGCAACAGGAGTTTCAGCTCAAGGGTGTAGTCATGGAAAATGGCAGTAACAACCGCATCGCCTTAAGCGAAATTACCAATAAGCGGAACAAGTTCGTGGTAGGCAGTAATGATCTCGGGATCTTCCAAATTAAAGCGGCTATCGGCGATACGCTGGTGGTGGTAAAAAGAGACTTCGGCGACCGGGAAATCATCGTCACCTCACAGCAGGATGTGCTGGTAAGGATGAACCGTACCACGCTGAATACCGTAAATATTTATGGGCAAACCAGGAAAGAGGAGCTTAACGCCGTAAAAAAAGATTTCCGGAACAAGGGATCTTTTTACGCCGGCAAACCACCCTTGCTTTCTTACATCTTTACTCCACTTACGGCCATTTATGAGCTTTTCGGCAAGACACCGAAAAATGCAAAACGCTTCAACAGGTACTACAACAATGAGATGCAGCAGTCTCAGATAGACGGCTTCTTCAATGAGGAACTCATTAAGAAGAATACGCCGCTTACTGGAAAGGACCTCGAAAACTTTATGTTGAACTACCGGCCTGAATACGAGAAAGCAAAAAACTGGACCACCTACGATGCCATCAAACACATCCGGGATTCTTATGCCCAATATGCCGATACGCTGAATAAGTCAGGCAAATAAGCATCAGCTTAAGCCTGATAACACGGAGCGGAAAAGCAATCTTAGGAGATTGGCTAAGCTACCGAGGAAAAAAAAGAGGGGAATGAAAATCTAGATGGCAAGCGCTTCACATGCTTTTTCGGCAGCAAGCTTCTCGGCGTTTTTCTTGTTGTAGTCTCTTCCAACACCTACAATATCACCGTCTACAATGGCATGTATGGTAAAAAGTTTGGAGCTTTCACCGGCGTCGTTCTCCACCACTTCGAAGGTAAAATCTTTACCCTGGCGCTGGCACCATTCAATAAGTTTACTCTTGAAATTCGTTTCTGTTTGCTCCAGTGTATGGATGTCGATATAGGGCTTCACGATCCGCTTCAGCAGGAATTCTTTGGTGAAATCGTAGCCCTTGTCTAAATAGACGGCACCAACTAATGCTTCAAAAGCATCACCAAGCATAGAATGATGCTTTGACTGCATATTAACCATCTTTTGATCGAAGACAATCAGTTGATCGAAACCCATTTTACGGGCCAGTTGGTTCAGATTTGCGCGGTTTACGATCTTGGAGCGCATTTCAGTCAGGAAGCCTTCTTCCTTATAGGGATAGCTTTTAAAAAGCAGCTCAGCGATAACGGAGCCCAGGATGGCATCACCCAGAAACTCCAGACGCTCATTGCTGCTTCTGCTTCCATTCTTTAACAATCTGGCAACAGAGCGATGTCTGAAAGCCATCTTATAGAGCACAATATTTCCGGGAATGAAGCCTAGAATATTCCTAAGCTTCCTGATAAAAACCTTATCAGCCGAGAAATAAAGCTTATAAAGTCTAAGCAACGCCTGTCATTGTTAAAGAAACCAACATTTTTTACGCTTCGTACTTTTTGAATACTACAGATGCATTGTGACCACCAAAACCGAATGTGTTACTTAATGCAGCACGAACAGTACGTTTTTCAGCCTTGTTAAACGTGAAGTTTAAGTTCGCATCAAACTGCGGATCATCTGTAAAGTGGTTGATCGTAGGCGGAACTATGTCATTTTTAACCGCTAATATCGCTGCAATCGCTTCTATAGCACCAGCAGCACCCAATAAGTGGCCGGTCATAGACTTTGTTGAGCTGATGTTCAGGTTATACGCATGTTCTCCGAAAAGATCTAGAATCGCACTGATTTCTGAAATATCACCCAGTGGGGTAGATGTTCCGTGTACGTTGATGTAATCAATGTCTGAAGTGTTCATTCTCGCGTCATTCAAAGCATTGCTCATCACCATCTTAGCACCCAGACCCTGAGGATGTGGCGCGGTAATGTGATTTGCATCTGCACTCATGCCACCACCAACGATTTCAGCATAGATTTTAGCACCACGTTTTTTCGCGTGTTCCAGTTCTTCCAGGATAATGGTACCGGCACCTTCACCCGCTACAAAGCCCTCACGGTCTTTGTCGAATGGACGGGAAGCTGTTGCAGGATCGTCATTTCTGGTTGAAAGGGCGTGCATGGCATTAAATCCACCAATACCAGCTTCGTTGATAATAGCCTCAGAACCCCCTGAAATGATCAGGTCAGTCATGCCCAGACGAATGTAGTTATACGCGTCGATCATGGCATTGGTAGAAGAAGCACAAGCGGAAACTGTGGCGAAGTTTGGTCCGCGAAGACCATATTTAATAGATATATGTCCTGGAACAATATCTATAATCATCTTTGGAATAAAGAAAGGGTTGATCCTTGGGGTACCATCGCCAGAGAAGAAATTACGCATCTCTTCAAGGAATGTCTTAATACCACCAATTCCAGAGCCCCAGATCACACCAATCCGGTTGGTGTCAAGGGTAGAAAAATCAAGTTGACTATCTTTAACTGCCTCATCTGTAGAAGCAATTGCATACTGGACAAATGGATCAAGCTTACGTGCTTCTTTTCTATCCATGAACTCTTCAGGATTGAAATTCTTAAGCTCGCATGCAAATTTAGTCTTGAATTTTTCGGTGTCAAAACCTGTGATTGGCCCAGCGCCGCTCACACCATTCAGCAAAGCGTCCCAGTATTCCGGGACGGTATTACCAATTGGAGTGAGCGCACCTAAACCTGTAACTACTACTCTTTTTAATTCCATTTATACGGATTATACGGAGACCGTATGTTTTACTTTACGTTTTTCTCTAAGTAAGCAACTGCTTGACCAACTGTACCAATGGTTTCAGCTTGATCATCTGGAATTGCTACATTGAATTCTTTTTCGAATTCCATAATCAACTCTACAGTATCTAATGAATCCGCACCTAAGTCGTTAGTGAAAGAAGCTTCTGGGGTAACTTCGTTTTCATCAACACCTAATTTTTCAACGATAATAGCCTTAACTCTTGAAGCAATATCAGACATAATGTTATAATTTAATGGTTAAATAATTCAGTGCAAAGAAAAATAAATTCTAACACATTTCAAATGTTTTTATTTCTCTGGGTTCCTATTGTTTTATTTCAAACGGCAAAGTTAGAATTAGTTTTATAATTTCGTGGTCTAAAGCAATTAATCTGATTTGACCAAGACTTACTTAAAATTATCCCTGGATCTAGACTTTACACTGATTGCAATAACGGCGCCTTTGAAAGATTATGTGCTTTGCCACAAAATTAATACAAGGCTCAATTACAACTTCAGTAAAATCGACGATCACGAAGTCTATTTCAACATAGACGAACCTGCCTTAGCCTTCTCCAAGTACCAATTTGAAGCCGAACAAGGCGGTAACGTTTACTTCATTGTTAACAATCGAAATCCTGAAGGGTTTTTAATTCCTGAAATGAACAAAGTCGATTATTTCCTTGTTGTACACAATTATATCGATGCGGAAGATCTGGATTTGATGTTGAAGGGATTAAACCAAATACCTGATATACAGCTCGCTGTGCAGGTCGACCCATTAAAGCTGAAGTCGAGGGAAAACCTCGTTATGTAATTTTTACACCAGCGGTGTATTAAATACACTATATTTGAATCTTGCAATAAACAGTAAATTAACGAATAAGCAGCAGGATTTTAGGTGATCACCTTTTATTTTAGCGCTGTTTATCCAACATTTAATAAAAGTAAATTCCAATGAAACCTTTTCATTCAAGAACAAAAATTGTGGCCACTTTGGGCCCTGCCTCAGCGAAACCAGAAGTTTTATTTAGTATGTTCAATGCAGGATTGGATGTTTGCCGCCTAAACTTTTCCCATGGCTCACAAGCTGTTCACCAGGAAGTTTTGGATACCATCAGAAGTCTGAACGAGAAATACGATTATAACGTTGGTATTTTAGCTGATTTACAAGGTCCTAAAATCCGCATTGGTATGGTACAAGACGGTGGAATTCACCTGGTTAATGGTAACCGTACCACCATCACCACTAAAGAATGCATTGGTAACGAGGAACGCATATATATTACATACGAAACTTTCCCGCAGGATGTAAAAGCAGGCGAAATCATCCTTTTAGATGATGGTAAACTGCAGCTACGTGTGGTGGAAACCAATCTTCAGGATGAAGTGGTTTGTGAGGTTGTTCACGGTGGTATCCTGACCAGCAGAAAAGGTGTGAACCTTCCGAACACTAAGGTTTCTATCCCTTCCTTAACTGTTGAAGATCGCAAGAACCTTGACTTTGTACTGGAGAACAACGTAGAGTGGATCGGCTTATCTTTCGTTCGTACAGCAGACGATATCCACGAATTAAAAGAAATCATCGCTTCAAGAGGCAAAACAGCTAAGGTTGTAGCCAAAATTGAAAAGCCAGAGGCGATTGCTAATATCGATGCCATTATTGCTGCTTCAGATGCTGTAATGGTTGCGCGTGGTGACCTTGGTGTTGAAATGCCAATGGAAGAAGTTCCATTGTTACAGAAAATGATCGTTAACAAATGTCGTGCAGCTTCTAAACCAGTTATCGTTGCAACACAGATGCTAGAGAGCATGATCACCACCCCACGTCCAACACGTGCAGAGGTAAATGACGTTGCTAACTCTGTATTAGATGGTGCTGATGCCGTGATGTTAAGCGGTGAAACTTCTGTAGGTGAGTTTCCATTGATCGTAATTGAAACCATGCAGAAAATCATCCAGAACATTGAGCAGAACAACTATCCGTTCTATGCAGATAAGTACCTTAAGTCAAGCGCTGAAACTTTCCTAAGTGATGCAGTATGTGATTCAGCAGTATTCCTGGCTAAGCAAACCAAAGCAGTAGGTATCGTATCTATGACTTTAAGCGGTTACACGGCATACGAAATCTCTAGCCACAGACCAGATGCATTGATCTATATCTTCACCAGCAACAGAAGTTTGTTAAACAGCTTAAGCCTGGTATGGGGTGTTCAAGGCTTCTACTACGATAAGTTTGAAAGCACTGATGAGACCATCATTGATGTGAACCAGTTCTTGAAAGATAAAAAGCTGATCAAGAAAGGTGATGTGATCATCAACACCGCTGCGATCCCTATGGAGCGTAAGGGTAAAACCAATATGGTAAAGATTACAACAATCGATTAATCGGATAATATAAATTGCAAAATTTTTATAGTTTTGCAATCCGAAAAGGAGAGGTGTCCGAGTGGTTGAAGGAGCACGCCTGGAAAGTGTGTATACCTCAAAAGGGTATCGAGGGTTCGAATCCCTCTCTCTCCGCAGTAACAAAACAAAGCCCGTTGAGCAATCAGCGGGCTTTTTGTTTTTAGTACTCCCTTAATCAATTTCCAGGAACTCATCCTGTTTGAAATCTGCAGCTTTCCATTTGTTTGTCGCAGGCCCCACCCAACACTTCAGCTGTAAATTTGCGTTATCAAAATCACGAACAAACTGATGTTTCAAATGACACAAACAAACAAAACCATTGAAGAAACAAAAGAATACCTAGGGATGTGGGTCACTGAAGACGGCTATATCCGACATGAACTATTATCGAATAACAGGTACGATGAAGCTAGAGGAAAGCGCAAAAACGCGTATCGTGGCAGTTATCAGGTTACCGGTAACCACATCGACTATCAAGATGACACCGGTTTCATTGCTGATGGAGAATTCCGGGAGGGCATCTTGTACCACGCAGGAATGATTCTGTACAAAGAAGGGTAACAAAGCCCCCAAAAACTAACATGGCATAGAAAACAGGCAGGCACCTTTATCGGCTTTAAAACGCCTATTGTTCAGGTTTTCTCCGGCTGGAGCCGAAGCATAGGCGAACAATAGGCGAAGAATAGGCGGTCAAGAGGCGAACAAGGTCCCAACCTGTAACGGCGCTATATGCGCTACTTTAAAAGTTTAACGCGGTACAGGTCTGAACGGCGATCCGTAAGGGTCTTAACCGTTCCGTAATGATGTAACTCATCAAGCAGGTGCAAGTCAACGTCTACCACAAGTACCATTTCGGTGTTCGGTGTAGCTTCCGCTTTCACGGCATTGGTTGGAAAGGCAAAGTCTGATGGTGTAAATACCGCGGATTGTGCAAACTGGATATCCATGTTATTCACCTTCGGCAGGTTACCTACGCAACCAGCAATTGCCACGTAGCACTCGTTTTCGATCGCTCTGGCCTGTGCGCAATGACGTACACGGGTATAGCCATTCTGGGTGTCGGTTAGGAATGGTACAAAGAGGATCTGCATGCCCTGATCTGCCAGAATGCGGCTTAATTCCGGGAATTCCACGTCGTAACAGATTAGGATACCAACCTTACCGCAGTCCGTGTCGAACACCTGGATGCTATCTCCACCCACCATACCATAGTATTTCTGTTCATTCGGGGTGATGTGTACCTTGCGATATTCCTCCGTCTTTCCACTGCGGTGGCAGAGGTAAGCGACATTGTACATCTTGTTGTCCTCATCAACTACCGGCATGGTGCCTGTAATCACGTTTACGTTATAAGAAACGGCATACTCCTGAATTCTAAGCACGATATCAGGGGTCATTTCGGCAAGCTTGCGCATGGCTTCCATCTCCGACAGGTGATTGTATGGCGCGAGCAGTGGCGTATTGAAGAACTCCGGAAACACCGCGAAATCCGACTTGTAGCCACTTACGGTATCCACGAAGAACTCTACCTGTTCATAGAATGCGTCTATGTCTGGGAAGAGGCGCATCTGCCATTGCACCAGTCCAATGCGGATGGTTTTGGCGGAACGTGCCGAAGCGTCGATACCCTGGTAGTAGATGTTGTTCCACTCGATCAGTGTTGCAAATTCATGCGATTCATGATCCCCAGGGAGATAGTTCTTTAGCACCTTACGCACGTGAAAATCATTGGAGATCTGGAAGGTCAGCGTCGGGTCGTAAAGTTCCTTTGCCTTTACCTTATCGATGTACTGTCTAGGGGTTAGCGTTTCCGCATGGGCATGATAGCCGGGGATTCGGCCTCCGGCAATGATGCTCTTCAAGTTCAGGTTCTCACAAAGTTCCTTACGCGCTTCGTACAGCCTGCGGCCCAAACGTAATCCGCGGTAATCTGGTGAAACAAAGATCTCTATGCCATAAAGGGTATCCCCATTCGGGTTATGTGTAGAGAAAGTGTAGTTTCCAGTAATCAGGCGGTACGTGTGTTTATCGCCATATTCGTCGTAATCAACGATAATAGATAGTGAGCAGGCCACCACTTTGTCATCAACGGATATACATAGCTGTCCCTCGGGGAACAGGTTTAGTAATTTGGCAATGCTGTCCTTACTCCAGATCTGACCACCCATGGTATCATAGGCTTGTTCCATCGACTCTTTAAGGTCGTGGTAATCATTCAGGGTAAGTTTTCTAGTTTCAATATTCATATTGTAATGCTTTTATTTTCAGCAAACTTGCTGATGCATGCTGGCGAAGGTACTACACAATGGTCACAGATGCGCAGCTGATCAGCAGTTCTTCCTGTTTAAACAGCTTTTTAAGTTTTTCTTTATAGGCGAGCCAGAAGTCTTTGTCCAGTTCCGGGGCCAGCACCTCATAGATGAGGATGTCGTCTTTAACCGTCTTGTCTTGTTCTTCTTTCCAAAGGCCTTCCGCCGGAGACCGGGTGTACATGGTTAGTCCACCGAATTTCTCCGTAAGCGTTTCTTTGATCTGTTTGAAAAGACTTTCTGGTAAGGCTTCGCCTGATGGATCATATAGTGGCAGGTAGATCTGGATCAGCCGTTGTGGCTGCAATGTGCGGTCTTCTGTGGCTTCCAGCATTTTCCGCGCCTTCTCCGCAGCAACGCGTTCTAATACCTTAAACTTCTTTCCGGCCTGATTATTATAATTGGCGAAAAAAGCTTCCAGCTGATTAAGGGTATCTTCAGGCAGTTCCTCCAGGGAATCAATGCTTGCATACAGTACAGAGACTTCCGGCACGGCGAGATAGCGGTCATTGCGCATCTTCTTGCCATCTCTTTCCTGCTGTTCAGCCGTGATGGCGCCAATGACCCGGCAGTCCATCATACATCCCGGAAAAGTTTCGATTTCTGCAAGCACCAGCACATCCACCGGGTCACCATCGCCACCCACGGTACCTGGAAAAAAGCCGAAGTCGAAGGGAAATACCATACCCGCAGGCATGACTTTCTTCAGCATGAAATTGCCTGTTCCAGGATCGAAGTCGTACTTCTGACCCTGACCTTTTGGTGTTTCAATGATCACCCGCATAGGCAGTGTTTAAATTTTACGTTTATTTTCCAATGCATTGATCACTGTTGCAGCCACCAGTCCGCCAACAAGGTACCACGTTACCGTAAGTGCTTTGGTAGGGCTGGAATAGGTAACGGGTAGGTCGTCTAAGCCCATTGGTCCGGGCAACTCCAGTGCACCGATCCCTGCGGCAAGGCCTGCAACCGTACCTTTTATATATATGTTTTTGGTACCACCCATAGCGATGGCACTATAGTATAGGCCATTACTGATTACATCGCCTGCAAGTGTAGCCAGGTAAAGGTTTTCACCTTCCGGGGGTTCGGCGCCAACTGCTTCCATCGATTTCTCCAAAGCTTCCTCACCCAAAAGATCAATGCGGGGCGCTTTCTCGTAATAACGTTTTACCGTTTCATGCAGGATGTTCAGCGCAATGGCGCCAGCAAATCCACCTATTAATGCGTTGATTAGTTTCATACATATAAAAAGGTTCAAGGCCAGTAAATTGTTTCAAAAACGAGAAACCCCGCCAATTCAATTGGTCGGGGTTTCTCATAGGTTTATAAACGGCGGTGCTTAGAACTTATAACCTAAGCCAAATGACCATACCTGGTTTTTAAATTCAGGGGTGTTTGTAGTACCGTTTTCATTGTTTTTCTGGAAGTCCAATGCATAACGACCGTGGATATCAAGGTTCTCTGTTAAGCCGTAGCGCGCACCGATCACACCACCAAGTAAGCTCTTCTTAAACTGATCGCTGTTTTCATTTACGTCCTCTACAGAACCATAGCCAGTTTCAAACTTGTTCTTAGTAGACAACAGGAATGATACCTGTGGACCAACAACAAGGTCCAATGGGCCTGCTAATCTTACGCTGGCTAAAATTGGAATATCAATAAAGTTTGTAGTTTGTGAGTATTCGCCAAAGTTGTTGGTCAATTTATAACCTTTTTGAGCGAACAATACCTCCGGCGTAAAGGATACGCTTTCCGTTAATGGAATATCTGCAGTTACACCAGCGTTGAAACCAGTTTTACCTTCAGTATTGAAATTATCACCATCATCTTTGATGATATTTGCAATGTTAACACCTGCTTTAACGCCAAATCTAACCGGGCTTTGTGCATTTGCTGCGCCTGCGATAAACAGACCAGCAGCTAGAATAAAAATCTTTTTCATTTGCTTCAATTTTGTTGTTTGATGATTCTATCCTGATCTTAAAAGCTAATTCGACGCCCTAGAAGATCATGATCGTTTCATGTTGTGTTCGATCATAGCTATGAAAGAAATGTGCCAAGCGAAGAGGCGGAATTTCAATAACAGGCCTAAAAACGTGTTCTAATAGTAATGGGTGGCATATTAGTGGAGATTGTCAGCGCTTTGAAGATGATATTTCTGGCATCTAAAAGTGTATCGAATTTGATACATTCTTGGTTTATTTTCGCCTTTCGACCGATTCAGCAGCAGTTTAGACCGATAATTGCAGTAGCAGATCACCATAGCCGATTGTTCACCCGCTTTTCATAATTTAGCAGCTTATTTTAAACCCTGTAATGAACTTTAAGAGATACGCCATACTTTCCATGCTGCTATTTGGCGCAGCGACCCAGGTTAACGCACAGCAAAAATCTTATCTACAAACCTTAGCGGAGCCTAATGCATGGGTTGATTCCGTATTCCATAAAATGAGTAAACGCGAAAAGATCGCGCAGATGTTCTTCATCCGGGCATTAACCAACGCCGACAAAAACTATGAAGATTCTGTAGGCAGGTTTATCCGTCGTGCAAGAGTTGGTGGACTGGTGTTCTTTCAAGGTGGTCCCGGCCGTCAGGCGAACTTAACCAGCACTTACCAGAAGAAAGCGCGGACACCTTTGTTGGTAACGCTGGATGGAGAGTGGGGTTTAGGCATGCGTCTGGATAGCACGGTTTCCTATCCCTACCAGATGGCCTTGGGTGCTGTTCAGGATACCAGCTTGATCTATAAGATGGGACTAGAAGTTGCTAAAGAT
The DNA here is from genome assembly GCF_059278965.1 of Pedobacter sp. NEAU-ZC8. Classification (NCBI taxonomy): domain Bacteria; kingdom Pseudomonadati; phylum Bacteroidota; class Sphingobacteriia; order Sphingobacteriales; family Sphingobacteriaceae; genus Pedobacter; species Pedobacter sp. NEAU-ZC8. Next base: position 17,796 of record NZ_JCAJXC010000028.1, read on the forward strand.
TTCAAAAGGATCGGCATGCACATGAACCTGGCACCTGATGTTGATGTAAACAACAATGCCGGTAACCCAGTGATCAACTACCGTTCATTTGGGGAAAACAAATTTAACGTCGCGGCCAAGTCGGAAGCTTATATGCGCGGCATGCAGGATGGCGGATTATTGGTGAGCCTTAAACACTTTCCGGGACATGGGGATACCGATGTAGATTCACACCATGATCTTCCGCAGCTTAAGTTCACGAAAGAACGTCTGGATAGCCTGGAGCTTTATCCTTTCAAACACCTGATCTCAAAAGGTGCTTCAGGGGTAATGATCGCACACATGAGTATCCCTTCTCTGGATAATACACCAAACTTACCGTCAACATTATCCAAACCGATTGTTACGGGATTACTAAAGGAAGAGCTTGGCTTTAAAGGCATCATCATTTCTGATGCTATGGAGATGAAAGGTGTGGTAAAGTACTTTAAAGAAGGCGAAGCAGATATCAGGGCAATTGAGGCCGGTAATGATATTCTGGAACTTTCTGAAGATACTAGAAGAAGCATTAAGCTGGTACGCCAGGCGGTAAAATCCGGCAGGATCAGCATGGAAAGAATTGATGAGAGTGTAAAGAAGATCCTTACGGCTAAGTATTACGCAGGCCTGAATACGGAACCGGAGATCGGACTGGAAAACGTGGCTGCAGATGTTAATCGCCCGGAAAGCCACGCGCTAGTGCAGGAGCTTGCAAATGCTTCTATGACCATGTTACGGGGCAAGCAATTCATCAAATCTTTTGACAAACAAAAACGGACTGCAGTGATCAGTATTGGTACACCAGGGGTTACGACTTTCCAGCGGACCTTAGCTACACAATATCCGAATGCGGTAATGTTCACGCTGGATAAGAACGCCAATGCCAATGCAATTGCCAAGGTAATGCGTGAGCTTGGCATGTTTGAGCAGTTGATTGTCGGTATCCATGATACCCGTAACCGTCCGGGCAATGGTATGCCTTTAAGCGCCGACTTGAAGATGTTCATCACAAACATGACGCAGAGGAACACTGCATTTGCGGTGTTTGCAAATCCATATAACCTGGCAAGCTGGGCTGGATTGGAGAACAGCAAAGCATTGGTAATTGCCTATCAGAAAGAAGATTTTATGCAGAAGGCAGCGGCTTCGGTACTTAGTCATGCTTTTGAGGCAACAGGCAAGCTACCGGTTTCTGTAAACACCTTCTTCAAATATGGGGACGGGGAATAACAGGCATTGTTAAACCGGTATATAAAAAAGAGGCCTGCACGATTATCGCGCAGGCCTCTTTTTTATGTGATCTGAAACTGTTCCTTAAGATTTAGCAGGTGCTTTAACCGCTGCAGTGGTCCAGTTCTTTAGAAATCCCTGGATCTTTTTCACACTGTGACCAGGACCTTCAGCTTTAGCTTCTTCTGCATCTCTTTCCAGGTAACCCGAATCCTGAATGTGCAGCACCTCACCTTTATTGTTCAATACCACGAATACAGGATATCCGAAACGGCCAGGGTTGCCCAATTTGGTTAAAACCTCTGTATTTTTTACTTCAGGGCTGTAGTTTACCAGTACCCATTCGAAGTTATCATTAAGGTATTTGTTCAGCTCAGGGGTTTTATTTACAAGGTCGTGGAATCGGATGCACCAAATGCACCAATTGCCACCTACTTGTACCAATACGTTCTTGTCTGATTTTGCAGCTTTTGCAACCGCAGCATCAATGTCTGCTTGTGCGTTTGCCTGCGGATTATAGATGGTTACGGCTTCTTTTTTTGCAGCTTCCTTAGCAGGTGCAGGCGCATTCTGCGCGAATGCGCTGATGGAGAATACCGATGCAAGGGCCAGGGAAAAGATTAGTTTTTTCATGTATTTAAAATTTGATTTTATTGCTGAAGCAACCTGAATTGCTTCCTGGTTTTTTGTTGGTTTAGTTAATGATCAAAGGTAAATACAATAATAAAGCCGAGTGTTTCTATAGAGTAAATTTATTTTGATGGGTGTTGCTGTAAGCTGCTTGTAATGAGTGTCAAGGGGGCCGCTCTAAAAGGTGTTGAATTAGACGAACTTCGTTTGATCAGGGTTAATCTGCTTAATCACACGACAGGGGTTACCTGCAGCAAAAACATTGTCTGGAACATTTTTAGTCACCACACTACCTGCACCTATCGTCGTATTGTTGCCGATTGTTACACCAGGGCAGATGATAGCACCCCCGCCAATCCAGACATTGTCACCAATGGTAATTGGCGAAGCCAGTTCGGGACCTTTGATCCGTTCTTCAGCCGCAAGTGGATGATATGCGGTATAGATCTGCACATAGGGGCCGCACATGACGTTTTTGCCAATGGTAACCTGCGCGCAATCCAGGATCACACAGTTGAAGTTCATAAAGAAGTTTTCACCAGCAGTGATGTGGGTTCCGTAGTCACAGAAGAAAGGCGGTTGAATATCTATGGTGCTACAGGAGCCTAAGAGTTGTTTTAGCATTTCGTTGCGTGTTTCCAAGGGCTGGCCCATTTGCTGGTTGTACTGTCCTAGCAGGTTCCTGGCTTTTTCACGCATTTCCACCAGGGTGGGATCATTGGCATCATATAGCTCAGCATCGAGCATTTTTTGAAGTTCTGTTTTCATGGGCCTCGTTTAGGTTAATGAACAATGATTGATCTTCATTGTTCATTAAAATAGGCGATAATGCTAAGCGACGATGAGTTTTGAAGTTATTGCAATTCTGTTCCATGCGTTGATCGTCACAATGGCCATGATGATCTGCGCCAATTCTTTCTCTTCAAAAAATGCTGCGGCTTTAGCGTAGGTTTCATCTGAAACATGATTGCTTATGCGGGTTACTTCTTCTGTTAGCGCCAAAACCGCTTGCTCCTGAGCTGTGAACAAAGTTGTCTCGCTCCAGGCATTCAAAAGATATAAGCGTTGTTCGGTTTCTCCAAGCTTGCGTGCATCTGCTGAATGCATGTTAAGACAAAAGGCACAGCCGTTGATTTGTGAGGCTCTCATTTTAATGAGTTCGAGCAAGATGGGGTCTATCTTACTTGTCGATAGATATTTTGCTAGTGCAAACATGGCCTGGTATGCTGCCGGCTCTACTTTCTGGATGTTAATTCTGCTTTCCATGACTTTGATTTTTAGTTCGATTCAAAGGTCCGCAGTCAGGGCAAGAAAAAACTTAATGTAGTTTAAGAAAGCAGGGATGAGCGCATAAATCTCTGATTACTTCTTTGCACGGATTTTACTTAAAAATTCCGGTGTAAAGCCCAAATAGGAGGCGAGCATGTACTGTGGTACCCGTTGTACAAATTCAGGAAAGGAACTGCTGAAGTTGGTGTATCGTTCTTCGGCGGTTTGGCTATAAAGGTATTTGATTCGAATTTGGGAAGCCTGATGTAACTTCTGGTAGATCAACCTGAAGTATTTCTCCATTTTTGGAAGCTTTTCAAACAGTTCGTCATAATGTTGGCGATCTATTACGATAACTTCGGTAGCTTCTGCAGCCTGGATGTAGAAATCAGAGTGTTTCTGAAAGAGAAAACTGGTTAGATCTGAGATCCACCAGTTTTCAATTGCAAACTGCGTGGTTTGTTCAGCACCTTTGATGTCTATGAAATACAGCCTTAAACAGCCTTTAACTACAAAGTAGTTGGCGCGGCAGACATCACCAGCCTCATGTAGAAATGCTTTCTTCTTAAAAGAAGCGGTTCTCAGCATATCTCCAAGAACCGCCTGTTCCTCGTCATTCAGGCTGGTAAATTTATGGACGTGGTTAAAGAGTGGATTGTACATACGGCTGTTTGGCCTTAAGTTACAGCTTTTTCACCATCACGTTAAAATCTACACCTGCAACCGGCATTTTCTTCCACTCGGTGCCTTGGTACCGGTAAGTGCCGCCGTTGAACAAGCCTATCGAGAATATTGGATTATTTCCTGGTTTGGTGTCCAGGAACTCGATAGCTACCAGGATATCGCCCTTGGCTTGGATGTCATATTTAGCAAGGTCTATGTTCATGCGGCTTTTGCCTGCAGGAATTTTAGTGAGGATCGGGTCTTTAGCAAGGTTCTTTGTTGGTTGTTCCTTTTTAAACTGGTACACGTTCACCTTAATGTCAATCGGCTCTTGTTTGCTGTTCTCGACACCAAAATCCAGGCTCAACAATTGAACATTCTTGCGACCAGCATTCATCTTAATGCCGATCTGGTGTCCCTTATTTACGGCGAAGCTGGTGTTGCTGGTTCCAGTACGTGGTTTATTGCCGATCCTTTTGGTTTTGTCCTGCGCCTGTGTGGTAAGGCTGAACATTGAAAGCGCAATGATCAGGAATAGTGGAAATTTAGAAGTAAACGTTTTCATCATCATGTTTTTAGGTATGACGAAGCAATGAGCAAATCGGTTGCAAGCGTTCGTGAATTCTCTTGAGATTACGGGTAACAATGCTTAACTTAAAGCATGGACAATTTGAAGCAAGCTGAAGACAGTTCTAGTCAAATTACTTTGACTAATTTAATTGAAATCACCGGATTAACATTAGTTCAGTTATCCTGTTTTCTTGATGTTTCTGATTCTGCATTAAGAAAATATTTGAAGGAGGGCCAAACATTGAATGCTGGCGTTATTGAACATGCTAAGTATTTACTACAAGTTTTTGATAAAGGTGTTGATACGTTTGGCTCTATAAAAGAATTTAGCGCTTGGCTTTCTCATGAACATACTATCTTAGGTATACAACCTTATGAGCTCTTGAAAAGCGTTTCAGGGATTAACTTAGTTATTGAGGAATTAATACGCATAGATTATGGCATAACGGTATAATGTCATATCGCTAGGATAAAAACTTATATTCCATAATTTAGGTTTTTCTTTGCATATGCTTCAACCCATAAAAATACTTCAGGCTTCGGCCGGGTCTGGCAAGACCTTTAGCCTGACGGTACATTATCTTACCTTACTCTTCAGCGCTGAAACGAAATACCGCGAAATCCTAGCTGTGACGTTCACCAACAAGGCTACCGAGGAGATGAAGACCAGGATACTGGAGGTGCTACAAGGGCTGGCAACCGGTGATCATTCCGGTAAGATTCAAGCCTACCGGGAATTGGTGCTGAAAGCGCATCCAAACTTAAATCCCCATAGTCTTCGTGAAAGCGCCGATATCATCTATCGCAAGATTCTGCATGATTACAGCCGCTTTTCGGTAAGCACCATTGACGGCTTCGTACAGAAGGTGATCCGCGGTTTCGCTTTTGAGCTTGGACTGGATTCTGGCTACGCGCTGGAAATGAACTATGATAAGGTTAAAAATGAGCTTGCCGACAGGCTGGACAAGGCACTAGATACGCAGCCACAATTACTGCAATGGATCATTGATCTGGCACTAGAACGCATAAACAATAATACGAGTTGGAACTATCGGAGGGAGTTGCTGGATCTCAGTAGCGAGATCTTCAAAGAGCGTTACCAGCCCTTTGAAAAGGCTATCGATGCGCTTTCTGAAGTCGTTGATCTGGATGAACTGTTTAAGGATTATCAAACCCTCAGCCGGGAGAACATCCGGCAGTTTGAAGATTCCCTGTTGCAGCTTGCTAAAGATGGATGGGAGCTTTTCAATGTACTGGATGTGGATACGAACATGCTGAAGGGCAAATCACGTTCTCCGCTGTTTAACCTGAAGCGTGTCGCAGAAGGGGATTTTAGCAAGGTGAGTAACCTCGGAAAACTGATCGACGACCCGGAACAATGGTTTCAGAAAGGACTGAGCCATGAGTTGTATGACCAACTGAACCCTTTATTGAAGCAGCTGCAGGAGCATTACTCAGCTGGGTTGGCGGAATATGTGCTGGCGCAAAGCTTTAATAAAAACTTGTACTACCTAAGACTCATGCAGGAGATGGCGGCTTTGCTGAAAAGCTATCGTGATGAAAGCAAAAACCTGTTGATCAGCGATGCACAAAACCTGCTTAAAGGCATTACCGATGATGCTGGCGATAACCCATCCTTTATCTGGGAGAAGATGGGCGGGCGGTATAAAAACTTCTTGTTCGATGAATTTCAGGACACTTCATCTAACCAGTGGGGCAGTTTTAAATCGCTCTTGAGTAATGCGATTGCTTCACCGAGCAACACGCTGATTGACCACCTGATTGTCGGGGATACCAAACAATCCATTTACCGATGGCGTAATGGCGACTGGAACATCCTGCACCAGCAGGCGAAATTGGAGCTTGGTGCACACAATGTTATGGACGACAGTCTGGAAGAGAACTACCGAAGCACGGAGAACATCATCAACTTCAACAACAGATTGTTTAAGGACCTGCCCGAGGTGCTGCAAAGGCAGCTAAACAATACCATAGATTGTCAGGAGGGGAATGTGGACCTGCCGGATTGGTGGCAACAACAGGGCTTTGACCGCATTGTTACCGATGTATATGCAGGCGCTGCGCAGAAGCTTACGCCGAGAACCTTAAAAGGAGGAACCATAAAGTTTCAGGTGATTAAAAATGATGCACTGGGTAATCCGGTGACGAAGAATAATTATACGACAGAAGCCATCAGCCAAATGCTGGCAGAAGTAAAGCTGTTGCTGGAAGAAAGGCAGTACAAACTTCGCGATATCTGTGTGCTGGTGCGGAAGAATGCTGAGGCGGTAGCTGCAGTAAAGGCCTTGCTGGAAAATGGTATCCCTGTAATTTCCGGGGAAGCATTGCTGCTGGCAAATAACAGTTCCATCAAGCTGCTGCTGAACACGCTAAACGTGCTTGCTGGACTGCCTTCCAATACGGGCTTGTACAAAGCAAATTGTATTAGTCTTTATGCCCGCTTGCAAGGTCGCCAGGTAGAGACCTCACATTATTTTGCCTTGAAGTTTAAGACGCTGGATCAGCTTACCGCGGTGTTGCCGGCCGACTTATGTCTGAATTGGCAAAGCTGGATACAGCAACCCTTACCAGAGCTGATCGAACGCATCATGCGGGCTTATGGCCTTGATCAGTTGGAGGGGCATCTGCCATATCTGTTCGCTTTCAGGGACCTTTGCGGGAACTTCACCCGACAGGGGGAACGCGGCATAACAGCCTTCCTGAGATACTGGAATGAGGAAGGGGCAAGGAAGACCCTGCCGTCTTCGGAAAACGCTGATGCGGTACAGGTGGTAACCATACACAAAGCAAAAGGCCTGGCCTTTAAAGCCGTGCTGCTGCCATTTTGCAACTGGGACATCAATGGTAAAACCAACAGCATCTTTTGGGTGCCATCAGAAGGTACGCCATACCACCATTTACAAAGTATTCCGCTGAAGTATAATAAAGAACTGGGTAATTCAAGTGTGGCTAAGCCGTACTTTGAAGAGTTGCTTTTCAATAACATGGATGCGTTGAATATGCTTTATGTGGCAACCACGCGCAGTAAAGAATACCTATACATCAGCACCATGGGAAAGAAAACGGATTCCATCACAAACATCGGTGATCTGCTGATCAAGGTGCTGGAATTTGATCTTTCAGCAGAAGGGAGTTATGTACTGGATGAGGTGGTGGATTCCAAAGACGAAGGGGAGGTACTGAAACCTGCCATCAACCTGAATGTTTATCCGACATCTGACCGGCTGAGCCAGGTGTTTGATGCAGATCTAAAACGCCGGGATTTCGATCTGCTAACCGGTAACACGGCGGGCCGTACGGGAAGTATCCTGCATGATGTGCTGGCGAATGCAAATACAGCGGAAGAACTGGATGCTGTACTCGGCAGTATGCTTGCCGCAGGGAACTTTAAGGCAGAAGAGCTGCCGCAGCTGAAGGTGCAAGCCGAAGCGGTATTGAAAAATCAGGAGCTGCAGCAATTGCTGGCGAACAGCACACAAAGTTTAACAGAACAGACCATTATTGATCGTCAGGGCAAGAGTTACCGGCCAGACCGGGTGCTCATCAATGAAAAAGGACTGACGATCATCGATTATAAATTTACCATGGAGCAGAGTGATAAACATATTGAACAGGTGACGCATTACCGCGATCTGCTGTTGGATATGGGCTATAAAAACGTGCAAACCTATTTGTTTTACGCCGTAACCGGGAAATTAAAGCAAGTATGAAGGCCTTTTTAAAAGAAGTAGCGGAACATTTGGAATCGGAACTGGGAGACCAACTACAGCATTCTGCAATCGTATTTAACAATAAACGTCCGGTTGCTTATCTGCAGAAACACCTGGCAGATATTATTCAGAAGCCTTTCTGGAGCCCCGCCTTTTATACCATACAGGAATTCTTTGCCTTATCTGCAGGTTTAAATCTAGCAGATGCTTTTACACAGTTTTTTACCCTTTTTAAGGTGTACAACAGGCTGGTGATTGCAGAAGGTGGGCACCCGATGGAACCTGCTAAGTTTTATCCTATAGCCCGGATCATCTTGAGTGATTTTGCGCAGATAGACAATGATCTGGTGGATGCAGTGAAGCTTTTCCAGGAGTTGGAGGATATCGCAGAGATCGACCTGCAGTTTGATTACCTGACCTTAGAGCAGCAGGAATTTCTTCGGAGCTTCTGGAGCTCGTATTCGGAAGGTAAACAGAAGAAACAGCAGGAACAGTTTATCCGTATGTGGCGCAGAATGCCGACGCTTTACGAGGAGTTCCATACCGAACTTCGGGAGAAAGGTATGATCACCATCGGGCAGGTGTACCGTCAGCTGGCGGAAGGCAGACCCGCAAAGCCCGAGTTTACCGATGCTTTTGCTGCCGGTAAACTGGTGTTTGTCGGTTTTAATGCGTTAAGTCAGGCGGAAGCTGTAGTATTCAGGAGATTGCAGGAGCAAGGCAAAGCAGTGTTTTACTTCGATACGGATATCTACTATATGAAGGATAAGTCGCAGGAAGCGGGTTTGTTCCTTCGGAAGAACCTGGAGCGAAATGGCTTGTTAAATGCTTTTACCCAGGAGCGGTCCTATTTAAAAGCGACACATAAGATAGTGAACGTTTACCAAACACAGGGTCATGCTGCGGAAGCTAAAGTGCTGCATGAGACCCTGCAGCAGGACTATCCGCTGTTGCAGGATGCGCAGCATGCCGGACAAGTGGCCTTGATCCTGGCGGATGAAACGTTGTTACTACCGGTGCTGCAAACCATTCCTACACAGTACCATGATGGGCAGAAGAACCATAAGGTGGACCTGAATGTAACCATGGGTTATCCGCTTGCCGCCTCTTCGGTATATGGCCTGGCGGATCTCTGGCTCTGTGTGCAGGCACAGATGATCGAGGGGAAAAAGGATACGGTGAACTTCAAGGAAGTGGAAGCTTTCCTTTCACATCCGCTGACTGGCGCTTCTGAACGCAGCAGGAACAAGATCATGGATAAGCTGATTCTGGAGCAGCTGGTGGAAGTGCCGGTTTCCAGGTTAATTGGTCAGAAGGGTTTGCTGGCACTGTTCTTTAATCCGGTTAAGCGGGTAGAAGATGCTACACTGGCTTTTCAAGCGGTGATAAAATATATACTGGAGCTGCAACTGGCACAGAAGACCTTGAAACAGACTGAAGCAGACCTGTTTATTGCTACTTTAAAGGAGCTGAACAGACTTCATGATACCTTGACCGAACATCTGCAGATCTCGCGGGAGGGCTTCTCACTACAGTTTGTGCTATCGCTGATCCAGAAAGCGGTGCAAGGCATCTCGGTACCATTAAGCGGGGAACCACTTGAGGGCATCCAGGTGATGGGTTTGCTGGAAAGCAGGAACCTGGACTTCGAGCACATCTATGTGCTTGGGGTAAACGAAGGCATTCTGCCGCAGACCAGCATCGCGACGAGCTTCATTCCAGATAGCATCCGCCGTGCACATGGTTTACCGGTCATTGAAAATCTGGATGCCATATCTGCGTACATGTTCTATCGACTGCTGCAAAGGGCGGAAAAGATCAGCCTGGTGTACAACGTGCAAACGGATGAAAGCAACACTGGTGAGCCGAGCAGGTTCTTGCGGCAGCTGGAATATGAGAGTGGCTATCAGTTCAACTACTTCATTCATCAGCAGGAAGTTGCCACAGAAACCAAGGTGCCGGTGATGATCAAGAAAGACCCTGAAGTTATGGGGCTTTTAAATAGATATTTAACTGGTGAAAACCGGTTGTCGGCTAGTGCATTGACCACCTACGTGACTTGTCCGCTGCAGTTCTTTTATCGTTATGTTGCCAAGATTGAAGAACCAAAAGACGTGGTGGAAAATGTGGAAGCTAATGTGATCGGTTTGATGCTGCACTGGGTGCTGGAAACCTTTTACCGGGATCTGCTTAAAACGGATGCCATGATGACCAAAGAACGTATCAGCGACAAGCGTAAGGAGCTGGCTCGCCTGTGTGAACGGGCTTATGCGAAGATTGTTTTCAATGATGATCAGCATCAGGTTGAACATAATGGCATGCAGAAGGTGGTGCTGGCGATTGTTGCGGCTTACGCCAACATTGTGCTGGATCAGGATGAAGCACATGCGCCATTCCGCCTGCTTGGGCTGGAGAAAAAGGACGAGATCAGTTTTAAGTTTAAAGTTAAAGGGGAGGAGAAAACCATCCGTCTGCATGGCATCATTGACCGTATAGACGAGAAAGATGGCATGATCCGCATTGTGGATTATAAAACCGGCAGTGATGACCTGCGCTTCAATACGCTCGAAGAGGTGTTTGAAACCAATGGTAAAAAGCAGAATAAGGCATTGATCCAGACGCTGTTCTATACCCATGTTTTTGAGCAGGCTAATCGCCATGCGAATGTAGAGCCACATTTGTACAGCATCCGTAACTTACGTACGGAAGGCGCGTTGTTTATGGAAGGTAAAGCGAAGATGCCGCTGGAAGGTGAAAGGCTTGAAGCCATAAAGCAGCAGTTTATCGCCTTGCTGCAGGATAAACTCGGAGAGCTGTTCAACGACGAGATACCTTTTACACCGACTACAAACGAAGAAAGTTTCACTTATTCACCTTATACCACGCTATGTGGTATGTAAAAATACAGTCATGTTAAAAACAGCAATCCCCATTCTCGCGTCGCTTGATGCAACGCAGACCATCGACTTCTACACAGGTAAACTTGGCTTCAAACTGGAGTCACAATGGGATGGTTATCTGATCTTTTCGAAAGACGAGATCTTCATTCACCTTTGGGCAACAACGGACCCGGAAGTGCCTAAAGCCACCGGTTGTTACATCCGGGTAACGGAGGTGGATGCACTTTTTGCGGAATACGATGCGCAAGGTGTGGTACATCCGAATGGGCGTTTAGATGATATGCCATGGGGTATGCGGCAGTTCTCCATACTGGATAACAACGGTAATATCATCCATTTCGGGCAGGATAACCGCCTGTAATTGTAATTAAAACACTACTTTATAATTAAGTTACAATAGTTATATTTGCGCCAGTTAATACTTGAATAAACAATGAGAGAAATTCAGTTTAGAGAAGCCTTGCGTGAAGCCTTAAGCGAAGAGATGCGTAAGAACGAAAACATTTTCCTTATGGGAGAAGAGGTTGCGCAATATAACGGTGCTTATAAAGTTAGTCAAGGTATGCTTGATGAGTTTGGTGATAAACGTGTTATCGACACGCCGATTGCTGAGCTAGGTTTTACCGGTATTGGCATTGGTGCTGCAATGAATGGATTGATTCCGGTTATTGAGTTTATGACCTTCAACTTTTCTCTTGTAGCGATCGATCAGATCATTAACAGTGCTGCGAAGATGCTTTCCATGAGTGGTGGTCAGTTCTCCATTCCAATTGTTTTCCGTGGCCCGACTGGTAACGCTGGTCAACTGGGTGCACAGCACTCCCAAAACTTTGAAAACTGGTATGCGAACACTCCTGGATTAAAGGTTGTTGTTCCATCTACACCATATGACGCAAAAGGATTGTTAAAACAAGCCATCCTTGATCCGGATCCAGTGATCTTCATGGAGTCTGAAGTGATGTACGGTGATAAAGGTGCAGTTCCTGAGGAAGAGTATTACCTGGAGATCGGTAAAGCGAACGTGGTAAAAGAAGGTACTGATGTAACCATCGTTACTTTCGGTAAAATGTTAAGCCGTGCGGTGAATCCTGCAGTTGAGGAATTGACCAAAGAAGGTATCAATGTAGAGGTGATCGACTTACGTACGGTTCGTCCGATCGACTATGCAACCATCATCAACTCTGTTAAGAAAACCAACAGATTGGTAATTGTTGAAGAAGCATGGCCATTGGCGTCTATCTCTTCTGAGATCGCGTTCAATGTTCAGAAAAATGCTTTTGATCATTTGGATGCTCCGGTATTGCGTATCACTTGCGCTGACGTACCGCTTCCATATGCGCCGACTTTAATTGCTGCAAGCTTGCCTAATGCAGAGCGTGTGATTAAAGCAGTTAAAGAAGTTATGTACATTAACAAATAGTATTCTTAAAGAACTAAGATAAAAGATCCCGTTGGCGAAGAGCTGCGGGATTTTTTTGTTTTCACAAATCGACATGAGTCAACATTCAAACATCATTGCTGCGGAGCTTGGACTGAAGCCGCAACAGGTTAATGCAACCATTGCCCTTTTAGATGAGGGTGCTACCGTTCCTTTTATTTCGCGTTACCGGAAAGAGATGACGGGCAGTCTGGATGAGGTTCAGGTGGCGGGTATCCGCGACAGGTTCCAGCAGCTGCGTGAACTGGATAAACGTCGCGAGGCGATCTTGAAAGCACTAACAGCGCTGGACAAGCTGAGCCCTGAGCTGGAACAGCAGATCAATGCAGCAGTTACGATTACGGAGATCGAGGATCTTTATCTTCCATATAAACCTAAACGTAAAACACGGGCTTCTGAAGCGCGTAAGAAAGGACTGGAGCCTCTGGCTATAACCATCCTGGAGCAGCAGCAAGTGAACCCGGATATGGAAGCAGCAAAGTTTATCAATGCAGAACTTGGTGTAAACAACGCCGAAGAGGCTTTGGCAGGTGCAAGGGATATCATCGCAGAGATCATCAATGAGCATGCAGAGACCAGAACGGCCATGCGCGAATACTTTAAACAGAAAGCGACCTTTAAATCTACTGTGGTAAAAGGCAAGGAAGAAGAAGGTATTAAATACAAGGACTACTTCGAATGGGAGGAGCCCTTGAAATCGGCTCCTTCACACCGTGTGCTGGCGATTCGTCGTGGTGCGCAGGAGGGCTTTTTAAAGCTCGACATTATGCCGCCTGAGGATGGCGCGATCAGCATTCTGGAAAGGCAGTTTCTGAAGGGTAGAGGTGCAGCGGCGCAACAGGTGCAGCTCGCAGTCGCAGATTCGTACAAGCGACTGCTTGGCCCTGCGATGGAAACTGAGATCCGCAATGTCTCCAAGGAGCATGCAGATGAAGAAGCTATCCGCGTATTCGCGGAAAACGCCAGACAGCTCTTGCTTGCAGCACCTATGGGGCAAAAGCGGGTATTGGCTATTGACCCTGGATTCAGAACAGGCTGTAAGGTGGTGTGCCTGGATGAACAGGGTAAGCTGCTAGAAAACACAACGATATATCCGCATACTGGTCAGGGCAACGTGGCTAAAGCAGCTGCTACGCTGAAAGACCTGTGTGTAAAGCACAACATTGAAGCGATTGCTATTGGTAATGGTACTGCAGGCCGCGAAACGGAAGCTTTTGTGCGTGGCTTGGGCCTGGAAAATGTGCTTGTAGTCATGGTGAATGAAAATGGAGCCTCCATCTACTCCGCTTCAGAAGTTGCAAGAGAGGAGTTCCCGACGCAGGACATCACCGTAAGAGGTGCTGTGTCCATTGGCCGCCGTTTGATGGATCCATTGGCAGAGCTGGTGAAGATTGACCCGAAGTCCATTGGCGTAGGGCAGTACCAGCATGATGTGGATCAGCAGAAACTGCAGCAGTCGCTGGATGATACCGTGATCAGCTGCGTGAACGCTGTAGGGGTGGAGCTTAACACTGCTTCCAAGCAGGTGTTGTCTTACGTGTCAGGGTTGGGTCCACAGCTGGCACAGAACATCGTTTCTTACCGCAATGAACATGGTGCCTTTAAAAACCGCGAGAGTCTTAAAAAGGTGCCTCGTCTTGGCGACAAAGCCTTTGAACAGGCTGCGGGCTTCTTAAGGATCCGCAACGCGGAACATGCGCTGGATGCCAGTGGCGTGCACCCGGAACGTTACCCTTTGGTGAACAAGATGGCCAGAGACCTAAACTGCAGCGTAGCGCAGCTGATGAAAGACCCTGAACTGCAGAAGCAAATCAAGCCACAGCAGTACCTGAACGATGAGATTGGGCTACCAACCTTAAACGATATTTTAAAAGAACTCGCTAAGCCGGGCCGTGATCCAAGGGAGCAGTTTGAAGCTTTTGCTTTCACCGACGGGGTGAATGAGATCAGCGACCTGAAGGTTGGCATGAAGCTGCCGGGTATTGTCACCAACATCACCAATTTCGGTGCTTTCGTCGACATTGGCGTGCACCAGGATGGTTTGGTACATACCAGTCAGCTTGCAGACCGCTTTGTAGCCAACCCGAACGATGTGGTTAAGGTGAGCCAGCGTGTTGAAGTTACGGTAACCGAAGTAGACGTTGCACGTAAGCGTATTTCGTTGTCTATGCGTACCGGGCAAGCCGGTGCTGCAAAGAGCGGCAGAGATAAAACGCAGAGCAGTCCAAAAGGTGGTTCATCGAAGTCCTCAACACCGGCTGCAGGATCTAAGCGCCCGGCAGGAAAAGCAAATCCAAAAACAGCGCCTGTGAAAGCTGCAGGGACAAAAGCAAAGGAAGCCGATGGCGATTTGCAGATGAAACTTGCAGCCTTGAAGGACCTGTTTAAAAAATAATTACCCCAGCTCTATTTGTCTGCGGATACTTTCCTCCAGGGATATGAGGGTTTCGGTACGTTGGATACCTTCCACGGCCTGGATCTCTTCGTTTAAAACATGTCTGAGGTGGGAAGTATCCCGGCAAATGATCTTCGCGAACATGCTGTAAGCACCAGTGGTATAATGTAACTCGACCACTTCCTTGATCTTGCTCAGCTGATTTACCGCATCTTTATATTGAATACCCTTTTCCAGGTAGATGCCCAGAAAGGCGCAGATGTCGTATCCCGCTTTTTGTGGGTCAATGATCAGGTGTGAGCCCCTGATAATGCCCATTTCATGGAGTTTTTTCATTCTAACGTGTATCGTTCCCCCTGAAACGATCAGATCCTTAGCAATTTCCGTGTAAGGTTTCGTAGCATCCTGCATGAGCTGTTTGAGGATCTCAATGTCTAGATTATCAATTTCTAAATTTTGGCTTTCTTTTTTTAGCATCGTTTAAGAGATTAATTGCATAAAGCTAATGTAATTATTAAAATCGTAATAATAAAAATAAATCATTATAATATTTGCAACATAATGGAAGTGTTGTTACATTTGTATCAAGCAAGACGGAAAAAATAAACGTTCTTTTGAAAACTTGCTCTTATCCTGTTGGGTGGTGGAACTGGCAAACACACCTCCTTGTCTCGGTGGCGGAGAATCTGGAAACCCGTAAGGGCTAACTACTCCTTGAAGGTTCGACTCCTTCCCCAACAGCTGTTTTTTATGAATATTAGTTAACCAAAAAGAGCGACCCGATCCGGGTCGCTCTTTTGCTTTGTGTGCGCCCGGCACGGGCGCAAACTATAGGGTGAAAGTCCCGAACGCGCCTTGATAGTGGGAAGCGTTAACCTAAGGCAAGGGTGTCCTTCGCGAGGAGGAATCTGAAGGAAGCCGGCGGTAAATCTCTGGCCTGACGAACAGGAAGCGAATCAGGCAGTTGGATGTGGGTGAGTTTGCACAACAAAATAAAGCCCAAAACTATCCGAAACATCCCGCTGTATATTCGACAGGTATATGGAGAGAAAGTTTGCGTTCTTACCCGGGGAGATCTGATAAACTGCTGC
>NZ_JCAJXC010000029.1:0-16991 GCF_059278965.1 Pedobacter sp. NEAU-ZC8
TTTACTGAGAATTTTAAAAAGGTCAATATATTGTTGTTATGCAAAATGTGTTGGCTGTTCGTGTCAGTTCAGATCGGGCTAGGTAGGCTATATGTTATACCGTAAAAAAGGTTGAACGACACGATTTTATTCTCAGGAGTCTGAACAGTACTTAAGGCCATAACTAGGAGCCTGGATAAAACAAAAGGATAGACGAAGGGGAATTAAGTCGATACGATCTAAATTCTTGATTATGGCTATTACAAAACAATCAGTTGGGATAGATATCTCACAAGCTACATTTACAGTATGTCTGTGTCAGCGTGCAGAGAATGGCGAATTAGCGTTCTCAAAAGTAGTAACCTTTGGCAATGATACTAAAGGTTTTAACCAAATGCTTCGCTGGGCCAAGGGCGCTATCGCCATCGGACCAGAGCTTGTGTTTCTAATGGAAGCCACGGGTGTTTATTACGAAAATTTGGCACACCATTTACATAAAGTAAAGAAAAGGGTTCATGTGGTGCTTCCTAACACCTCTAAACACTACTTTTCGAGCTTAAACATCAAGACCAAGACAGATGCTGTTGATGCAAGGATCTTAAGTCAGCTTGGAGTAGAGCGGACTCATAAGCTTTGGACTCCACCTCCTGCCGCCTTATTACAGCTGAGGAATCTAACCAGATATTATGTTCAGCTACAAGAACAAAAAACTAGCCTTGGCAACATCAAGCACAGTAAGGACGCTTCGCACGATGTTCAAAGCTTCATTCTCAAGAGTAATAAAAAGTTGATTGAAGATATCGACAAAGAAATTGCAAAAACGTTAAAAGAGATAAAAAGGCTTATAGAAACAGACAGCAACCTGAAAGAAAGAATAACAAAGCTGCTCACCATAAAGGGAGTAGGTTTGATTACCATAGCTACTATCCTGGCCGAAACTATGGGATTTGAGCATTTCAGGAATGCTAAACAACTGGTAAGTTATTCAGGCTATGATGTCGTGCAAAGAGAATCAGGAACCTCCATAAAAGGCAAGACCAGAATCTCTAAAAAAGGCAATCGGTACATCAGAAATGCATTGTACTTCCCGGCAATGGTCGCTTGCAGATTCAATCCTGGTCTAAAAGAAATGTATACAAGAATCAATCAAAACAAACCCTCAAAGATGATTGGACAAGTTGCCATTCAAAGAAAGCTATTAATATTGATCTATACTTTATGGAAGAATGATACGGAGTTCATTGAGGGCTATAAACTAAGTAGTCCCAACCCGAAAGTTGAGACTACGCTAGATAGTTCCATAGTCGAACTTCTTTGAAATACAAAAATACTTTTTTGTCTAAAATGTTTGCAATTTATAACAGTACCTTTTTTGTTGATCTTCCTACCAACCTGGCATCTGATCTAAAGTGATAACATTTGTTGCAGTATGCAGCGCTTTAATTTCCGCTTCGGTATTTTTCGAAAAGGTTAGCTCAGACCAGCCCATAAAAAAGGTCCACTTCGGTTGTTCTAACAATTCCTGACGTGTCGGTAATTTCTCGCATTCGCCAATCGCGATAGGCTTTCCATCTGCGATATTCACCATTGCCTTATATTTTGCCGCGGTATAACCACTGCCATCATAGATGTCAAGTGCTGCAACATCCCAGTATTCTTTTCCAGGATTATAACTGGTAAGATCGCTTTCCAGTGTACCGAAGTCCTGCATGTCCCATACCCAAATCAGGTTGCTCAAGCCCTTGGTGTTTTTAATATAATCATGTGTTAAACGGTATAGTTTCGCGGTGCCATTGACACCAGGACGGCCGCCCCACCAAAACTTCCCTTGGTTCATCTCGTGCAAAGGACGGAAAAGAACCTCCACACCTGCGTCTTCCAGTTGCTGCAAGTATACCGAGATATCATCCATCATTTTTTTCCACTTTTTATTGATCTCGGTACCATCGGTCAGCAGATCGTTGAACTGCTGGTCTGACATGGAACTTAGAACACCCTTCCCATCATCCCAAGCACATGGCTCAGCTAACGCAGGATTACAGGCATGCCACATGATGTTAACTACAGCACCTTTTTTCCATTGTGCCTTTGCTTCATCAATCATAACCTGACGATTATTGATGTTGTCGCCCTGGAACAGGAAGTCGCCGCTCCATAAAGCCGGATATTTACCGGTCTTCGCGTATACTTCATTGGTCCACCTTGCAGGCGTCGCGTTTGGCTCCCGGTTATGAATGCCCGTTAGCGTCTTTTTACCGGAAATGCTGTATAGATAATCTAATGTTTTGAAGCCCGTCTTCGGCACCTCCATCACTGGCGGCACGACTGGTGGCTCTACTTCGCTACCGTTTTGACTATCGCCTTTACAAGAGAAAAAAGCAAGCACGATCAGGTTTAGTATCAAGGAATATTTTAAATGTTTCATAATGTATACTAGCTTAAGATTAATTGGTTTTTTTGACATCTATCCAGAATTTCCTTGGGCGTTTAACCAACTTATCATAGTCAGAAAAAATCTTATCCCAATCATCAACACCGTTCATTGTGAAAACAAAGGCATTGTCCGCAATCGTTTTACTTTGACCATTGCCCAGGTCCTCAGTACCAGCATTAGCAAAGGTAGCCGTAGAGCTGGTCCCATCCGCAGCGGTGAAAGTTACCGTATTGGCCGCGTAATCTCTAACCCAGGTGGACTCACCTTTCGGGATCTTACGGTATAGCCCATTCACATCAGTTTGTGGGTTTGGTGTAAATGTAAAGTTTGCGTACAGCCCATCTGCACCAGCTTCGTTGATCACTTTTCCGGTGGTTTTTCCGTCTGCAGTAGCAGCGGTATAAGTAAAGGTCAAGGTATTGTCTAACTCTGCTGCAGGTCCGTCTGTAACCGGCCAAACTTGCTTTTCAGCCATATTAATCAGGCCTCCACCGCCGTATTCAGGTCCGGTACCACCGTAAACAACTAAACCCTTGATGCTATACGTGCCAAGCAGGGTCTCCGTAAAAGGAACAAGTTCCACTGTCCATTGGCGGGTTTGTCCCGATTCGGAGGTAACGGTATATGTTGCCTGATTCTTGGCGTCGAAATTCACGGCCTCCCCAGAAGCGGGGCTTACCTGCGCCCGGTAGGAAACCTGAACAGTAGGCTTAAGGCCGGTAAACTGATCACCATCCTGTGTTAATACGTTTACTTTCACAATGCCGGCTACACGGTCTATTACTGCAGGCCCAATCTGGCCCTCTGCCAGTGAAAATGCCTCAATGGAACGCTCGTTGCTGGTTACGTCCTTATAGGGGTCTTTTTTGCAGCCACTGAAGAAGATCAGCAGTGTAGCGCTGAAGCTGAGAAGAATGAATGTTTTAATATTTTTCATGTCTGTTATATTTTGATGATGAAGTGATCCTGATTTTTGTTCGGTCAGCTACTTAATTCATTAATGGATTTGTATCCAGTTCTCTTTGTGGAATTGGAAAGAAATAAGCACCATTAGTAAGTGTTTTTCCATATTGCTGTACCAGAACCTTTTCAACGCTGTTAGTACGTCTCAGGTCAAATAGGCGGTTCCCTTCAAAGGCCAGTTCCCAGGAACGTTCCTGCACTACTGCGTCTCTAAACGCAGCGAGGTCTAGTGATGGGTTTAAATTCCCCAGACCGGCACGTGCCCGAACTTTGTTAACGGCAGCATAACCTTCTGTGGTAGGTCCGCTTGCTTCTGCATAAACCAATAGAATATCTGAATACCTGATTACAGGAGAGTTGGTGCTTGCTTTATCGCCAACACGAAGCGGATCAATGTATTTTCTGCTAAACGGTCTTGAACTGCTGGCGATATCCAGGTTATAGGTCTTGCCATCATTCTCATAGCTGGATACAATCAATTCGGACTTACGCTTGTCATTTGTGGGATAGCTGTTATAATGTCCGGCTTCCATTAAGAAGTGCCCCCAACCTTGTCCGATGTTGATCTTTTGGCTCGTTGGGTCATTCTGGTTGTATAGAATGGTCATTGGACGATCGCCTGCTAAAAACATATTGCTGATCTTAGAATAATTTCCTTCGATTTCACCCGTGCGATCTACTGCTGCATCAAAGATATGCTCTGAGGGCATCTTCTTATAGACTTCAGTATTCCAGATATCGGGAAGGCTTTCGGTGAACACAAAGTTGTTCTGTTCATTGATAAC
The DNA here is from genome assembly GCF_059278965.1 of Pedobacter sp. NEAU-ZC8. Lineage (NCBI taxonomy): Bacteria > Pseudomonadati > Bacteroidota > Sphingobacteriia > Sphingobacteriales > Sphingobacteriaceae > Pedobacter > Pedobacter sp. NEAU-ZC8. The sequence goes on from NZ_JCAJXC010000029.1 coordinate 4,162, forward strand.
CTTGCCTGCATAGTCTTTTGCTGCAGTGTACATGCCATTTGCATCTGTCACAAACGCGTAGCCTGGCGCATTTGACGCAGCAGAAGAGGCCAAATGAAGGTAAACTTTCGCGAGCAGCGCCTGTGCCGCAGTTTTGTTAGCTCTGCCTTCTTCATTTTTAGCGATACTCATTTTTTCCTCGCCGGCCTTGAGGTCACTGATGATCAAATCGTAGACATCTTTAATTGGCGACTTCGCAACAGGGATCTGTGTAACATCTTCGAGAATTTCCGTGCGGATTGGCACTTCGCCGAACATACGCACCAGATTGAAATAATGAAGTGCTCTCAGGAAATGTCCCTCACCAACAATCTGATTCTGATCTGCCTCCGGCATATTCGGAATGGAAGGCACATTGACAATTACGGCATTCGCCCGGGATACCCCCCGGTACATGTAGGTCCAGATATTATCAAGATCTGAATTGGTTGCTGTGGTACGTAACTGATCCAGTTCAAAGTTGCTTACCCCGGCATCACCTTTTTGACTGAGGTTTTCAGTAGGCAGTTCCGTGATGATGTAAAACCCCCTGGAATAGTACCCTACTTCCGGCAGGATCGAATAAGCGTAAATGATTGCTGATTTTGCATCGGCAGCAGTTTTATAGAAGGAACCGGTATTGGTCAAGCCATAAGGCTTTTCATCCAGTTTTGTACAGCTGCTTGCAGCCATGGTGGCAGCAACTACAGTGCAGAGTATATATTTTTTCAATTGCATGATTCTGTTATTAATTAAAATCCAACGTTAAGACCTAGAGAAAGTGCTCTTGTTTTAGGGTAAGAGCCTTGATGAATACCAGACTCTCCTACTTCAGGATCAAATCCGGCGTTAAACTTACTGAAGGTGTACAGGTTGTTACCTGATACAAATACACGTAAATTCTTGATGCCTTTGATGAACTGTGGCTTAGCTGTGTATCCAACCGTCACGTTCTGAATTCTGAGGAATGAGCCGTCGGTAATAAAGAAATCTGATGCTCGGTAACCTCTTGTGTTGTTTGCTCTTGGATATTCTGTACTCGGGTTATCCGGGGTCCAACGTTGCATCTGGCGACTTGGAGACATTTTTCTAAAATCAAAAACATCATTGCCCTGCACGCCATACACCTGCGCAGAAAAATCGAACTTCTTGTATTTCAAACTTGTGTTGAAGCTATATACAAAGTCAGGATTCGGATTTCCAATGATTGTTCTGTCAGCACCATCGATCTGTCCGTCTCCGTTTAGATCCAGGTATTTGATTTCGCCTGGTTGGGCATCAGCACCGGTAAGACCAGCAGCAACCCCTTCTTCGAGGGTCTGAATGATGCCATCAGATTTATACCCGTAATAAGCGAACATCGGCTGACCAACTGTAAAGGTGTTTACGCGTTGTCTAACCTGATCATACAATGATCCGATCTCTACACGCTCACTCTCTCCCATACTCAGCACCTTGTTACGGTTTCTGCTGAAGTTTGCATTCAATGTCCAGCTTAAATCGCTTTTTCTTATGATATCAGCGTTTATGCCTAGCTCAATACCTTTGTTACTTACTTCTCCATCGTTAATCCATTGCTGATCATATCCAGCAGATGGTGCAATGGTCTTCAAACGCAACAAGTCGTTTGTTTTCTTTTCATAATAATCTGCGGTAAGGGTAATGCGTTGATCCATAAACCCAATGTCGATACCGATGTCGGTAGAGCGAGTGGTTTCCCACTTAAGGCTGTTATTACCCAAGCCGCCGACAATCGTTAAGCCTTGTTCATTATTACCGCTTGCCAGTCCGGGACCAAACCCAGTTTGAAATCCAGTTCCTGTAAAATATCTCGCAGAGCCGAAACGGTCTAAGGTCTGGTATGGACTGATACCTTGATTTCCGGTTAAGCCGAAGCTGGCTCTTAATTTTAATTCAGAGAATAGATTCAGTGACTTGATAAAATCTTCCTCGTTTAGTTTCCAGGCGACAGCCGCTGAGGGGAAGTAAGCCCATTTGTTGTTAGCGCCAAATTTTGTTGAACCATCCGCCCTTGCCGTTACGGTGAATAGATAACGATCATTAAGCACGTAATTTGCTCTCGCATAGAAGGAGGATAGGTCAAATCGTGAAAGTCCGTTGGTGATACTCTTGCTTGTTGCAGTAGAAAGATCTTCGTTTAAGATATTGTCGTTTACGAATTGACGTCCAATCAAACTGCTTGACCTATTTTCGGTTTTTTGAATGGAATAACCAGTAACAAAATTCAACTTATGAATGTCAGCAAATGTCTTATCGATTGTGAAATAGTTCTCATTCAATAACTCAGAATAGTTACCATTATCAATGGAGCCATATCCCTGTGCCTCAAACCCTCTTTGCGTTGCACCATTCGGGTCATATTGGTCGTTTACCGAGTTCCCAAATTTAGAATTCAGTTGTGTCCGGAATTGCAACCAGTCGGTAAGCTTAACATTCGCATAAATGGTTCCCAGTACATCAACGGTCTTAGTGGTGTTAAGCAGGCTGTTTGCCAATGCTACCGGATTTCCGTAGTCGGTGTTGCTTGTACGGAAATAGTTTCCATTCTCATCATAAGCGGGGAATATTGGTGAACGATCGATGCTCAACCCAATACCGTTGTTACGGGTATAAGCTAAAATGACGTTCGTACCAACCGTGATGGCTTGCGATAGCTTTTGATCTAAATTAAGTCTGCTGGTATATTTCTTATAACCATTATTGATAGACAAGCCTTGTTCATCATAGTAGTTTCCAGAGATAGAGTACTTGGTATTTTCAGAACCGCCGTCAGCACTAAGCGTGTAGCTTTGAGAGAATGGGTTCCGGTAAACCAGTTTCTCCCAATCCGTATTGTATGCCCATAATGGTTTGTTTGGATCTAATCCGCGAAGTTCAGCAATGGAAGGGTAGTAAACGCCAGTTCTGATTTGACCCAAGTAAGGCAGCTGGTCTGCAGGTGTACCGCCAGTTAGTGCTGCTTCATTTTCATAGGTCGCAAGGTCCACACCATCGCGCCAAAGGTCTGGCTTTATAGCCATAGAAGAAAGGGTATTTAAAGAGGAGAAAGCGATGCGGGGACGCCCAGCAACGCCTTTACGAGTAGTTACTAAAATTACACCATTTGCACCTCTCGATCCGTAGATTGCAGCGGAGGAGGCATCTTTTAACACTTCAATGGATTCAATATCTTCAGGGTTGATTTGCTTCAACTGTCCTGCATCGCCCCATGGGTAACCATCAACAACCATAAGGGGATCTTTAGATCCGTTTAGCGAACTTGCACCTCTAATTCTTATTGTTGCGCCGGACCCAGGCTGTCCTCCAGGTGCGATAACCTGAACACCTGCGATTTTACCTTGCAGTAGCTGATCTACAGAGGCGGCAGGGGTACGATTAAGCTCGCTACCTTTAAGCGTTGCAACGGACCCGGTCAGGTCACTCTTTTTTGTTGTACCATATCCAACAACCACCACCTGTTCCAGGTCCTGTGCGTTGCTCTTCATTGACACTGAAATATTCAGATTATTGGGCCCAACATTTACCTCCTGGACATCCATACCCAAATACTGAAAAACCAATACTTGAGGACCGGCTGGAACGCCGATGGTAAACTTTCCATCTTCATTAGTGGAAGCCTTAAGTGCGGTACCCTTAACAGTAACCGTAACCCCCGGGATTGCAGATCCGGTTTCGTCGGAGACTGTTCCCGAGGTGGTCCTTTGCTGTGCGAGCAAAATGCCGGGTAACATCAACATCACTAAGCATAGTGCAATGCGTAAAACTCTTTTCATAACAGTTGTTTATATTTGACACCCAAATTTACAGCTGCACTTAAAGGTATTTTAATATTTTTTTAACATAAGGTTATAGAATTGATACTTGTTGCGCCACATAGTTGTTACAATAACATCCATTTTGACTAATATTATTACTCCTATTTCACGCATTTGGCAGTTTGACGTCCTAAATAATTTCACATAGTGTATAATATTTAAAAATGCCAGATTCATCAAAAGGTTATACTATTTTATCTACACACCTGCATCATAATAAGAGTTCCTACTAATAATCAACTGAATTAAAAGACATAATATGCCATCCGGAAAGTGCCGCTGGAGAACTCATGGTGCATATTGCCCATTTGAGAGCTTAAAGAAGCTCAAAAAAAAGAGCCTGGTGGGTACCAGGCTCTTTCTCAGTTGAATATTGATCGAGCACCTGAAAATTCAGATCACTCACATATCTTTCCATTAGCTTTATATTAGGCTACGGAGTCTCTTAAAGCTTTGATCTCATCGTGTGATACTCTTAGCTGCGCTTTTTGTTTAGTAATTAAAGCTCTTACATCTTCAGAAAGGTTGTCCATCTCTAAAGCCGTCTTATACGCTTTTTGAGCCGCATCCTCACCGAATTCGCAGTTGTTCAAAACGGTTTTACGGTCGTGACCGGTAAAGATGGCTTTAACATCCATCCATGCACGATAGATTTTACCAGAGTTCGTGGTTCCAGTTTCGATGTCAGAACCATAACGCTGAACTTCTGTAGCAAGTTCCATTTTAAGTTTCTGGCTTTCTACGATCATCTGTGCAAATAATGATTTCAGATCGCTGTCTTCAGGCTGTAGCTCTTCAATTGCTTTTTCGTAACCTACGATACGGTCATTATTGATTTCAATCAGATCGTTTAAAGTTTCGTAGTTTGCTGTTTGATTACTCATAGTTGTAGATTTTTTGATGTACTAAAACAACAGCAAGAGGCCACAAAAGTTTTAAGCCTTGTATAATGGCATATAGCCAAGGGTTAAAGGATCTGCTTCCAAATCAATTTCAGGGGTGATTTCTAGTTGATACATCGCTTTTAAATCAGCAGCAAGAACATCGCTGATCTCGAAGGCATCATCCACATCTACTCCGTATTTATCATCAATATGTGATGGCGCACCTGCGAAACCCGTATGCTTGTAAAATGCCGTTTGTTTGGCCTGCCTGGAAGCCTCTGCTTTGTCTTTTGCGACAATCAACAGCTTGTAATGTGGCTCGTCGAACTCCCCTTCGCGGTAGCCCCCAAGGTTTATGAAAAACAACTTCAATCCCTTTGATTCGCTATTGCTGCTTTTCGGCACCACCTTAATCCGGTATCCATCTACCGCAGTAACCGCCCGCCAGGCATCCATGTGTACGCGACCATTCGCTTCCGGCCAGAAGTTGAGCACCTCAACCCTGGTGTCTGCGATCGACTCCGCAATAGTGAAAAAGATGTCATGCTGCTCGGTATGACGGCCTGGCGGCTTACAGCCGAGCATGATCATGAATAAGGTTGCTTGCTTAGCTAGAGGTTCCATTAGCCGTAAATTTCGTTAATGATCTTTGCAAGACGAACACCACCTTTAAGCAATTGTTCGTTTAAGTGGTCTACAAAATCAAAGTTGTAGCGGTAGCTTAATTTATCATCCGCATGGGTCTTTGCATAGATCTTATCCACCAGCTGGTAAGATTCAAAAACATTTTCTGCCAACGAAATGCTTCTCCAGGCTTTTAACTGTGCTTTAGTTGGGTGGTTAATTGCAGTTGCATATTCCGTATAGCTCAGTTGTTGGTAGTCTACCAGACCTTCATCCCATACTTTGTGCAGGTTTGAACGGCCACCGAACCAGGATACATAAACCTTGTTACCGCCGAGGTCTTCTTTTCTCGCGGTATGCATAGGTTGGTGCAGGTCGCCCACCATGTGTACCAACATCCGTAAAGCCATTTTCTTCTCGTCGGCACTGCTTTCTTTCTTTTTCAGGATGCTGATCATATCCTGGATCTTGTTGTAAACGTTTGGTTGTTTTTCTTGCTCCAGGAAGTTAATCACGCCTTGACGGTCGAGCTTTTCAGGCAGATTTACATAGTGCCATGAGCTCAGGTAGTTGTAGCTGCTGTCGGATTTGATGAAGTCGGCCCAGTTTGCGCTCATTGCCAGTGTTTCATCGCCAAGGATGTTCTTGATCGCTTTACGGGATTTTGAGCTCAGGTAAGATTCTGCGACCTGTCCAACAATGCGATGCCCCAACATACCCCATGCGGAGGCATTCACAGGAATATAAGCGCAGATTGCCATGATCAGGCCCACTTTTAAGCTTTTACTAAGTTTCATTATTTGAATGTTGTTTTGAATGAATAAAGCGGTCAGAACCAGGTTGATGAAAATGCCTGATCATGACCGCTTAAGAATTATAAAGGTTTTGGATCGCACACGATCTTTTCTTTTAACGTCAGCACTGCTTCACGCTGGTCGTTTACGCTTTGAATGATCAGCTGATTTGGTTTTGCTGAGGTAATGGAGAATGACCTCAGGTATTGACCGGTTTGGTAACAGCCGGATACTTTTTGCTTGTAATTTGATTTGGTATAGGTGCCCTGAAGAAACAAGCTATCATTCCGTACCACATAAATTCCTTTGGCATACTCCTTCCACACGCCATTATTAAAGCAGGAGTCCTCATAGTAATTGACCTTGGAATGTGTGGTCAGGTCTACATAGAACGAGTCGCAGGTGAACTTAAACTTGTGCTCGGTGTAGTTTAACAAGGTGCTGGCATAAGGGATACTATCCTGTGTCCAGACACCTTGCATAAAGACCTCTCCTCTTCCCTGTACATCAGGCAGACGTTGACAAGCGGTTGCAAGTAACGCCAGTAGAAGCACAGGAAAGCAGAGCTGATATAATCTTTTCAATGGAATATGTATTTATTTAAGGCTTCCAACCATGTCTTCAGGTTTAACCCATTCGTCGAACTGCTCGCTGGTTAATAAACCAAGTTCCACTGCAGCACCTCTCAAGGTTTTATTTTCCTTGTGTGCTTTCTTCGCGATCTTAGCAGCATTTTCATAACCGATATGCGGGTTCAAAGCGGTAACCAACATCAGGGAGTTTTCAAGGTGCTTTTTGATCTCCGGCAGGTTAGGAAGAATACCTACCGCACATTTTTCTGTGAAGGAAACGCAGGCGTCACCAAGCAATCGGCCAGACTGTAATACATTGGCAGCGATCACCGGTTTAAATACGTTTAATTCGAAATGGCCGTTGCTGCCACCAATGCCTACAGTTACGTCGTTACCCATTACCTGCGCGCAAACCATGGTTAATGCTTCTGGTTGTGTCGGGTTAACTTTTCCTGGCATGATGGATGATCCTGGTTCATTATCCGGGATAATGATTTCGCCGATACCTGAACGTGGACCTGAGCTCAACATCCGGATGTCGTTCGCGATCTTCATCAGCGATACCGCTACACGGCGATAAGCGCCAGAAAGTTCTACCATAGCATCATGTGCTGCTAAGGCTTCAAATTTGTTTGGTGCAGTTACGAAAGGCAAGCCAGTAAGCTCAGCGATCTTCTGTGCAACCAGTACATCATATCCTTTAGGGGTATTCAAGCCAGTACCTACCGCGGTACCTCCTAAAGCAAGTTCAGAGATCATTTGCAGGGCATTGTTGATGGCTCTTAAACCATTGTCCAGCTGCTGTACGTATCCGGAGAACTCTTGACCAAGGGTCAATGGTGTAGCATCCATGAAGTGCGTGCGACCGGTTTTTACGATCTCTTGAAACTCCTGTGCTTTTGCTGCAAGCGCATCTCTTAATTGTTTGATGCCTGGAATAGTGATCTCTATCGCTTGTTTATAAGCAGCGATGTGCATCGCAGTCGGGTAAGTATCGTTTGAGGATTGTGATTTGTTGACGTCATCATTCGGGTGTAATACCTTTTTAGCATCCTCCAATGAACCGCCATTGATTACATGAGCACGGTATGCGATCACTTCGTTGGCATTCATGTTACTTTGGGTTCCAGATCCGGTTTGCCAGATCACCAATGGGAACTGATCATCCAACTGGCCTGCAATAACTTCGTCACATACCTTTGCGATCATGTCCGCTTTATCCTGTGCAAGTACACCAAGCTCGGCATTTGCCAATGCTGCAGCTTTCTTTAAATATCCAAATGCGTGGATAATTTCCTTTGGCATAGAAGCCTCCGGACCTATTTTAAAATTATTTCTTGAACGTTCAGTTTGTGCACCCCAGTACTTGTCTGCAGGAACCTGCACTTCACCCATGGTATCGTGTTCTGTTCTAAAATTCATATAATTTCTAATTTTCAACAAAAATAGTCTTTCTCCCCTTAGAATGATTGTAAAGTAACTGATAATGTTTAAAACTCTTTTGCGTTTAGAACCATATAAATCTCTAAATTTCCGACTTTTTATAAACCGACTTCTACCTGTCCATGATCTATCGTTATTCCTTTCTGGTAATTGCCATGATTACCTTGATGTTTGCCGCTTGCTCCAATACCAATAGTGCTAACAATGACCCAACGGTTCGTACACTAAGTGACGACAAAAAAGATAGCTTACTGCTGGTTTACAATCCTGCAAAAGAAGACAAGTTTATTGCAGATTTTGTACAGCGATTACATAAACGGGCTGGATTTAATGGCAATGTGCTCGTAGCAAAGGAAGGCAAGATCATCTATCAGAAAGCCATTGGCTGGGCAGATTATCTGCATCGCGACAGCTTAAACATTAAATCGGAATTTGAGCTTGCTTCGGTTACAAAGACCTTTACCGGCGTGGCTATCATGCAATTGATTGAGAATGGTAAACTGACCCTGGAGGATAACGTAAAGAAGTTCTTCCCGGACTTCCCCTATGAAGGTATCACGGTACGGTTGCTCTTAACACATCGCAGCGGGATGATGAACTACGTTTATTTCACGGATAACATCTGGAAGGAAAAGATGAAACCAATGAGCAACATGGACGTCATGCGCCTGATTGCAGAACATAAACCTGCACGGTATGCTGCTCCCGACACGCGCTTTCACTACAACAACTCCAACTATATGGTACTTGCTTCCATCATTGAAAAGGTTACAGGTAAGCCCTACGCCGACTATATGATGGAAAAGGTGTTCAAGCCTGCGGGCATGAAAAACACTCATGTTTACTCCACTACGGTTTACAAAAAACCTCCGGTTGACGTGGTTGGTCACGACCGCACATGGAGGTATTCTGTGGTTCAGAACTTCCTGGATGGACCCGTTGGAGATAAAGGGATTTACAGCACCATACATGACCTGCTGCTTTACGACAATGCACTACGTAACGGCAGGCTGTTGAAAAAAGAAAGTCTGGACTCTGCATACAAGGGCCGCAATAAGCCGGTAAATGGGCATTTCAACTATGGCTACGGCTGGAGGGTGTTTGAAGGTGATAAAAACCGTCGTGTGGTGTACCATACTGGCTGGTGGCATGGTTTCAGACACATCTATGTACGCGATCTAGACAAGAAAATTGTGGTTGTATTTTTAGGCAACCTGACAAACGGAAGCCTGCTGCAGCTGGATGACTTGTACAAGTATTTGAAGATGCCAGTGATCCGTAAAGGTGCGTATGCTGGCAATGGATCGCTTCCGGGTAGCGACGAAGATTAAGGAGCGGCAGAGCTGGGGTCCCGAACTTCCGTTGATCTTCTAGGAGATCTTGTCGAAGGTGATACCTTGGTTTTTCTTGTGCAGATATGATTTTAAAAGACTGTTCTTTGGAAGCTCCAACATTGGATCTTCATCAAAAAGGGCGATGATGGTGTTTCTTGCCTCCGTGAGGATCACCTGATCTTGTGCCAGGTCGGCAAGTTTTAGGTCCAATACGCCGCTTTGCTGCGTCCCCTGAATATCACCAGGTCCACGTAACTGCAGATCTATCTCAGAGATCTCGAAGCCATTATTGGTCTTTACCATCGTTTCCAGACGTACTTTCCCTTCTTTACTTAGCTTGTTTCCCGACATCAGGATACAGAAGGATTGCTCCGCCCCCCGGCCTACGCGACCTCTAAGCTGGTGTAGCTGAGATAGTCCGAAACGTTCTGCGTTTTCAATGATCATGATGGAAGCGTTAGGTACATTTACACCCACTTCAATAACCGTTGTAGCGACCATGATCTGGCTTTTACCCTCCACAAACTTCTGCATTTCGAAGTTCTTGTCGGCATTTTTCATCTGTCCGTGCACAATGCTGATCTGATAGTCTGGCAACGGAAACTGGTACCTTAACTGCTCTATACCGGCTTCCAGGTGCAGCAGATCGAGCTTCTCACTTTCTTTGATCAGCGGATAAACGACGTACACCTGCCGTCCTTTTTTGATCTCTTCCCGCATAAAACCAAACATACGCAGCCGTTGTCCTTCATACAGGTGTTTGGTGACGATGGGCTTTCTACCTTTCGGCAATTCATCGATTACGGAAACGTCAAGATCACCGTAGAGAGTCATGGCTAGTGTCCTGGGAATTGGCGTGGCGGTCATGACCAGAATATGGGGCGGCACCTGGTTTTTGCGCCATAACTTAGCGCGCTGCTCTACTCCGAAACGGTGCTGCTCATCAATAACCACCAGGCCGAGGTTCTGAAACTGCACCTTGTCTTCAATGAGGGCATGGGTACCCACAAGGATCTGGATCTCGCCGTTTTCCAGCTCCTGATGAAGCTTTGTACGTTGTTTTTTAGGCGTACTTCCGGTTAGTATAGCCACTTTTACCAGCTTATCGCCCAGAAGTTCTGCAAGCGACTCATAGTGCTGCCTGGCCAAAATCTCTGTTGGTGCCATCATGCATGCCTGGTACCCGTTGTCGTTCGCCAGCAGCATGCTCATAAGCGCAACTACGGTTTTACCGCTCCCTACATCTCCTTGCACCAGACGATTCATCTGCACACCTCTTTGGGTGTCCAGACGTACTTCCTTTATGACACGTTTCTGCGCATTTGTCAGTTCGAATGGCAGAATATCCTTGTAAAAGGTATTGACATTATGTCCGACTGCATTAAACAGCGCGCCCTTAAACTTCAAACTGCGCAGCTTTTTACTGTTCAATAGTTGTAATTGCAGGAAGAATAGCTCCTCGAATTTAAGCCGGCGTTGAGCCTTCTGCAATGCGGTTGCAGATGCAGGAAAATGAATGTTCAGCAATGCTTCCCGCTTACTCATCAGCCGGTATTTTTCGAGGATGTATGCAGGCATATTCTCCGGAATTTCCCGTAAATGCTGCTCCAATACAGCGCGTTGTAACTGCTGGATGCCTTTACTATCCAGAAAGCGCTTTTTCAGCTTTTCCGTAGAGTTATAAATGGGCTGCAGGGTAAGGTTGCCGGTTACCGTCTGCGGTCGCGGATAGGTTTCGAGCTCGGGATGGGAGATGCTGAAGCTGCCGTTGAAAACATTGGGTTTGCCAAAAGCAATGTACACCTTTCCGCGCTCCACGTTGTCATCTACCCATTTTAGACTTTGAAACCAGACCAGCTCAATGGTACCGCTATCGTCTGTAAACTTCGCTACAATGCGTTTTTTATGTTTTTCTCCAATAATTTCCTTCCCTGTAATACGTCCTACGATCTGTACCAAAGGCAAGTCTGGATGAAGCTCGGAAATCTTATAGAATCGGGTACGGTCGATGTACCGAAAAGGATAATAATGCAAGAGCTGGGCATACGTATATATGCCTAGCTCTTTTTTCAGTAAGTCTGCACGCATAGGTCCAACACCTTTCAGGTATTCTATTGGCGCATCTATGGTTGCAGTATACAATTTCTAAATAGGATTATGCTTTATATGCTGTCGCAGAGATTTCCACGTTAACGCCTTTTGGAAGGCCTTTTACAGCTACAGTTTCCCTTGCAGGGAAATTACTCTTAAAGAATGAACCATATACCTCGTTCACTTCATTGAACAAACTCATGTCTGACAGGAATATCGTTACTTTCACGATATGGGAGAAGTCGTATCCGGCTTCAAGCAGTACAGCATTGATATTACGCATCACCTGGCGGGTTTCTTCTTTGATAGAGCTTTGTTCCAATTCACCCGTAGTAGGATTGATTGGTACTTGTCCGGATAGGAATAAGAAACCGTTAACTGCTACCGCCTGGCTGTATGGTCCGATAGGCGCAGGGGCCTGGTCTGTGTTTATGATTTTCTTCATTACTTTAATATGATTAGGTCTATAAGTTTCCAGATTACACCTGCCAGAAAGACAATAATGGCCAAAGCATTGATAAAATGCATGATTTTGAGGTTTGTATTCTCAGGTCTGTTTGGATCTTTCTTTCTGAAGAAGTACATAAAACAAATGTATAAAATAAACCAGATAAGCCACAAAGGGCATCTGGTAAAATTAGCATCGAGTAGGAAGGTAATCATTATTTGATTACCTGTCCCCTCACACCACCGTACGTGCCGTTCGGCATACGGCGGTTCATTAAACATAAACAGCTTTAGGGGTTACTATTTCTTTTAGACATAGTAGCCCCTGTTTCTTTAGAAATGCATTGTTAAGAGTCCGGGTCAGTATCGGGCTGTGTACGGTTCGCCAATGGCCTTTTCGGGTATTTCCCCATTGATAAGCCTGATCAGGGTGAACCCCAAGTTTCTCGAGTTGCTTAACGCGGGTCTTTACCTGCTTCCATTGTATCCAATAACATAGCCTGACTCGACTGCGGACCCACTCATCAAGTTCTCTGAATACAGTATGAGCTTCGCTCAGCTTGAAGTAGTTCCCCCAACCCTGGTTCAGCTGCCTGATTTGCATCATCCGATCCTCGATCGGGTAAGGTTTTCTGCGGCAGGTAATCTCCCTGATTTTATCCTTGTAAGTGCTAATGCTTTTACGGTGTACCGTAATGCCTTTGCTACCTTTCTTGTGATAAAAGGTAAAGCCCAGTAGTCTGGTTTGCCATGGACGGGTAACCACGCTCTTTTCCACGTTTACTTT
>NZ_JCAJXC010000030.1:0-10602 GCF_059278965.1 Pedobacter sp. NEAU-ZC8
AAAGTAAACGTGGAAAAGAGCGTGGTTACCCGTCCATGGCAAACCAGACTACTGGGCTTTACCTTTTATCACAAGAAAGGTAGCAAAGGCATTACGGTACACCGTAAAAGCATTAGCACTTACAAGGATAAAATCAGGGAGATTACCTGCCGCAGAAAACCTTACCCGATCGAGGATCGGATGATGCAAATCAGGCAGCTGAACCAGGGTTGGGGGAACTACTTCAAGCTGAGCGAAGCTCATACTGTATTCAGAGAACTTGATGAGTGGGTCCGCAGTCGAGTCAGGCTATGTTATTGGATACAATGGAAGCAGGTAAAGACCCGCGTTAAGCAACTCGAGAAACTTGGGGTTCACCCTGATCAGGCTTATCAATGGGGAAATACCCGAAAAGGCCATTGGCGAACCGTACACAGCCCGATACTGACCCGGACTCTTAACAATGCATTTCTAAAGAAACAGGGGCTACTATGTCTAAAAGAAATAGTAACCCCTAAAGCTGTTTATGTTTAATGAACCGCCGTATGCCGAACGGCACGTACGGTGGTGTGAGGGGACAGGTAATCAAATAATGATTACCTTCCTACTCGATTTAAGGCTGGTTTACAACATGAAGGTAGATCGTGACTGGCAAGAGTTGCACGAATTTTTTGAATGATCTTCATTTACGTCCTTTTTTTATTTTCTATATTGTTTCCTGTAAAGGAGAATTAACCAAATTAAACTTACCGGGTATGAACGAATCAACGAAATTTCCTCGATTTCGGGATATCATGCGTTTCTGAATCAGCCTACCTGGCATACCACAAGTCTAAATGGATGGTCTCGCTAAAAACACACATTAGCTATAAATAATTGCAGTTGACTATGGAAAACAGTTTAGAAACATCAAGAAGAGCATTTATCAAGAAAGCATCTTTACTTACCGGAATAGCTGGCTTATCAGCCATGGGCGTAAACGCGAAAAGCTACAGTCGGATCTTGGGTGCCAATGACCGGGTTCAGGTAGGTATCATCGGATTCTCCAACCGCTTCAAAAGTTCCTTATTCCCCGCTTTCATGGATCATGCAAAAGAACTCAAATTTGAATTTGTGGGCGTCTCTGACATCTGGAACCGGCGCCGAGATGAAGCAGAGGCTTTTGTAAAAAGCAAAACTGGCCAAACCATCAAGAAATACCGCAATAATGAGGAGCTACATGCTGCAAAGGGCATAGATGCTGTAATTATCAGTACCGCCGATTTTCAGCATGCTTTGATGTCGGCTGAAGCGGTTCGAAATGGAAAGGACGTATATACGGAAAAACCAATGGCCGAGACCATGGAAGATGCCAAGATCCTGCTAAAAGCGGTTCAGGAGACCGGGAAAATATTACAGGTAGGCTCTCAGCGTAGAAGTGCACCCAATTATATTGCTGCCAATGAATATATAAGGTCCGGTAAATTCGGCGACATCAATATGGTTGAAATGACCTGGAATGTAAATCAGCCAGGCCGGTGGCGCTTGCCCAAGCTTGTTAGTGAAATCCGTCAGGAAGATACCGATTGGGACCGTTTCCTGATGAACCGTCCCAAAGTTGCATGGGATCCACGCAAGTACCTGGAATATCGTCTTTTCTGGCCTTATTCTTCAGGAATCTGGGGGCAGTGGATGGCACATCAGATTGACACGGTGCATTGGTTTTCGGGATTGAAACACCCGAGAAGTGTGGCTGCAAATGGTGGTATTTATCAGTGGAACGACGGTCGTGAAAATCCAGATACGGTGACGGCAGTGATGGACTATGGGCCGGCCGATGATAGGAGTAAGGGCTTTCAGGTATTATATTCTTCACGTTTTACGAACTCCGCAGGTGGAATAAAAGAATTATACTACTCGAACGGGGGGATGCTAAACCTGGAAACCAATCAGGTTACATCCGAAGGTGGACTAGCTGAAAATGATGCAGCAGCAATGGGTATGAAGGCTAACTTGTTAACACCTTTTACACTTTCAAATACGGCGAAAATTGAAACCGCTGCCAATACTGGTGGCGACCCGATGACTTCTTTGCACATGCGTAACTGGATGGAATGTGTGCTCAACAGAAAGACCCCGAACGCCTCCGTAGAAGCTGGTTACAACCACTCGGTTGCAAACATCATGGCTAGAACAGCAATGGAAACGGGCAAGAAGGTGACCTTCGATGACGTAAGGCAGGAAGTTGTAGCCGGATAATGAAATTCCCTTAAGCATATATCATGATCAGAGATTCTAGAAGTATAGGCGCATTCCTGACGGCAGGCGCCTTTATGCTGGTTGCAGCAATGATACTTAGCGGCTTTAGAAAGGAAAAGCGGTTTGCGATTACAGCAAATGAAGTTCAGAAAAGGATTGACATTACTGTTGACGGTAAACCTTTTACCTCCTATATATATCCTGATGAATTAATGAAACCTGTATTGTATCCTTTGCGAACCGCGAAGGGAACATTGGTTACCAGGGGCTGGCCATTGGATCCGCGACCTGGAGAGCGAGTTGACCATCCGCATCATGTAGGCATGTGGTTCAACTATGGAAATGTTAATGGCCTGGACTTTTGGAATAACTCAACAGCAATTCCCGCTGAAAAGAAAAGTGAATTTGGCACCATCAAACATGTAGCTGTAAACGAAATGATGGCTGATGATCACAAAGCAGCGTTAGCGGTGACGATGAACTGGCAGAAGCCAGATGGCTCTAGTCTACTGAGACAGCATACCAGATATATATTCACAAAAGAAGGGGAAGAACTTGCCATCGAATTAACAACAAGGCTGACCAGTTTAAAGGAAGATGTCTCTTTTGAGGATAACAAAGAAGGCCTGATAGGAATTCGTGTAGCACGTGAACTGGAGCATCCATCAACTGAACCGCAAATATTTACCGATGCTAAGGGCATTCCAACCGACATTGCAAAGTTGAACAATGAGGGCGTAACTGGAAAATACCGTAGCAGTGAAGGTATTGAGGGAGATGATGTTTGGTCAAGCCGCGCCAAATGGGTTAATCTAAATGGCAAGATTGGAAATGAACAAATATCATTGGTGATCCTTGATCACCCGGAGAATGTAGGCTATCCTACTTACTGGCATGCACGCGGTTATGGCTTGTTTGCTGCTAATCCGCTGGGGCAGAAGGAATTTAGCAAGGGCAAGGAAACACTGAACTTTAAGTTAAAGGCTGGCCAATCTGTAGTCTTTAAGTATAAGGTGCTGATCAACTCCGGCAGTAATCTTTCGGATAAGGAGGTCAACGAAAGATTCAAGGTGTTTGCCGGCGCCAGCTAGCGGAATAGGTACCCCAAAGGGTACCTTATAAGTTTTACCTTCTTAAAACGCTTCTCTTCTCGTCAATGATCCTGCGGATCTCTTTAACATCACTCTTGCTGAAACCCTTAACCTCAACTTTGTTGCCGTTCATGAATAGCCTTAAAGTGCAGAAGCCGATCATCGGACTATCTACTTCAATTGAAGTAATGTCCTGATAGTTCAGGTATTTAGAATCTCCACGGAATAATCCTGGGATTTTGATCTCGATATTGTTTTCTTCTAAATTGATCTCTGCCGGGAATACCTTGTTACCTTCTGAGAGTCTGGATGCTTTGAATTTCATTTTGAGCGAATAGTGTGTGTAATTTGCTGCCGATAAAAGTAAACAATTTTGGCGGAAAATGTTTTTATATACCTTTGAACAGATGACGAAGAAAAGAATGTCTAAAGGTAAATCGGGCAACAAAATACTACATAAAATTTCAGGGATCATATCAAGGATCTTAATCTGGTTTATACTGGTTTCATTCTTTTGGGTGCTGGCCTATCGTTTTATCAATCCGCCGATCACATTGCTGATGATCACCAGGAATATTGAGCGAAAATCTGATGGGAAATCTTTTAAGCTGGAGAAGGAGTGGGTGGACTTCGATCAAATCTCGAAGAACATGAAACTGGCGGCGGTTTGTGCGGAAGATCAGAAGTTCTTGAAGCATATGGGCTTTGATGTAAAAGCCATCAGCAATGCTTTTAAAAGCAATGAACAGGGTAAGTCGATAAAGGGGGGAAGTACCATTACGCAGCAAACGGCCAAGAATGTTTTCCTGTGGCCAGGGCGCTCCTGGTTGCGGAAAGGGTTTGAGGCATATTTTACTTTGCTAATTGAGATTCTCTGGAGCAAAGAACGGATACTGGAAGTTTATTTGAACGTGATCGAAATGGGAGATGGCATTTATGGTGCTGAAGCAGCAGCGCAGGCGTATTACAATAAATCCAGCAGTAAGCTTACCCGTTCCCAAGCCGCCATGATCGCGGCCTGTTTTCCGAATCCGCTACGTTGGACGCCTTTGAAACCAACGCGTTACATTAGACATAAACAGCAGTTGATTTTACGGAATATGCGTAGATTACCACTGGAATATAAACAAATACCCTGATCTGAAATCTCCCTGAATGATGAACCTAAAGAAATTAAGTCTGATCCTGTTGTTGTCTGTTGCAGGATCTGCATTTGCGCAGGATAAAAATGCGAAGTATGTATTGGTGATGCACGGTGGTGCAGGCACGATCCTGAAGAAAAACATGACCCCGGAAAAGGAGGCTGCTTACCGGGAAACGATGACAAAGGCACTACAGACCGGCTATGATGCTTTAAAAGGCGGTAAATCGAGCCTTGATGCGGTTGAAATCGCCATTCACGTATTGGAAGACTCTCCACTGTTTAATGCCGGCAAAGGCGCTGTATTTACCCATGAGGGTAAGAACGAGATGGATGCTGCCATTATGGATGGTAAGACCCTGAAAGCTGGTGCTATTGCAGGCGTAACGGTGATCCGCAATCCGATCAGTGCCGCCAGAGCCGTGATGGAGAAATCTGAACATGTGATGATGGCCGGCAAAGGTGCTGAATCGTTCGCCAAGCAAGCTGGTCTGACCATTGTTGAGCCATCGTACTTTTATACAGAAGATCGTTGGCGGGGATTACAGCAGGCCATTAAACAGGATTCGATGAAAGCGGTGCTTGATCACGATAAGAAAGCCCTGAAACTCGGGACGATAAACCCGGATTTTAAGTTCGGGACCGTGGGTGCCGTTGCATTAGATAAATCCGGCAACCTGGCTGCGGGAACATCTACTGGCGGGATGACCAATAAACGTTATGGCCGGATAGGAGATGCGCCGATCATTGGTGCGGGAACTTATGCAAACAACGCCACTGCCGGAATATCCGGAACGGGCTGGGGTGAGTTTTACATCCGTACCGTGCTGGCACATGACCTTTCTGCCATGATGGAGTACCAGAAACTTTCCGTTCAGGAGGCTTCAAAAAAGGTGATTGAGAAGATGGGCAAACTAGGCGGAGATGGGGGCTTGATCGCCTTGGACAAAAATGGCCATGTTGCGATGGAATTTAATACCGCTGGAATGTACCGTGGAACGGTTACTGAGGACGGTAAGATCAGCGTGGAGATTTATAAGTGATATTTTAGCTGTATTGATAAAGGGGCCAATTGGCCCCTTTTGTTTAGGATGTACGATTTAGAACAAGTGTGAGAACACGGTATTGTGCCAGCTCTGCGCAAAGGGTACCTGCCACTTGGTTTCAAACTCTTCAAGTGTCTGTACGGTATTGTTAAATACGATGGTGTCTGGTGTGATCTTTTTGATGCTGACAAGTGTTTCAAAGTCTTCCTTGTTCAGTGTAACGACTTTCCCATCAGCTATATAGGCCATGTTGAACCTGTTAAACAGATCAAGGTTATACTTATCTTCAATTTCCTTCAGCACCCGGACAGATGCATCAATAGAGCATCCGGTCACATTAGATGCTGTTTCATCTACGGTGATCACGATGAAAAAGTTATGAATGATTTCTGCCTTTGCTTTCAACTGATGGCCGTGAGCCTGCCACTGTGCTGTAAATGCGTCCAGCTTTTCTTGAATTTCTGCTACTTCTGAAGTAGTGAATTCCCGGTTACTTTGATAAACCCAAACTCTAGATTGTGGAGAAAAACTCATAACGCAAATTTAGTATTTTATTTAAATTACAATCAGTAATAAGCATTATGATGAAAAAGTTTACACAATACATGAAAATGTGGTGTTTTTTTTATGCAGCTGGCATTTTTTTCATCTTTTCTGCATTTTTGATTATTGATCCGCTGGAAGAAGATTCTATTTTTCTGGAAAACAAGCTTGTAGCACATTATGATGAAGATTTCGCCGCCAGGCAAATCAAACGTTATGAATTAAGTGTCACCAACAGTGGGTTTTGCAGGTACAAACGTTATTTCCAAAACGGCAAAGTAGAATATTTTGCTTTTAACTTCTCCGGTTTAAGGAAAGTGATTTTATGGGTACAACGACTAAGGGGCTGCTCTACCTGAGGACCGGGGAAGACGATGTAATTGTGCAGACCTTTAAAGATCCTGAGGGTGAGGTCGACAGTATGGCGAGCTATTTGGTTATACCCCTAAAGCAAGTTGAAGCTGAGGATTTAAATAGTTTAGGGTTGCGAATTCTTTCGATGCGGGAGACTTTGCAGAAACAACAAACACGGCTGTCTCTTCGTGGCGGGAAGCCACAATGATTTCTGTACCGTTGGCCTGTCCTTCGAAAAGCGCTTTTACCAGTGCTGGGTTGTTATTGTCTTTGCTCAAATGGGAGAGCAGTAGATGGCTCAACTGCGGCGAGCGGTGGGTGTTGAATAGTTCCAGTGCCTGACGATTAGACAAGTGACCCCGGCCACCACAGATGCGTTGTTTCAAAAAGTAGGGATAACCACCATTCTGTAACATCTGTTCATCATAGTTTGCCTCCAGGAAGGCTGCATGGCATTGTTTGAAGTACTTGGTAAGTTCGCCACAAACGGCACCAAGGTCGGTGAAGACGCCGACGTGTGTATCTCCGCAGGAAACCATAAAACTATGTGGCTCGATGGCATCATGTATTTTCGGGAAGGCGGTTACGGTTAATCTGCCGATCTGGGTTCTGCTGTGGCTGCTCAGGTTTCTTACCAAGCCTGGATTCAGTTCGAACCTGCAATTGCGTAAAGTTCCGGAGGTGATGTAAACGGGTAACTGGTATTTCTTCGCCAGTGTGCATACCCCCTTGATGTGATCCGAGTGCTCATGGGATATGAATAGCGCCTTAACCTTGCTCATTGACAGGTTAAGGCGCAGCATTCTTTTCTCTATTTCACGACAGGAGATTCCAGCGTCTATGAGTACAGCTTCATCGCTGTTACCCACATAGTAACAATTGCCGTTACTACCGGAATTCAGGGAGGTGATATATAGGTCGTTACAATCCATTCGCTCTTGCGGTGATTTCTGCGATGTCCAGGACATCTACGTTTTCGTTCTGATCTTTGATTTTCACACCGTCGTTGATCATGGTCATGCAGAATGGGCATGACGTTGCCACGATCTGTGGGTTCAGGGCCAGGGCTTCTTCCACGCGCTCAACGTTGATATCCTTCTTACCTGGCTCAGGCTCTTTGAACATTTGTGCGCCACCGGCACCACAGCAAAGACCGTTCACCTTGCATCGTTTCATTTCTACGAGTTGCGCATCCAGTACCTCCAGGGCTGCCCGTGGGGCTTCATAGATGCCGTTGCCGCGACCAAGATAACATGGGTCATGGAAGGTGATCTTTTTGCCTTTAAAGCTTTCGCCACCTTCGGCTCTTAGTTTACCCTCATCGATCAATTGCTGGATCAGTTGCGAGTGGTGAATGACTTCATAATTGCCACCCAATCCAGGATACTCGTTTTTGATGGTGTTGAAGCAGTGCGGACAGCCGGTAACGATCTTCTTGATGTTATAGCCATTAAGCACTTCGATGTTGGTCATCGCCTGCATCTGGAAGAGGAATTCGTTACCTGCGCGTTTAGCGGGGTCTCCAGTGCAGCTTTCTTCCGTACCCAGTACGGCATATTTTATACCTACATGGTGCAGGACCTTGCAGATATCGCGGGTTGTTCTTTGGGCGCGTTCATCGTAACTGCCGAAGCAGCCCACCCAGAACAAGATTTCGGGCTCTTCGCCGCGGGCGATAAGATCAGCCATTGTAGGCACTTCAAAATTCAATTGCTCAGTCATCTTTGACGCAAATATAGGGTTAGTATTTTGTTAGTTTTTGTTCGCCCAGTTAAAGCGATCGGCAGGGGAGTATTTCCATGGTGCTCCGTTGTTTTCCAGGTTACCCATCATGGTGTTTAAACTTCCTGGTGCCTGTGACTCTTCCATCACGATGTATCTTCTCATCTCCACGATGATGCTCAATGGATCTATGTTCACCGGACAAGCCTGTGTACAAGCATTACAGCTGGTACAAGCCCAGATCTCTTCGCGGCTCACGTAATCGTCCAACAGAGACTTGCCATCATCGTAGTCAACGCCATGTTTGTCGATGTTCTTTCCAACTTCCGATACCCGGTCGCGGGTGTCCATCATGATCTTTCTTGGGGAAAGCAGTTTACCGGTCATGTTTGCCGGACAAGCATCAGTACATCTTCCGCACTCGGTGCAGGTATAGGCATTGAGCAGGTTGGCCCAGTGCAGGTCTTTTACGTCTTTGGCGCCAAATCTGCTGGCTTCTGCTTCGGGTGGGGTAAATGAGGGATCAAGCATGGCTTTTACCTCATTGGTTACACTTTGCATGTTGCTGAATTCGCCCTTCGGCTTCAAATAAGAGAAGTAGGTGTTCGGGAATGCCAACAGGATGTGGAAGTGTTTAGAGTAAGGCAGGTAGTTCAGGAATGCGAAGATTCCGATGATGTGGAACCACCAGCAGCCACGTTCGATGGCGATCAGGCTTGCCTCTGATTCAGGTAACATGCCTTGCAGGAACTGGCTGATCGGGAATGCACCGCCTACCGTGTAGTGGCCTGCACCCATGGCTTGTAATTTCGCATCTGCCGCGTTCATGAGCAGGAATGCAGTCATCAGCAGGATCTCTGTAATCAGGATGTAGTTTGCATCCGACTTCGGCCATTCGGTCATCTCAATTCCACGAAAGCGTTTTAACTTCAATACATTTCTACGGATTAGGAAGATCACGCAGGAAGCCAATACGGTAAAGGCAAGGATCTCGAAGGAGCCGATCAGGAAGTTATAGAAGCCGCCTAATCCGGAGAATACACGGTGGGTTCCAAAGATCCCGTCGATCATGATCTCCAATACTTCGATGTTGATGATGATGAAACCAGCATAAACGAAGAAGTGCAGGATGGCAGGGATCGGGCGTGCCACCATTTTCGTTTGGCCGAAAGCCACTTTAAGCATGACTTTGAGGCGTTCGCCAGGTTGATCGAAGCGATCTACTGGACGGCCTAAACGGATGTTGCGGATTACTTTCTTGAAGTTGAAGCTAAATAAGGCTATTGCAGCGATGACGAATGCAATAAAAAGGATTTGTAATACCATTACGCTAGATTTCTATTTAGTTGTGCTAAGGTAAAGAAATTGTGTGGAGAATATTCCTATGCATGCATAATAGTTTTTAAATTGATGTTGTTTGGAAAAAAAGATGTTTTTAGGGATAAAATTTTTCACACAGGAAATCAGGTGTTTAGGGGGCTAAGGTGAATTAGTTTGTAAAAAGATTTGGTGAGTAAAAAAAAGAAGCTACATTTGCAATCCCCAACCGAGGGAACGTTTAGTAAGATAGACGGTAAAAGGTGCGATAGCTCAGTCGGTAGAGCAAAGGACTGAAAATCCTTGTGTCGCTGGTTCGATCCCAGCTCGCACCACGAAAAAGCTTCAGAGAAATCTGGAGCTTTTTTGCGTTATAGCCTACCACACGCTGTTTAAAGCACAATTTTGAACGTAATTAAGGTATCTCGCCCATTGATTAAGGATCAAGTCAAAAAGTTGTGGAGCAGATCATATATTTTTAGCTTTGGTGTTTTAGATTTCTTACTTCATGCAGGACGGATACCACACCTTAATAAGCTTACTACTTCCCGATTTCATTCTTGACTTTTTCGAACTCAAAGAAGTGCGCAAAGAAGAAGATATATTTCATTTGGATTTGCAAGAGGTTAATATTACTCCAAATGTGCCAGAAGGAGAAAAGCTGCTTTCCAAAGGCTTTTTTCCAACCATTACCGTGCAGGACTTCCCGATCCGCGGGCACAAGGTGTTCCTCCATATCAAACGTCGTCGCTGGCTCAATACCAGCACAAACAAAGTGGCTTACCGGGATTGGAATATTGTTGCAGAAGGCACGCGAATAACAGAGGGATTCGCGGCTTTTTTAAAAGAAATCAGTCGATACCAGCCCTAATTCGGTCCATACTGTAGGTGGCTTCTATGGGGTAAAAGGAAAAACACTTCAGCGGAATTATCGCGAGTCATTAAGCGGATTCAAGGACTGGAACCAAAGGTTGCATGCAAAAGATTGGCTGCTTTTCCCCGAGAACTTAGGCGTTCAGCTGTCCATCGATGAGACCTCGTTATCTCATGGGGAACTTTATACAATACTAACAAATAAGGCTGCTAAGGGTAAAAAAGGCGCTATTGTCGCCATTATTGCTGGCACAAAGGCAGATACTGTCATAGAAGTGCTGCAGAAAATTCCCGAAAA
>NZ_JCAJXC010000031.1:0-5473 GCF_059278965.1 Pedobacter sp. NEAU-ZC8
ACTTACAGGCTTTCTTTAAGATTTGGCACCGACCTACTCTCCCACGTGTTACCGCAGTACCATCGGCTCTGGTGGGCTTAACTTCTCTGTTCGGAATGGGAAGAGGTGGACACCACCGATATAGGCACCTAAATATTTTTAATGTTATTTAAGCTATCTATCTCTCGATTGATTGGTATTCAATAACAATGACATATTATTGAAAGAAGTTAGTTCCAGAAGAACAAACAACAGTATTCTGCTTTTGAAAGCTTCGGATGATTAGTATTACTCGACTATGCTGTCACCAGCTTTACATCTGTAACCTATCAACGTAGTAGTCTTCTACGGTCCTATATGGAATTCTCATCTCGTGGCTAGTTTCGCACTTAGATGCTTTCAGCGCTTATCTATTCCCAGCGTAGCTACTCTGCAATGCCCCTGGCGGAACAACAGATTCACTAGAGGCTAGTCCAACCCGGTCCTCTCGTACTAAGGTCAGCCCCACTCAAAATTCCTACGCCCACAACAGATAGGGACCGAACTGTCTCGCGACGTTCTGAACCCAGCTCGCGTGCCACTTTAATCGGCGAACAGCCGAACCCTTGGGACCTTCTCCAGCCCCAGGATGTGACGAGCCGACATCGAGGTGCCAAACCTCCCCGTCGATATGAGCTCTTGGGGGAGATCAGCCTGTTATCCCCAGCGTACCTTTTATCCTTTGAGCGATGGCCCTTCCATGCAGAACCACCGGATCACTATATCCGTCTTTCGACCCTGCTCGGCTTGTCTGCCTCACAGTCAAGCAAGCTTATGCTATTGCACTCCTCATACGGTTACCAAGCGTATTGAGCTTACCTTTGAAAGCCTCCGTTACCTTTTTGGAGGCGACCACCCCAGTCAAACTACCCATCAAACAATGTCCTCGACCAAGCCGAGTTAGACACCGAATACAGAAAGGGTGGTATTTCAACGTTGACTCCACGACGCCTGGCGACGCCGCTTCATAGTCTCCCACCTATCCTACACATCCTGTATCCAATGTCAATGTTAAATTGTAGTGAAGGTGCATGGGGTCTTTCCGTCCCGTTGCGGGTACCCGGCGTCTTCACCGGGACCACAATTTCACCGAGCTCATGGCTGAGACAGCGCCCAGATCGTTACACCATTCGTGCAGGTCGGAACTTACCCGACAAGGAATTTCGCTACCTTAGGACCGTTATAGTTACGGCCGCCGTTTACTGGGGCTTCGATTCAATGCTTCGCCTTGCGACTAACATCCCCTCTTAACCTTCCAGCACCGGGCAGGTGTCAGGCCTTATACTTCATCTTTCGATTTTGCAAAGCCATGTGTTTTTGTTAAACAGTCGCCTGGGCCTTTTCACTGCGGCTGATATTGCTACCAGCGCCCCTTCTCCCGAAGTTACAGGGCCATTTTGCCGAGTTCCTTAGCCATGATTCACTCGAGCACCTTAGAATTCTCTTCCCGGATACCTGTGTCGGTTTGCGGTACGGGTTTTTATAACCTGAAGCTTAGCGGTTTTTCTTGGAAGTCTGATTACCTGCACTATCCACTTACCCGAAGGCTCGCGGTACTATCAGCGTTCAGCAAGACCGGCGGATTTGCCTACCAGTCCTATACCTACAGCCTTTAACGATCTATTCCGTCAGATCGCGGCAGTGTCACTACTCCGTCCCCACATCGCAGTTATAAAAAGTACTGGAATATTAACCAGTTGTCCATCGAATATCCCCTTCGGGTTCTCCTTAGGTCCCGACTAACCCTGATCCGATTAGCGTTGATCAGGAAACCTTATCCTTTCGGTGGGCAGGTTTCTCGCCTGCCTTATCGTTACTTATGCCTACATTTGCTTTTCCAGAAGCTCCACCACAACTTACGTCATAACTTCGCTGCCGCTGGAATGCTCCCCTACCGTAATATAAATATTACCCATAGCTTCGGTGTACTACTTAATGCCCGTTTATTATCCATGCACGATCGCTCGACTAGTGAGCTGTTACGCACTCTTTAAATGAATGGCTGCTTCCAAGCCAACATCCTAGCTGTCTATGCAATCGCACCTCGTTAGTTCAACTTAGTAGTAACTTGGGGACCTTAGCTGATGGTCTGGGTTCTTTCCCTCTCGGCCCGTGACCTTAGCACCCCGGGCCTCACTGCTGCGTATATTATATAGCATTCGGAGTTTGTCTGGATTTGGTAGGATTTGACTCCCCCGCACCCAATCAGTAGCTCTACCTCTATATAACTTTACCACAACGCTGTTCCTAAAAACATTTCGGGGAGTACGAGCTATTTCCCAGTTTGATTAGCCTTTCACCCCTACCCACAGATCATCCGGAAACTTTTCAACGTTTATCGGTTCGGTCCTCCAGTACGTGTTACCGCACCTTCAACCTGTCCATGGGTAGATCACAAGGTTTCGCGTCTACCTCCCCTGACTATACGCCCTATTCAGACTCGCTTTCGCTTCGGATCCGTGTCTTAAACACTTAACCTTGCCAGAGAAGAGTAACTCGTAGGCTCATTATGCAAAAGGCACGCCGTCACGCCACCTGGACGCTCCGACCGCTTGTAAGCACACAGTTTCAGGTTCTATTTCACTCCCCTGTTCGGGGTTCTTTTCACCTTTCCCTCACGGTACTGGTTCACTATCGGTCTCTCAGGAGTATTTAGCCTTACCGGATGGTGCCGGCAGATTCCCACAAGGCGTCTCCGACCTCGCGGTACTCAGGATCCTACTAGGCTGATGTTACTTACGTGTACCGGGCTATCACCGTATATTGCCAGGCTTCCCATCCTGTTCCACTTCATTTCATCAATACCACATCGTAGTCCTACAACCCCAGGTATGCCGTAACATAACTGGTTTGGGCTCTTTCCCTTTCGCTCGCCACTACTTAGGAAATCATTATTATTTTCTCTTCCTCTGCTTACTTAGATGTTTCAGTTCGGCAGGTTTGCGTATTATATACGACTAGTCTTCAACTAGCCAGGTTTCCCCATTCAGAAATCTTCGGATCAATTCATATTTGCTAATCCCCGAAGCTTATCGCAGCTTATCACGTCTTTCATCGCCTCTGAGAGCCAAGGCATCCCCTGTGTGCTCTTTCTTACTTTCTTCTCTCCATAGCCTTTTGCGCCTATGGAAATGCTTTTTTTGATTGTTGTTAATGTTTATACTCTTGATGCTTTTGACGCATACACATGCAAGCATGCATAAGTTGTCTATTTCATTTCAAGTTAAACAGCTAACAACGTCTCTATTGTTGTTTGCTCTTCTTTTTTAACTTCTTCCAATATGTCAAAGAACTTTTCTATCCCCAGGATTCTTTACGTTTCCTTATTTCTTTACCTTTTGTATTAGGTAAGGGTGATGGTGGAGAATAACGGAGTCGAACCGTTGACCTCCTGCGTGCAAGGCAGGCGCTCTAGCCAGCTGAGCTAATCCCCCTTAGAAATTTTAGTAGTAGTCCCGAGCAGATTTGAACTGCTGACCCCTACATTATCAGTGTAGTGCTCTAACCAACTGAGCTACGGGACTGTTTACTTTCGGTTTAGAACTGTATCTGAGGTTTCTCCTACACAATGCTTCCTACAGTTTCACCTTTACTTCAGTATGGAACACTCTATTGATGTTTCATTCTATGGGTTTTCTTTTTGAGATGTTTTGTCATTTTATATCATTTTAAACGCAGCAAGTAGTCAATTCTACTCCAGAAAGGAGGTATTCCAGCCGCACCTTCCGGTACGGCTACCTTGTTACGACTTAGCCCCAGTTATCGGTTTTACCCTAGGACGCTCCTTTCGGTTACATACTTTAGGTACCCCCAACTTCCATGGCTTGACGGGCGGTGTGTACAAGGCCCGGGAACGTATTCACCGCGTCATTGCTGATACGCGATTACTAGCGAATCCAACTTCAAGAGGTCGAGTTGCAGACCTCTATCCGAACTGTGAATGGCTTTTTGAGATTTGCTTGCTGTTGCCAGCTTGCTGCCCTCTGTACCATCCATTGTAGCACGTGTGTAGCCCCGGACGTAAGGGCCATGATGACTTGACGTCGTCCCCTCCTTCCTCTCTGTTTGCACAGGCAGTCTGTTTAGAGTCCCCACCATAACGTGCTGGCAACTAAACATAGGGGTTGCGCTCGTTGCGGGACTTAACCCAACACCTCACGGCACGAGCTGACGACAGCCATGCAGCACCTAGTTTCGTGTCCTTGCGGACGCTTCCATCTCTGAAAACTTCACTAACTTTCAAGCCCGGGTAAGGTTCCTCGCGTATCATCGAATTAAACCACATGCTCCTCCGCTTGTGCGGGCCCCCGTCAATTCCTTTGAGTTTCACTCTTGCGAGCGTACTCCCCAGGTGGAATACTTAACGCTTTCGCTTAGCCGCTAACTGTATATCGCTAACAGCGAGTATTCATCGTTTAGGGCGTGGACTACCAGGGTATCTAATCCTGTTTGATCCCCACGCTTTCGTGCCTCAGCGTCAATAATACCATAGTAAGCTGCCTTCGCAATCGGTGTTCTGTGACATATCTATGCATTTCACCGCTACTTGTCACATTCCGCCTACCTCTAGTACATTCAAGCTCATCAGTATCAAAGGCACTGCGATGGTTGAGCCACCGTCTTTCACCCCTGACTTAATAAGCCGCCTACGCACCCTTTAAACCCAATAAATCCGGATAACGCTTGGATCCTCCGTATTACCGCGGCTGCTGGCACGGAGTTAGCCGATCCTTATTCCTTCGGTACATTCAGCTATCTACACGTAGATAGGTTTATTCCCGAATAAAAGCAGTTTACGACCCAGAGGGCTGTCTTCCTGCACGCGGCATGGCTGGTTCAGAGTTGCCTCCATTGACCAATATTCCTTACTGCTGCCTCCCGTAGGAGTCTGGTCCGTGTCTCAGTACCAGTGTGGGGGGTCATCCTCTCAGATCCCCTAGACATCGTGGTCTTGGTGGGCCGTTACCCCGCCAACTAACTAATGTCACGCATGCCCATCTTAATCCTATAAATATTTGATCATTGTATAATGCTATACTGTGATTTTATGCGGTGTTAATCCGAATTTCTTCGGGCTATCCCCCTGATTAAGGTAGGTTGCATACGCGTTACGCACCCGTGCGCCACTTTCCTTTCCAGCAAGCTGGAAAGTATCGTTCGACTTGCATGTATTAGGCCTGCCGCTAGCGTTCATCCTGAGCCAGGATCAAACTCTCCATTGTAAAATGTTTTGTTTGAACACTGACCATTCTTAACTTATTAATAATAGTCTTATTCTAATTTGTCTGTTAGATATTTGACTTGAAAAACTTGCTTGGCTCATGTACTTTGAAACCGTACTTGTTTACCTCGCTGCGTTTTTATAAAATGACATCTCTTTAATGAACTTTTCGGCATCTCCTCTCGGTTTGCCTTTATATGTTGCAGATCGCCTAGCTTGTGTTTCCCAGTCTTT